>NZ_BLKW01000002.1:1387234-1734043 GCF_010723305.1 Mycobacterium botniense | reverse complement strand
GGGACAGTCGCTGGACCCTCACACTAGAACGTGTTACAACCAGGGTGGCGACCGGTCGCCTCCGACGTGCGGCGTCGCGGCTGGTGAGTAGGCGGGATTGTGGACCGAAGGGCGGCAGGGATGCGCATCATTTACACCCCTGAGCAGGAGGAGCTGCGTCGCGAACTGCGGTCGTACTTCGCCAAGCTCATGACGCCCGAGCGCCGCGAGGCGCTGAACTCGACCTCGGGCGAGATCGGCTCGGGCAATGTCTACCGGGAGATGGTCGCGCAGATGGGCCGGGACGGCTGGCTCGCCCTGGGCTGGCCCAAAGAGTACGGCGGGCAGGCCCGTTCGGCGATGGACCAGCTGATCTTCACCGACGAAGCCGCCATCGCCGGCGCGCCGGTTCCATTTTTGACGATCAACAGTGTCGCTCCGACCATCATGGCGTTCGGTACCGAGGAGCAGAAGAAGTTCTATCTGCCCAAGATCGCAGCGGGTGAACTACATTTTTCCATCGGATATTCTGAGCCGGGCGCCGGCACCGACCTGGCCAACTTGCGCACCACCGCAGTCCGCGACGGTGACGAGTACGTGGTCAACGGCCAGAAGATGTGGACCAGCTTGATCCAGTACGCCGATTACGTGTGGCTGGCGGTTCGGACTAACCCACAAGCCAAAAAGCACCGCGGGATTTCGGTGTTGATCGTGCCGACGACCGCCGAAGGCTTCTCCTGGACACCGGTGCACACCATGGCCGGTCCGGACACGAGCGCCACCTACTATTCGGATGTCCGGGTGCCGGTGGCCAACCGGGTCGGGGAGGAAAACGGCGGCTGGAAACTCATCACCAACCAGCTTAACCACGAGCGAGTCGCGTTGGTGTCGGCGATGCCGATCATTATGGCGCTCAACCAAGTTCGTGAATGGGCGCAGAACACCAAGGATACCCGAGGTGCCCGGCTCATCGACTCGGAGTGGGTGCAGCTCAATCTGGCCCGCGTGCACGCCAAGGTCGAGGTTCTCAAGTTGATCAACTGGGAGCTCGCCTCGTCGAACTCTGCCGCCCCGTCGCCGGCGGATGCGTCGGCCGCCAAGGTTTTCGGCACTGAGCTGGCCACCGAGGCTTACCGGCTGCTGATGGAAGTGCTGGGCCCCGCAGCCACCGTGCGCCAGGATTCACCGGGTGCGGTGCTGCGCGGGCGGTTGGAGCGGATGCACCGCGCCTGCCTGATCTTGACCTTCGGTGGCGGCACCAACGAAATCCAGCGCGACATCATCGGTATGACCGCGCTGGGGCTGCCACGAGCCAACCGGTAAAGGACCCCCTCATGGATTTTTCGACAACTGAAGCCGCGCAGGAACTCGGCGATCTGGTCACCACCATCGTGGATGCGGTGTGCACGCCGGAGCATCAACGCGCACTCGACGCGCTCGAGCAGCGCTTCGACCGCGAGCTGTGGCGCAAGCTGGTCGACGCCGACGTGTTGAGCACTGCGGCACCGGAGTCGCTGGGCGGTGGAGGTTTCGGTGTACTCGAGCAGACCGCGGTGCTGGTCGCGCTCGGCCGTCAACTGGCCGCGGTGCCGTACCTGGAGTCGGTGGTGTTATCCGCCGGGGCACTGAGCCGGTTCGGCTCCCCCGAACTCCAGCGGCAGTGGGGCGCGCCGGCGGTCGGCGGAGAAAAAATCCTCACCGTAGCGCCGGAGGGTGAACCGGGCGAGGGCCCGGTGCAGGCGGCCCGTACCGGAGCCGGGTACCGCCTTACGGGTACCCGTACTCAGGTCGGCTACGGTCCGGTAGCGGACGGCTTCCTGGTGCCGGCGGAAAGCGATTCGGGTACTGTGCTTTTCCTCGTCGCAGCAGACGATCCGGGTGTCGCGATCACCGCCCAGCAGACCACCAGCCTGGGTAGCGCCGGATACCTTCGATTAGAAGGAGTCGAGGTCGACGCTACGCGCACAGTTGGCGGCGATGACGCTGTCAGCTGGGTTTCGACAATGAGCACGCTGGGCCGCAGCGCTTTTCAACTCGGCGTACTTGAACGCGGATTGCAGCTCACCGCCGACTACGCCCGCACCCGTGAGCAGTTCGAGCGCCCAATCGGCAGCTTCCAGGCGGTAGCGCAACGCCTGGCCGACGGCTACATCGATGTCAAGGGGCTGCGGCTCACCTTGACCCAGGCGGCCTGGCGGCTCAGTGAGAATCTTCCCGCCGGCACCGAGGTCGCCACCGTCGCGTTCTGGGCCGCTGAGGCTGGACATCGGGTAGCGCACACCATCGTCCATATCCACGGCGGCGTCGGTATCGACATCGACCACCCGGTGCACCGCTACTTCCTGGCGGCCAAACAGACCGAGTTCGCGCTGGGCGGCGCGACCGGGCAGTTGCTGCAGATCGGCCGCGAATTGGCCGACACACCGGTCTAGTCGTTATGGGTGAGCCGCTCCCTACCGTCACCGACCTGCTGGCCCCGTTGGTCGAGGTCGACGATCGGGGCGTCTATTTCGAAGACTCGTTCACCAGCTGGCGCGATCACCTCCGGCACGGTGCGGCGATCGCCGCGACACTGCGCGAACGCCTGGATCCCGCTAGGCCTCCGCACGTGGGGGTGCTGCTGGAAAACACCCCGTTCTTTTCGGCGATGTTGGTTGCGGCGGGCCTTTCCGGCATTGTGCCGGTGGGCCTCAACCCGGTGCGGCGTGGCGCCGCACTGGCCCGGGATATCAGCCACGCCGATTGCCAGCTGGTACTGGCTGACTCGAATTCGGCTGCGGCGCTGACCGGCATCGAGCACGTGAACGTCGACTCCGCTGAGTGGACCCGGGAGGTGGCCACGCATGCCGATGCCCAGGTGGGCTTTCCGGCAGCACGGCCCGAGGACTTATTCATGCTGATCTTCACGTCGGGCACCAGCGGTGATCCGAAGGCGGTGATGTGCAGCCACGGCAAGGTCGCGATCGCCGGCGTGACGATGACCGAGCGATTCGCTCTGGGCCGCGATGATGTCTGCTATGTGTCAATGCCGCTGTTTCATTCCAACGCGGTGCTGGTCGGCTGGTCGGTGGCGCTGGCCTGCCGCGGCTCGATGGTATTGCGGCGTAAGTTCTCGGCCTCGGCGTTTCTGCCCGACATCCGAAAGTATGGCGTCACCTACACCAACTATGTGGGCAAGCCGTTAGCGTATGTGCTGGCCACCCCGGAGCGTCCGGACGACGCCGACAACCCCCTGCGCGCGGTGTACGGGAACGAGGGTGCGCCCGGTGACGTCGAACGCTTCGCCCGCCGCTTCGGATGTGTGGTGATCGACGGATTCGGGTCGACCGAGGGCGGAGTGGCGATCAGCCGCACCCCCGACACGCCCGCGGGTGCGCTGGGCCCGCTGCCCGAGGGCATCGCGATCGTTGACCCCGAGTCGGGCACACCCTGCCCGCCCGGGGTGATCGGTGAGCTGGTCAACACCACCGGAGCGGGACGGTTCGAGGGCTACTACAACGACCCGGAAGCCACCGCGCAGCGCATGGCCGGCGGGATCTACCACAGCGGTGACCTGGCCTACCGCGACGAGCACGGCTACGTGTATTTCGCCGGGCGGCTGGGTGATTGGCTGCGGGTCGACGGGGAGAACCTCGGCACCGCACCCATCGAGCGGGTGCTGGCACGCTACCCGGATGCGACCGAGGTGGCGGTGTATCCGGTCCCCGACCCGGTCGTCGGCGACCAGGTGATGGCGGCGCTGGTGCTGGCTCCGGGCGCGGACTTCGATGCCGAGAAATTCCGGGCGTTTCTGGCCGAGCAACCCGACCTCGGGCCCAAGCAGTGGCCGTCGTACGTGCGGGTCAGCAGCGCGCTGCCGCGGACGGCGACGTTCAAGGTGCTCAAACGCGAGCTGTCTGCGCAGGGTCTCGACTGCGCCGACCCGGTGTGGCAGATTCGGCGATAGCCCAACATTCGCGGAGGCGGGAGGCGGGTCGAGTGGTAAAGCGCCAGCCTAAAGTCGCGATCGCGGGAGCCGGGATGTCCGGTATCTGCGCGGCGATCATCCTGCAGCGGTCCGGTATCGACGACGTAACGCTCTACGAGAAAGCCCACGAGGTCGGCGGCACCTGGCGGGAGAACACCTATCCCGGCCTGACGTGCGACGTGCCCTCGCGTTTCTACCAGTTCACTTTTGCGACGAACCCGGACTGGAGTCAGCTGTTTTCGCCTGGCGGCGAGATACAACAGTACTTCGTCGACGTGGCACAGCGGATGGGCATCTATGACCGGATCCGGTTCGGCACCGAGGTCACCAGCGCCCGGTTCGACGGCCAAAAATGGGTTGTGTGCGCTCGCGGCGCAGACGAGTCTCGGGTCGATTTCCTGATCTCGGCGACCGGGGTACTGCACCACCCGAAGATTCCCGACATCTGCGGACTCGACAATTTCACCGGTCCGGTGTTTCACTCCGCGCGCTGGGACCACAGCGTTGACCTGCACGGTCGGCGTCTAGCAGTAGTCGGCACGGGGTCAACCGGTGTGCAACTGGTCACCAGACTTGCGGGAACCCCGGCTCAGCTCAGCCTTTTCCAGCGCACCGCGCAGTGGGTGCTGCCCCTGCCCAATCCGCGCTACCGGCAGCTGACGCGAATCACCCATCGCGCGTTTCCCTGGCTGGACCGGGTGGCTTACCGCGCATACCAAGCTGCGTTCGAGACTTTCGCGGTCGGATTAACCAAGCCGGGATGGCAGCGACGATTCGTGGCCGCCCTCTGCCGAGCCAATCTTCGCACCGTGCGCGACCCGCAGCTGCGCAAGGCCTTGACCCCCGATTACACGCCCATGTGCAAGCGGCTGGTGATGTCAAGCGGCTTTTATCGGGCGATGCAGCGAGAGGACGTCGAGCTAGTCACTGCCGCTATCGACCATGTTGAACCTCGCGGCATCGTCACCAAGGACGGTGTGCTGCACGAAGTCGACGTCATTGTGCTGGCAACCGGATTCGACGCGCACGCCTACATGAGGCCAATGCAGGTGATCGGCCGCGACGGGCTCCGGCTGGAGGACGCCTGGCGCGATGGGCCACATGCTTTCGAAACTGTTGCGATGCCTGGATTTCCGAACTTTTTCATGCTGCTCGGTCCGCACAGCCCGGTCGGTAATTTCCCGTTGACCGCGGTCGCCGAATCGCAGTCGAGGCACATCGTGAACTGGATCCGCCGCTGGCAGCGCTACGAATTCGACACGGTGGAGCCGACGCGGTCGGCGACTGAGGCGTTCAACGCGACCCTGACGACCGCGATGCCGGATACCGTCTGGACCACCGGGTGCGACAGCTGGTATCTCGGCAAGAACGGTTTACCCGAGGTGTGGCCGTTCACACCGGCGAGACACCGCGCCATGCTCGCCAGGCCCAAGCTCGACAACTACGAATTGCGCACAGTGGCACCGCTAGCCCAGCAGTGACGGCACCACCGCCTCGATGAGATGCGGCCCAGGTTCGGCGAAACCGGCCTGCAGGGCGTCGGCGAATTCTTCGGCAGTCGCCACCCTACGCGCCGCAACACCCATGCCTTCGGCAAGGTGGACGAAATCGATGGTGGGACGGGTTAAGTCGAGCAGCTCCCGCGCCTTCGGTCCCGGCGTGGACTCCGCTCCAACGCGCTGTAGCTCCAGCCTCAGGATGTCGTAGGCGCCGTTGTTGTAGATGACGGTGGTCACGTCGAGGTTCTCCCGCGCCTGGGTCCACAGACCCGAAATGGTGTACATGGCAGAGCCGTCCGATTCCAGACACAGTACCGGCCGCTCGGGTGCGGCGACCGCGGCACCGATGGCAGCCGGGATGCCGTAGCCGATCGCGCCCCCGGTCAGGGTCAGCCAGTCGTGCGCGGGCGCACCACCGGTGGCCTCCGCCAACAGCAGACCTGAGGTGTTGGATTCGTCGACGACGATCGCCCGTTCCGGTAGCAGTGCACCGATCACGTCGGCCGCCGAGGCGGCACTCAGCGCACCTGTTGGCAACTGGGGACGCGACGGGGCGGCCAGTGGCGCCTCGACTCCCGGCGCGATCTCGTCGGCCAGGGCAGCCAACGCATCCGCGGCGCCAACGGGCTCGGCGAGGACATGGACTTCGCAGCCCTCCGGCACCAGATCGCTGGGCTTCCCCGGGTAAGCGAAAAACGACACCGGTGACTTGGTCCCGGCCAAAAGGAGGTGCTGAGCGCCCGCGAGTTGGGCAGCGACCGCTTCGGCGAAATAGGCGAGCCGCTCCACGGCGGGGACACCAGCGCCACGCTGCAACACTGTCGGGAACGTCTCGCAGTACCAGCGGGCACCGGTGGCAGCGGCGATGCGGGCGGCGGCGATCAGCCCAGGGCCACGAGTGGCGTCGCCGCCGACCAGGAGCACAGTAGCCTCGCCCGAGCGCAGCACCTTGGCGCTCTGCTCCACGTCCACGGTCGGCATCGCGCGCGCCGGCGCCGTCGTGGCAGTCGTCGCGCCATCCGACCACGACACATCCGCGGGCAAAATCAGCGTCGAAATATGATGGCCAGCTTGGCTTGTAGCGATAGCTTCCGCAGCATCCGCAGCGATCTCACTGGTGCTTGCGCTGCGCCGCAGCCATCCCGACACGCTGCCGGCCAGCGCGTCGATGTCGGATTCCAATGGGGCATCGTATTTTTTGTGGTAGGTCGCGTGGTCGCCGACGACCACCACCATCGGCACCCGGGCCCGGCGAGCGTTGTGCAGGTTGGCCAGCCCGTTGGCCAGTCCCGGCCCGAGGTGCAGCAGCACCGCGGCGGGCTTCCCGGCGATGCGGGCATAACCGTCGGCCGCGCCGGTGGCCACGCCTTCGAACAACGTCAGCACGCCGCGCATCCGCGGAACGTCGTCAAGCGCCGCCACGAAATGCATCTCGGAGGTTCCCGGGTTGGCGAAGCATACGTTAACTCCGCCGCCGACCAGGGTGTTGATCAGCGCGTGAGCCCCGTTCATGAGTGCACCTTTCGCATCTCGAGTCTTGTTGCGAGCCTGAAGACGCGCTCGGCGTTGCCGTGCAGATGGTCGCGGCAAGCTTCGTCGGCGAGCCCGAGTTGGTCGAAACCTTCCAGGCCGTGCGAGTGCCCGATCATCGGATAATTGGTTGCGAATAACACTTTTCGCTGCCCGGTACCGGTTTCATGAACCGGACGAGTTCTTCGGGCAACCATGTGGTGGTGTAGGCCGAGGTGTCGGTGTAGATATTCCCGTGCTGCGGGCCACCGCAACCATCTCCTCGGTCCACGGATAACCAACATGCCCGCACACGATGACCAGTTCTGGAAAGTCCAGGACGGCCTGGTCCATGTAGGGAATCGGGCGTCCGGTCTCCGAGGGCCGCAGCGGGCCGGTGTGACCGGCCTGGGTGCAGAACGGGACGCCCAACTCGACACATTCGGCGAACAGCGGATAACAGCGGCGATCCGTCGGCGGCGCGTTCCACAGCCACGGCACCACCCGCAGGCCAACAAAGGCGTCGTCGCGTACTCGTCGCCGCAGCTCACGTACCGCCTCCATCGGCCGATCCAGATCGACTTCTGCCAAACCAGCAAACCGGTTGGTGTGCAGTCGAATCCAGCCTGCAACCTCGTCGTTGCCGACAAGATCTTGACTGTTGGGGCCGGCGCCACGCGGATAGCAGGCCAATGTCCACTGCCTCGGCATCCATGGAGTCGATGGCCGCCTCGATCGGGATTTCGGTGTGGGGTACCGCATCGCCGGTCCAGCCTTGCAACGACGCCAGCATATCGCCGGCGAGGAAACGCGGGGCCGGGTGCTGCATCCACACATCGATCGTCATCTCATCTCGACTGTAGCGGGGTCGGACGGAGTTCAAAGAAGGCGTTTGCGAAACGGACAAGCCGTGTTCATCGGGCTCGAAACTCTCGACGCTCCCGAAAGCTCACCGTGCGATATTGAGACCACGATCGGCCGTCTTCTGAGCTGGCCGTGAGGCACGCGGCCGGGTCGCGGGGCATTGGCGCTTATCCTGCGGTGAGCTTCCCCAATGCACTGCACATGACGACGGGGTGCGGATCAGGCCCGCACGTGTTTGGCATGTACGTCGTCGGCGGGCCGGGCTTCGGTTTGCTCTTTGGCCCAGCGGTAATCGGGCTTACCGGCGGGGGAACGTTTCACCTCGTCGACATACCACAGTGCGCGGGGCACTTTGTATCCGGCGATCTCGCTGCGCACAAACGCATCGAGTTCCGCCAGCGAGGGGCGTGCTCCTGCCCGCGGCTGGACGACTGCTGCCACGCACTGGCCGTACCGCTCGTCGGGAACCCCGACCACGAGGGCGTCGAACACGTCAGGATGGGCCTTGAGCGCAGCTTCCACCTCCTCGGGATACACCTTTTCCCCGCCGGTGTTGATGGACTGCGAGCCCCGACCGAGCAAGGTCACCGTGCCGTCGTCCTCGACGGTGGCGTAGTCCCCGGGAATGGCGTAGCGCACGCCATTGATCACCCGGAAGGTGGCCGCCGATTTCTCCGGGTCCTTGTAGTAGCCGACCGGGACATGGCCGCGCTTGGCGATGACACCCCTGACACCCGAGCCCGGCTTAACCTCGTTGCCGTCCTCGTCGAGCACCACGGTCCACTTGTCGATGCTGACCCGGGGTCCGCGGGCGTCCGTCTGGCCCTTGGCGACGACGCTGGTGCCGCCGAAGCCGGTTTCCGACGAGCCGATCGAGTCGGTTATGACCCGATTCGGCAGCAGCTCAAGCAGTTTCTCCTTGATGCTTGGCGAGAATAGTGCGGCGGTGCTGGCCAGCAGGTACAACGAAGACAGGTCGTATTCCTCGCCGGCTTCCCGCGCGGCGATGAGCGCGTCCAGCAGCGGGCGCGCCATCGCGTCACCGGTGAAGAACAACAGGTTGACCTTGTGTTTGTGGATGGTCCGCCAGACTTCTTCAGCGTCGAATTCCGGTGCCAGCACAATGGTTCCGCCGGAGAACAGCGCCATCCAGGTGGCTGACTGGGTCGCGCCGTGGATCATAGGTGGGATCGGGAAGCGGATCATCGGAGGCCCGGCGGCGGCCTGCTTGGCCAAGTCGTACTCGTCCTTGACGTATTCGCCTGTCGCGAAGTCGGTTCCGCCGAGCAGCACCCGATAGATGTCCTCATGGCGCCACATCACGCCCTTGGGGAAGCCGGTGGTGCCGCCGGTGTAGAGCAGATAGATGTCGTCGGCGCTGCGCGGGCCGAAATCCCTTTCGGGCGATCCCTGCTCAAGCGCAGAGTAAAACTCGACACCGCCGTAGCGCTGGTAGTCCTTGTCGCTGCCGTCCTCCACGACCAGCACCGTCTTGACCTCGGGCGTATCCGGCAGCACGTTGGCGACCCGCTCGGCGTATTGGCGCTCGTGTACCAGCGCCACCATGTCGGAGTTGTCGAACAGGTAGCGCAGCTCGCTTTCGACGTAGCGGAAGTTGACGTTGACCAGGATCGCGCCGGCTTTGACGATGCCCAGCATCGCGATGACGATCTCGTTGCGGTTGCGGCAGTACAGCCCGACTTTGTCGTCTTTTTTAACCCCCCGGTCGAGCAAATAGTGCGCGAAGCGGTTGGCCTTCTCCTCCAGCTGCGCGTAGGTCAGCTGGTCGTCGCCGCAGATCAGGGCGACACGGTCAGGCACAGCGTCGATGGCGTGCTCGGCGAGGTCGGCGATGTTGAGGGCCACGGCCCCAAATTAGAACGTGTTACATTTCCTGACAAGTCTGTGGCCCACTCGCAGGAAGGCAGACACTCGTGAGCGACTCGGAGAAAGAACCAGACGCCCTGGTTGAACAGCGCGGACACACCCTGATCGTGACGATGAACCGCCCTGCTGCACGCAACGCGCTCAGCGGCGAAATGATGCAAATCATGGTCGAGGCGTGGGATCGCGTCGACACCGACCCTGACATCCGCTGCTGCATCCTCACCGGCGCCGGCGGCTACTTCTGCGCGGGCATGGACCTGAAGGCGGCAAACGCCCGCCCGCCGGGTGAATCGTTCAAAGACGGCAGCTACGACCCCTCACGCATCGACGCGCTGCTCAAGGGTCGCCGGCTGACTAAGCCGCTGATCGCCGCGGTCGAAGGCCCCGCCATCGCCGGCGGCACCGAGATCCTGCAGGGCACCGACATCCGGATAGCCGGTGAGAGCGCCAGATTCGGCATCTCCGAGGCGCGCTGGAGTTTGTACCCGATGGGCGGCTCGGCGGTGCGGCTGGTGCGCCAGATTCCCTACACGCATGCCTGTGATCTGCTGCTGACCGGCCGGCACATTACCGCCGCCGAGGCCAAGGAGATCGGGCTGATCGGCCATGTTGTCCCTGATGGGCAGGCACTGGCTAAGGCGCTGGAGATTGCCGATGTGATTTCGGCCAACGGACCACTGGCTGTGCAGGCGATACTACGGTCCATCCGCGAGACTGAGGGCCTGCCGGAGAACGAGGCCTTCACAGTCGACACCCGGATCGGTATTCAGGTGTTCCTCTCCGAAGACGCCAAAGAAGGCCCGAAGGCGTTCGCCGAGAAACGCGTACCCCAGTTCACAGGACGCTGAGGCCCCGGGCGACCTGCGAGCGGATTTGCCGCCCTGACGGCACGTCGGTGCACGTGTCGGTGCCCAACGGCACACGTTGGGTGATTCAGTGCAGCGGCTTGGTCGGCGTAAACACCACCGGCATCGATTCCAGACCGCTGACGAAGTTCGCTGGCCGCAGTGGCAGCACCTGTTGGGAAGCCAACCGCAAATCGGGCAGCCGCTGCAGCACCCGACGGGTCATCAACGTCAGTTCGAGCCGAGCGAGCTGATTACCCAGACAGAAATGGGTGCCGAAGCCAAACGCGAGATGGCTGTTGGGGTTTCGGGTGATATCGAAGCGTTCGGGCTCGTCGAACACGGATTCGTCGAAGTTTGCCGACTCGAAGAGCAGCATCATCTTTTCGCCTTTATGCAGCGGGGTGCCGTGGAATTCGGTGTCGGCGGTCAGAATGCGGCACATGTTTTTTACCGGCGACGTCCAGCGCAGCATCTCCTCGATAGCACTCGGCAGCAGATCGGGGTTGCGCTGCAGCAAGTTCCACTGGTCGTCGTTGCGCAGCAGCTGCTCCGTGCCCCCACTCAGGGTATGCCGGGTGGTTTCATCGCCGCCGATGAGGATCAGCAGTGTCTCCATGACGATCTCGTCGTCGGTCAGCCGCTCGCCGTCGACTTCGGCATGAATCAGCACACTGATGAGGTCATCGGTAGGCTGCTGCTTGCGCGCGGCGATGATGCCCATGGTGAATTCCGTGTAGGCGGCGAAAGCGTCCATGGTGATCTGGAAATCGTCCTGGGAAACATGCGAACTCAAAAACGTCACCAGGTCGTCAGACCATTTGAGAAACATGTCCCGCTGGTCGGGGCGCACACCGAGCATGTCTCCGATGACCGCCATCGGCAGCGGTGCGGCCAAGTCGCGGACGAAGTCGCATTCGCCGCGTTCACACACGGCGTCGATCAACACGTCGCACAGCGTGACGATCGATTCTTCCCGGTCGCGCACCCGTTTGCGGGTGAAGCCGGCGTTGACCAGCTTGCGCCGCAGCAGATGTGCGGGATCGTCCATGTCGATCATCATCGGCATCGCGGGCTGGTCCGGCCGGATCCCACCGGCGTTGGAGAACAACTCTGGCTGGCGCTCAGCGTCGATCACCGCCTGGTAGGTCGACGCCGCCGCCAGCCCGTTGCGGTCCCGAAACACCGGCTGGTTGGCCCGCATCCAACGGTACGCTGCCCGGGCCTCCCCACTGGCGTAAAAAGTGCCGTCGGCCAGGTCGACATCCGGTTTGGTGACCACTTCAGTCATCACAGTCCTCCGCATTACAGTGAGCGACATGTCCGTCTCGCAGCACACCATTGCCGGCACGGTACTGACGATGCCGATCCGGATCCGTACCGCCGATCTGCACAGCGCCGCGTTCTCGGTGCCCGCGGCACCGGCCCAGCGCCTCATCGACTACAGCGGGTTGACCGTGTGCGAATACCTGCCCGGCCGAGCGGTGGTCATGCAGATGCTGGTGCGGTACGTCGACGGCGATCTCGGGCAGTACCACGAATACGGCACCGCCATCATGGTGAACCCGCCCGGCCGGCGTGCCCGCGGCCCCAAGGCGCTGGCCAAGGCAGCGGCGTTCATCCATCACCTGCCGGTCGACCAGACATTCACCCTGGAAGCCGGCCGCACGATCTGGGGATTCCCGAAAATCATGGCGGACTTCCGGGTGCGAGACCGCAAGGACTTCACGTTCGAGGTGAGCGCCGACGGCCAACTGATCGTTGGTATCGAGTTCCGCCCCGGTCTGCCAATACCAGGACGGTTGACGTCGCGCAGCCAGGTTCTCACAACCTACGCGCACCGCGACGGCGTCACCCGCGAGGTTCCCTGGCAGATGCGCGTAACGGGTCTGCGCGCGCGGTTGGGGGGTGCGCGCCTGTGGCTGGGTGACCACGCCTACGCCAAAGAACTTGCGTCTCTGGGGCTGCCGAAGCGCGCGTTGATGTCCCAATCTGCGGCCAACGTGGAGATGACGTTTGGCGACGCCCACCCGATCTGACCTTTCTCCGTTAGGGGGCTCGATCGGCCCACGCCAACGCCGGGCCGATCGTGATCGCGTCTCGGTCACGCGGCCAATCTAGAACGTGTTCTAATCAGGTGGCAAGGTTGGGTTCACAGCACGCCGGCCAGCTCGCGGACCTGCTCGGGGCTGCGCGCTGACACCACCATCATGGTGACCCCGGCAGCTTCCCACACGCTGATCTGCTTACGCACGTAGTCGAGGTCGCCGACGATCACGGCATCGTCGACGAGTTCGTCGGGGATCACCTTGGCGGCTTCATCCTTGCGGTTACTGCGGAAGAGCCTGGTCACGTCCTCGACCACCTCGGCATAACCCATGCGCCGGTACACGTCGGCGTGGAAGTTGGTGTCCTCGGATCCCATACCGCCCATGTAGAGGGCCAGATAGGGCTTGATGCCCGCGAAGGCCGCCGCCCGGTCGTCGGTGATCACTACCTGCGCGGTCGCACAGATCTCGAAGTCCGCCCGGGTACGGCGCGCATTTGGCCGCGCGAAGCCCTCGTCGAGCCATTCGTTGTACATACCCGCCAGCCGCGGCGCATAGAAAATGGGGAGCCAGCCGTCGCAAATCTCGGCCGCCAGCGCGACGTTCTTAGGGCCTTCGGCGCCCAGCATGATCGGGATGTCGGCGCGCAGCGGGTGGGTGATGGGCTTGAGCGCCTTGCCCAGACCCGTTGTCCCCTCACCGGTGAGCGGCAGCGGGTAGTGCGGGCCGTCGCTGGTCACCGGTTTCTCGCGGGCCCACACCTGGCGGATGATATTGATGTATTCACGGGTGCGGGCCAGCGGCTTGGGAAACGGCTGGCCATACCAGCCCTCTACCACCTGGGGGCCGGACACTCCCAGCCCGAGAATGTGCCGGCCACCGCACAGGTGATCGAGCGTCAGGGCGGCCATCGCGCACGCCGTCGGGCTCCGCGCAGACAGCTGGACCACCGAGGTGCCCAGTCGCACCCGGCGGGTCGACGCCCCCCACCAGGCCAGCGGAGTGTAAGCATCCGATCCCCAGGCCTCGGCGGTGAACACCGCGTCGAAACCCGCCTCCTCGGCGGCAGCCACCAATTCCCCGGCGTTCTGCGGCGGCTGAGCCCCCCAGTATCCAAGCTGAAGGCCGAGCTTCATTAGACTACCTTTCGACCGATTCTTGCCACCGTTGTTAGAACCTGTTCTACTCGAAGCCGTGACAGCTCGTTCAAGCCGCTTGACCCTGATCGACCATCCGGAACCACCTCTTTCCGCGCCGCTGAGGTTGTCGTTCGACTACGAACGTTCAGTCGGCCCCACGTTGAGCAAGTTTTTCACGGCACTCCGTGACCGCCACATCCTGGGCGTGCGCGGATCCGATGGTCGGGTGCATGTGCCACCGGCCGAATATGACCCGGTCACCTACGAACCGCTGGACGAGATGGTACCGGTGTCGACAACCGGGACTGTGGTGTCCTGGACGTGGCAACCTCAGCCGGTCGCCGGCCAGCCACTGGACCGCCCGTTCGCCTGGGCGCTAATCAAACTCGACGGCGCCGACACTCCGCTGGTGCACGCCGTGGATGTCGGTGATCCCAAAGCTATCCGCACCGGTACCCGGGTGCACGTGCACTGGGCCGACAAGCCGGTCGGCGCCATCACCGACATCGCCTATTTCGCTCTCGGTGAGGCAGAAACATCTGAGGCGACATCTGAGGCGGACACTGCCCAGCACGAGGCCCGTGATCCGGTCACCATCGTCGTCACCCCGATCGACATGGAGATTCAGCACAGTGCTTCGCATCCGGAAAGTGTGTATCTGCGCGCGTTGCAGCAAGGCAAGCTGCTGGGTGCCCGCACGGGTGGCGATGGCGGAGAACCGGGCAAGGTGTACTTCCCGCCGCGCGAAGCTGATCCTGCGACCGGTCTGCCGATGACCGAGTTCGTCGAACTGCCGGACAAAGGCACGGTGACGACGTTCGCGATTATCAATATCCCGTTCATGGGCCAGCGCATCAAGCCCCCCTATGTGGCCGCCTATGTGCTGCTCGACGGCGCTGACATTCCGTTGTTGCACCTCGTTGCCGAGGTGGATGCGCACGAGGTCCGGATGGGCATGCGCGTCGAGGCGGTGTGGAAACCGCGTGAGGAATGGGGCTTAGGCATCGACAACATCGAGTATTTCCGGCCGACCGGAGAACCGGACGCCGATTACGACACCTACAAACACCACTTGTAAAGGCTGTGATGAGCGCTCGTGAAGTTGCGGTGGTTGGCTTCGCCCATGCCCCGCATGTCCGCCGAACCGATGGCACCACCAACGGCGTCGAGATGTTGATGCCGTGTTTCGCCCAGCTGTACGACGAGCTCGGCATCACCAAGGCCGACATCGGCTTCTGGTGCTCAGGTTCGTCGGATTATCTTGCGGGGCGGGCGTTTTCTTTCATCTCTGCGATCGACTCAATCGGTGCCGTTCCGCCGATCAACGAGTCGCATGTGGAAATGGACGCGGCGTGGGCGGCCTACGAGGCTTATATCAAGCTACTCACCGGCGAGGTGGACACCGCGCTCGTCTACGGCTTTGGGAAGTCCTCAGCCGGGATGTTGCGTCGCATCTTGTCGCGGCAGACCGACCCCTACACGGTCGCGCCACTGTGGCCCGATTCGGTGTCGATCGCCGGGCTGCAGGCCCGCCTCGGATTGGAGGCCAGCAAATGGACCTTCGAACAGATGGCCCGGGTTGCCTATGATTCTTTCGCGCAGGCACCGCGAGTCGATAAACTGCCGCAACCCGAGAGCGTCCAAGAGCTGCTCGAGCGGCCGTTTTTCGCTGACCCGCTGCGCCGTCACGACATCGCACCGATCACTGACGGTGCCGCTGCCATCGTGCTCGCCGCCGATGACCGGGCTCGCGAGCTGCGTGAAAACCCTGCCTGGATCACCGGTTTCGAACACCGCATCGAATCCCCTGTGCTGGGTGCGCGCGACCTCACGGTGTCGCCGTCGACCACGGTGGCGACGAAGATTGCCACCGGCGGCAAAATGCGCACGATCGACGTCGCGGAGATCCATGCACCGTTCACTCACCAGTACCTCATCCTGGCCGAGGCGATGAGGTTACCCGCGTCGGTGAAAGTGAACCCCTCTGGGGGCGCGCTGGCTGCCAATCCGATGTTTGTCGCTGGCCTTGAGCGCATAGGATTTGCGGCACAACATATCTGGAATGGCTCCGCGCAGCGTGTGCTGGCCCACGCCACCAGCGGTCCGGCGCTGCAGCAGAACTTGGTCGCCGTCATGGAAAGGAAGAACTGATGGCCGCGCGACTCGCCGCAGTGCTCGGCACCGGTCAAACGAAATATGTTGCCAAGCGTCATGACGTGTCGATGAACGGTCTGGTGCGCGAGGCGATTGACCGCGCATTGGCTGACTCCGGCACCACCTTCGACGACATCGACGCTGTTGTGGTGGGTAAGGCGCCGGATTTCTTCGAAGGCGTCATGATGCCTGAGCTGTTCATGGCCGATGCTGTTGGCGCCACCGGCAAACCGCTGATCCGAGTGCATACCGCCGGTTCGGTAGGCGGATCGACCGGGGTGGTGGCCGCCAGCCTGGTTCAGTCGGGCAAGTACCACCGCGTGCTGGCGATGGCGTGGGAGAAACAATCGGAATCGAATGCCATGTGGGCGCTGTCGATTCCGGTGCCGTTCACCAAGCCGGTCGGCGCGGGCGCGGGTGGTTATTTCGCCCCCCATGTGCGGGCCTACATCCGCCGCTCTGGTGCGCCGACGCACATCGGTGCGATGGTCGCGGTCAAAGACCGACTCAACGGTGCGAAGAACCCCTTGGCGCACGTCCAACAACCCGACATCACGCTGGAGAAGGTGATGTCGTCTGAAATGCTTTGGGATCCGATCCGCCGCGATGAGACGTGCCCTTCGTCGGATGGGGCGTGCGCGCTTGTTATCGGTGACGAGCAGATCGCCGACCAGCATGTCGCCCAGGGGCAGCCGGTCGCGTGGATTCACGCCACCGCGCTGCGTACCGAGCCGCTCGCCTACGCCGGCCGCGACCAGGTCAACCCACAAGCCGGCCGCGACTGTGCGGCCGCGCTGTGGCAGACCGCCGGCATCACCAGCCCGATCGACGAGATCGATGCCGCCGAAATCTATGTGCCGTTCTCCTGGTTCGAGCCGATGTGGCTCGAGAACCTTGGTTTCGCGCCCGAGGGCGAGGGTTGGAAGCTCACCGAGGCCGGGGAGACCGCGATCGGCGGGCGGCTGCCGGTTAACCCGTCCGGGGGTGTGTTGTCATCCAACCCGATCGGCGCGTCGGGGCTGATCCGCTTCGCCGAGGCGGCGATCCAGGTGATGGGCAAGGGCGGGGCGCATCAAGTTCCCGGTGCCCGCAAGGCGCTCGGTCACGCCTACGGCGGCGGTTCTCAGTACTTCTCGATGTGGGTGGTTGGTAGCGAAAAGCCCAGGACCGTCACGTGACCCGGATGAAGTACACGTGCAGTATCGCGATGGGTCCCATCGACGAACTGCTCGATATCGCCCGCACCGCTGAGGACTGTGGATTCGACTCGATCGCGCTGCCCGATTCGCTGTTTTATATGGAAAAGGCGTCCGCGGATTACCCTTACACCGCGGACGGTTCCCGGATGTGGAACGAGAACACACCCTGGGTCGACCCGCTGATCGCTGCGGCGGCAATGGGTGCGGTGACCTCGACGCTGCGGTTCTACACCAACGTGATGAAACTCGGTTCCCGCAACCCGCTGCTGCTGGCTCGCCAAGTCGGGTCGGTCGCTAATTTAACCAACAACCGGTTCGGCTTTGGCATCGGGATCGGCTGGGCACCAGAGGAATTCGAATGGTGCGGGCAGCCGTATGCGCGCCGCGGCGCGCGGGTCGACGAGATGATCGAGGTCATCAAATTAGTCCTCGGCGGCGGTATGGTGGAATTTCACGGCGAGTTCTATGACTTCGACAGGTTGCAGATGAGCCCGGCGCCCAGCGCACCGGTGCCGTTCTACGTCGGCGGCCATACCGAGCCTGCGCTCAAGCGGGCTGCCCGCATCGGCGACGGCTGGACCAGCGCCATGATGACGTGTGAGCAGTTACGCGACACCATCGCACGGCTCAATGTGCTGCGCGCCGAATACGGCCGCGCCGGTCAACCTTTCGAGTTTCAGGCGGTGTGCGTTGACAAGTTCGGCGTGGACGGGCACCGTCAGCTCGCCGAGATCGGCGTCACCGACAACATCGTCATCCCCTGGATTCTTGACGGCCTCGGCTTCGACGCGCCGCTGGACAAGAAGAAGGACTCGCTCAAACGCTTCGCCGACACCTATATTCACTCCGGCTGGCAGGACGAGGCATGACCGACATAAATACCCGGACAGAGCACCCTGCACACGCCGCCGGCCGTCGCTCCCGCGAGGCGGTGCGGGCGAAAGACAAAGAAGCGTGGCTGGCGGTGTTCGCCGACGATGCCATCGTCGAAGACCCGATCGGGCCGTCGGTGTTCGACCCCGAAGGCAAAGGACACCGTGGCCGTGATGCCATCTCAGCGTTCTGGGACAAGGCGATTGCACCGACGGACTCGATCGAGTTCGACTTCCGCGACACCTTCCAGTGCGGCCATGAAGAAGCCAATGTCGGCAACATCGTCATCACCATGGGCGGACACCAGATCACCGCGGAGGGGGTGTTCACCTACAAGGTGAACGACGACGGCAAGCTGGTGGCGCTGCGCGCATACTGGGAGCCGGAGCGCGCCGCCGCCACCGCCCGGCCAGTCTAAGCCGGCTGCGACCGCTTGCGAGATATCGGCCATACCCCTGTCCAGCACCCTATTGCCGTCATAGATTGAGGCGTGGGTCGATATGCGGGGGATGGCCTGCATTCAACGGTTCGCGGTATCGTCGGCGCGCCGCTCGCACTGGCAGGGAGTGCTCACCGTTCCACACGTCGCCGACAAGCGTGTGGCACTGATGATGATCGGCAAACACGGAAACGTTGGCCTGTGGCCGGCTGGCGGCCCTGCTCTGCAGTGCTGGTTCGACTTGCCCTGTCACCGGACTTCATCCGCCCGGAACACCCGGTGGAGATGATCCGGTCCCGTTTCGCCGGATGGCCCGACCCGCTCGATCGGGTACTGGCGACGTTGACCGATGACAACCTGGCCCGCCGACTGGGCCTGAATCTGTATCTGCTGGAGCTCAAAACCCTCAAGGCCATCGCCGCATACCGCCACCGCAACGGGCTGCCGGTGACACCGACTGGATGAGGAGGGCGCAGCATGAGCAGCGATTCGTGAGCCCGCCGTCAGCCTGGTCGATGTCGGCACCTGCCTGCCCGAAAACCGATTTTCCGCAGCGTATGACGAACGCTACGCCGGTACCGATGAGTTGCGGGGACATCTGATGTTTCGCGCACCGCAATTTCGCCACCACTGTGCACCCGACGTACCGTCGACCTGATGGAGCGGGCCACCATGGCCTTGGTCGAGCGACACGGCATCGGGATACTGGCTGATGTCAATGTGCCGCTGACGCATTCCCAGATGCCTGACCTTCCGATCCTGGGAGCAGGCGGCGAGGCCGCTACCGACTGGCATCGGCCCCGAGTACGTGTACAACGGCGGTTGTCGGCCGTGGGGCTGCTGACCCTCTCCGATACCTCACCGGTGCTCGATGCCGAACGCCGCTACTGCGGGCAATATGCCGGTGATATGACGTTGACCGCCGATCCCCCCGGCTATGGTGGCGGGCCGGGAGTTCTACGTGAGCTTCCACGAAGCCAAGATCACCAAGGTGTTGGCCCGGGGTAACCGGGAAGCCCCCGAGGTGGCGTTGGCGGTCTGCGGCCGCATCGGAGTCAAATCCAAGGACCTCAACCTGCTGGTCACCACTCAGCCCAACCGGGTGTTCTTGCACAACTGGAGCGAAGCCCTCGAACTACCCCGCGAACGCCACCGCGATACCTTCCAAAAGCCCGGCACCCCTGTTCGCGGTGGGCAGACCGGTCCACGTCGACGCCGCTCTCGACGATGGTCAAGTCAAACCGGGCGACATTGTTGCTGTCTTTCAGTGCTGCCGAGCCGGTCTCGCAACGCCCGGCTAAACCGGC
Organism: Mycobacterium botniense; assembly: GCF_010723305.1. Classification (NCBI taxonomy): domain Bacteria; kingdom Bacillati; phylum Actinomycetota; class Actinomycetes; order Mycobacteriales; family Mycobacteriaceae; genus Mycobacterium; species Mycobacterium botniense. The sequence continues at coordinate 1,714,334 of NZ_BLKW01000002.1, read as the reverse complement.
TCCAGTCCGGCCCGGTAGCGCCGCGCCAGATCCTGGTAAGCCTGCGGATTGACATTCACCCACATCTCGGCACCGGTTCCGGCGATCGGGCCTTTGATGGTCGCCGGCACCCCGACTACCAGGACCTCGTCCGGAATCTTGGTGCCGGCGACCACCAGAGCGCCGGCGGCGATCATGCTGCGTGCTCCGATCACTGCGCCGTCGAGGACCGTGGCATGGTTGGCGATCAACGCCTCCGCGCCGACATGCGCACCGTGGACCAGACACAGATGCGCCACGGTTGCACCGGGTCCGATGTCGACCGGGATGCCCGGCGGTGCGTGCAAGACGGCACCGTCCTGCACGTTGGCGCCCTCGCGCACAATGATGGGGACGTAGTCGGCGCGCAGCACGGCGTTGAACCATACCGAGGCCCCCGCCTCCACCGTGACGTCACCGATCAGGGTGGCGGTGGGGGCGACGAACGCAGTGGGGTCGATCTTGGGCGATCGGCCCTCGAAGGAAAACAGCGGCATCGTTCAGATATACCCCAAGGCGGGTATATCCGCTGGCAGAGCCGGTGTCATTGCGCAATCCGACCGAAAAACTGTAACGTGTTCTAATTGGAGCATGAAGTTGGAGGTGACAGGTGAGTACCGACGGCGTCGCGGTCCGTGAGATCGATAGCGGCACCCTGCCGGACCGGTACGCTCGCGGGTGGCACTGCCTGGGGCCGGTCAAGGAGTTCCTGGATGGCCAACCGCACCCGATCGAGGCGTTCGGCACCAAGCTCGTCGTGTTCGCGGACTCGCACGGCGATCTGCACGTGCTCGACGCCTATTGCCGGCACATGGGTGGCGACCTGACCCAGGGCACCATCAAGGGCGACGAAATCGCCTGTCCGTTCCACGATTGGCGGTGGGCCGGTGACGGACGCTGCACGTTGGTTCCCTACGCCAAGCGCACCCCTCGCATGGCCCGCACCAGGTCCTGGCTGACCGACGTGCGCAGCGGCTTGCTGTTCATCTGGCATGATCACGAAGGCAACCCTCCCCCGGAGGAGGTGCGAATACCCGAGATTCCGGAATGGGCCAGCGATGAGTGGACCGACTGGCGCTGGAATCGGGAGCTGATCCCGTCGAACTGCCGCGACATCATCGACAACGTCGTCGACATGGCGCACTTTTTCTACATCCACTTCGGTTTCCCAACGTATTTCAAGAACGTCTTCGAGGGTCACATCGCCTCGCAGTACCTGCGCACCGTGGGCCGCCCCGATGTTGACCTGGGCGGTTCGCAATACACCGGCGAGCAGATTCTCGATTCGGAGGCTTCGTATTTCGGGCCGTCGTTCATGATCAACTGGCTGCACAACAACTACGGCGGCTACAAGGCCGAATCGATCCTGATCAACTGCCACTACCCGGTCACGCAGAACTCGTTCATGCTGCAGTGGGGGGTGATCGTCCAGAAGCCCAAGGGCATGGATGAGGAGATGACCGAAAAGCTCGCCGAGGCCTTCACGGCGGGCGTCAGCAAGGGGTTCCTTCAGGACGTTGAGATTTGGCGGCACAAGACCCGCATCGACAATCCACTGCTGGTCGAGGAGGACGGCGCAGTGTATCAGTTGCGTCGCTGGTATCAGCAGTTTTATGTCGACGCCGCTGACGTCACACCAGAGATGACGGACCGATTCGAGATCGAGGTGGACACCACCAAGGCCAACGAGTTCTGGCACAAAGAAGTCGAAGAAAACCTCCGCCGGAAGGCCGACGAAGAAACGAAAAGGCAAGCCGCCCAGCCCTCCCGATGAGCGCGCACAACGACCCCAGCGTCCCCGACGTCGATCAGCTGGCTCGATCGATGCTGGCGCTGCATGGAGTTCATGGCGCTCATGAAGCGCCAGCTCGGCGCCAGCCGCGCGAGAGCGGGCCGCGGTCGCCGGATCTCGCCACCGATCCGGACCGGGCCGCTGCGCTACGGGAAGCCACCCGGCGTGAGCACCAACGATATCTCAACTGGGGTCTGCAACCAGTGGATTGCCGCTTCTGCCATGCGTCGGTGTTGGTCAGAAAACTCGGACCCGGGCACACCTCGGTGCAATGGAGTTCGGAATCGATGCGGCGCTGCGCCTTCTTTGCCCAGGTGCGGCGAGCCGGCGGTGAGACCGCACGTGTTCGGAGCTGCCCGAAGCTAGCCGACAGCATCGATCACGCTATCGCCGAAGGCATTGTGGAGCCGGTGCCGTCCGCCCCGCCGCCGGGCGACGGCTGAGTCTCTTTGAGGCGAGCGCGAAGAATTGATGTTGGATTTATCGCTTTTGCGGTACCGTTCACGCACACGCGTCACAGCCCCGCGAAGCGTTCTTTGACAGACTCCGCTGTAAGTCCGTAGTCAGCAAGCGAATAGGCGTGTCTGGGTGCTCGCTCTCCCCGCCGGCTTTCCGCATGGCTTTGTTCCATGGCAGCGCGGGCCTCCTCGGTGAACGTCAATCCGAAGTATCGGTAGAGAGATTCCACCGTGCCGATCGGATCGGATACGAAATCTGCATAGTCGACATCGTAGAACTGAGTTGGATCATATTTGGCGCGAGCAACATTGAACCGCTGCAGCCCACGTGACCAGGTTTCCATTGCGTCCTCGCCGATCTGGGCGCCCACGAAAGTATTCGACCAGCCCTCGGTGGTGTGATGGGCCAGCGAACACATCGACGCCATGATCGTCTCCACGGGTCGGTGCGTCTGTACGATCAGCGCATCGGGATAGGTCGACATCAGCGCATCCAGCGCGAACAGGTGGCTGGGATTTTTCAGCACCCACCGTTTACCCGCATCGTTGAGACCGATCAGCTGAAGGTTTTTGCGGTGCCGTCGATACGCCGGTGTCCAGTCCTGCTGTGCCAGCCATCGCGCGTAACTGGGTATGTGGGCCAGGGTTTCGTAGGAAACCGAGTGAAACGACTGCCGCAGTAGCTGCCAGCATTCCTCGAGCTCGTCGGCAGCCATGTAATGCAGCCCGGTGTATCCAGGGTTCTCTTGGTGGTGGCGAGTGAACTGTGCTTGGAGTTGACGATACACCGGGTTGGATTCCCAGGTTTCGCGCGGGGGGCGCGGCTGCGGGTACTCTGCCAGCCACATGTGCAAGCCCTGGTGCGCAGGATCGGCGCCGAGGAGCCGGTGCAGCGCGGTGGTTCCGGTGCGCACCAGCCCGGTGACGAAGATCGGGCGCTCAATGACTACGTCGGCGTGCTCGGGGTACTGTTTCCAGGCAGCTTCGGACAACAGCCGTGCCACCAGCGCACCACGCAGAAAAAACCGGTTCATCTTGCTGCCCAACGGGGTGAGGTCTGCTTCGCGCTGGTAGGAGTCAAGCAGCACCGCAAGCGCTTCCCGATAGTTATCGTCGTCGGTGCCGAAGTCATCAAGCCCGACCAGCTTGCTGGCCGACGCGTGCAGCTCTTCGACGGTGCCGACGTCGGTGCGCTCGGCCATTAGGCTTTGTACTCCCCACAGTTGACGTCGAGCGTCTGGCCGGTGATACCGCTGGCCAGGTCGCTCGCCAAGAATACGATCGCCGCCGAAACCTCGTCCTCAGTCGGCAGCCGTTTCAAGTCGGAATTCGCGGCGGTGGCGGTATAGATCTGCTCTACCGTGGTCCCGTACTTGCCAGCCTGATGCTCGAAGTAGCGCTTCAGTGTTTCTCCCCAAATATAGCCGGGAGCAACGGAATTAACTCTAATCCCCTGTTCGCCGAGTTCGCTGGCCAAGGATTGAGACATCGCCAGCAGTGCTGACTTGGCCATCTTGTATGCACCGTATTTCGGCTGGGAGTGCCGGATCACCATGGAGTTGACGTTGACGATCGCGCCTTTGGCCTGTGCGAGCGCGGGTGTGAAGCCCTGGATGACCCGCAACGCGCCCAACACGGTGAGCTCGATCGCGTCGCGGATATGCTGAAACGTCGTTCCAGCCAATGGCTTCATCGAGGGCACTCGAAAAGCGTTGTTGATCAGCACATCGACTTTGCCGTAGGCGGCCAACGCCGAGTCAACGAGGTTTTTCACCTGGTCGTCGTCGGTGATATCGGTGGCGACGGGCACCGCGCGTCGGCCGGTTTCGGCGATTTGTTTCGCGACGTCGTCGAGACGGTCGGCGGTCCGGGCCGCCAGCACCAGGTCGGCGCCGTCGCGCGCGCACCGCCGTGCAAGTGTGGTGCCCAGCGCGGGGCCGACACCGCTGATCACCACTACTTTGCCGTCGAGCATCCCGGTCATTGCTATCCCAGCATCCTGTTCGCGATTTGATTCTGGCGCTGCGCGATTCGCATGCGCCATGCGGAGGGAGAAATCTTGTTGTGATCGAAGTACGGAAGCGCGTCCGGCACCGCGTCGAAGTCAACAAGTTCGACCGTAGGACCGTCGGCCTCGGTGAGCTGACGTGACACCCGTTGCCAGCGAAACTGCAGAAACCCCCGGCGATGCCCCAGGGTTTCGACCCAGTTGGTGATGCCCGGATTTTGGTCGGCGACCACGATGCGGATCTTGCCATCCGGATCTTCCTGCGCCTGACTGGAATTCAGCGAAGTCTGGTGGTTGATGTAGTCCAGCGAGATATACCACATGCTGCCCAGCTGGAACCCCAGATACGGCGCGTCGGTCACCGGCACCGTGATAACCAGCGCCTGATCAGGCCGCAGATCAAAATGCCCGGCCGACGAGTACTGCGTCGCCAGACCGCCGGGAGTCAGCCGGGGTGCCACCATGGTGTTGACCGGGATGTTGAGATAGAACCATTGCGGGAACTGCAGCCAGGTCTTGACTCGTTGAACTAACTGCTGTGCTGCTGTGGCATAGCGCTTTTCGATGGTGTCGCGGGTCAGGGGTGGTGGCGCGGTGCCCGCGGTATCCAGCCGTGCGATAGCCACCGTGCCACGCTGCTGCGACCAGTCGCCGTAGACTTCGCGGATCACCAATTGCCCATTGCTGGTTGGCCGCAGCCGCCACTCGAAGCTCCCGTCCTCGGCGATGTCGAGTTCGCGGTCGTCGAACGCAACCTGGCTGGCCGGCACTTCGTCGTCGGTGTATTCCCCACCGAGCACCTGAAAACTCAAGTCGGTGGTCGTGCCCCTGCGGCCGGTGACGACGTAGTCATAATCGGCGTGCACCCGACAGCCGAAGTAGAGGGTGTCGGGATTGTCCAGTCCCATTTTTGTGAACGGCCCGGTGCCCGAGAGCAAGAACGGGTGATCGCGGTCGTAGTTGAACGCGATGTGTGTGCAGGCGGCAACGCAGCCGGCCAGATACTGGAGTCCTTCGAGCAGGTCGGCTTCGGTCTCGATATGCGGTGCGGCGGCCACCAGTTTCTCGGCCTCGGCGATCGCTTCCGTGAGCGGATCTGAGAACACGCCTCGACGCTAGAACGTGTTCCTATTTTCCGTCAATGGCGAACATCCCGCCTGGTGAGGATGCGCGCCGGAAAACGAGGGACGAGCCGGACACCTCGGCCCTGCGCATCGTCGATGGTGAACAACGACCAGGTCTGTTTCACTACGAGGTGCACTGCTGGGACAGTGTGATCAGCGCCTGGCGCACATCCGGGTGCCGCTGGAGGTAGTCGAGCAGCGCGTTGGGCGAGCCCGGCGACTCCGCTTGCGCTTTAGCCATCAACTCCTGCCTGACATCCGGATGCCGCTTCAGATAGGAGTCGATCGATTGGCCCACGGTCGTATTGCACTGTTGCTGGGGATCCCCGTTGGCCACCGGCAATGCGATCAGCACCGACGCAGTGGTGCCCAGTAGACCGCCGGCCAACGCGCCGCAGAGTCCGCGGCGAAGCCGACTGGCGGTCGTGAAGGTGGTGCTCATAGTTACCGAGGTTACCCGCGGTAGCCTTACCCAGCGCCGCTGATCGCCGCCCAGCACCGCTGGCGCGCGTTGTTAGTGGGTCACCGCCCGGCCGCGCTCCTGTTCGCGCTTGATTTCCAGCGCGATATCGATGAGCTGGTCCTCTTGGCCGCCGATGAGTTTGCGCTGACCGGCCCGGTACAACAACGCAGAGGCCGGCACGTTGTAGCGTTCTGCTTGGCGCACAGCGTGTTTGAGGAAGCTGGAGTAGACTCCGGCGTAGCCCATGATCAGCGCATTGCGGTCGAGCACGCACTCGGCGGGCATGGCCGGGCGCACGACGTCCTCAGCGGCATCAGCGATGTCGAAGAAGTCGATGCCGGTTTTGACGCCGATCTTGTCGAAGACCCCGATCAACGCCTCCACCGGCGCGTTGCCCGCTCCGGCCCCGAACCGCCGGCAGGACCCGTCGATCTGCTTGGCCCCGGCGCGCACGGCCTCGACCGAGTTGGCCACCCCCAGGCCGAGGTTTTCATGCCCATGAAAGCCCACCTGGGCGTCGTCGCCGAGTTCGGCCACCAGTGCGGCGACCCGGTCGCGCACGCCTTCGAGCACCAGCGCACCGGCGGAGTCGACGACATAGACACACTGACAGCCCGCGTCAGCCATGATGCGGGCCTGCGCGGCCAGTTTTTCCGGCGGGACGGTGTGGGCCATCATCAAAAACCCGACCGTTTCCAGACCCAGCTCGCGGGCCAGCCCGAAATGCTGGATCGACACGTCGGCCTCGGTGCAATGGGTGGCGATCCGGCAAATTGACCCGCCATTGTCCTGCGCTTCTTTGATGTCGTCTTTGGTGCCGACCCCCGGCAGCATCAAAAACGCGATCCTGGCTTCTTTCGCGGTCTCGGCGGCCAGCTTGATCAGTTCCTGTTCAGGAACTTTAGAAAAGCCGTAGTTGAATGACGATCCGCCCAAACCGTCGCCGTGGGTCACCTCGATCACCGGCACCCCGGCGGCGTCCAGCGCCGCGACGATGGACTGGACCTCGCCTTTGGTGAACTGGTGGCGTTTGTGGTGCGAGCCGTCCCGCAACGAGGTGTCGGTGATGCGGACATCCCAAATACCGGCAGTCATCGCATACCTCCTGCGACGGACAGAGTCTCTTTGGCGATCTCCTCGCCCACCTTGGTGGCCGCCGCCGTCATGATGTCCAGATTGCCCGCATACGGCGGCAGATAATCCCCGGCGCCTTCGACTTCGATGAACGTGGTAACCACCGCTTGACCGCCGGAGTTCAATGACGGCTCCTCGAACTGCGGCTCATTGAGTAACCGGTACCCAGGCACATAGGTTTGCACTTCGGCAACCACGTCATGGATGGATTTGATGATCGCGTCACGGTCGGCGTCTTCGGGGATAGCGCAAAAGATGGTGTCACGCATGATCATCGGCGGCTCAGCGGGGTTGAGGATGATAATCGCCTTGCCGCGGTTCGCTCCCCCGATGGTCTGCACGCCGCGGGCGGTGGTCTTGGTGAACTCGTCGATATTGGCCCGGGTGCCCGGCCCGGCCGATACCGACGCCACCGACGCCACAATCTCGGCATACGGCACTGCGACGACCCGCGACACCGCGTAGACGATCGGGATCGTCGCCTGACCGCCGCAAGTGATCATGTTGACGTTCGGCGCATCGAGGTGATCGCGCAAATTCACCGGGGGGATCACCGCCGGACCGACCGCGGCCGGGGTCAGGTCGATCGCCCGAATCCCGGCTTCGGCGTACTTCGGCGCCGCAGCCATGTGCACGTAGGCGCTGGTGGCCTCGAACAGCAGATCAGGTTTTTCGGGTTGGGCAAGCAGCCAATCCACTCCCTCGTGGGTAGTCTCCAGACCCAGTTTGCGGGCCCGGGCCAGCCCTTCGCTTTCCGGGTCGATGCCCACCATCCAGCGCGGCTCCAACCACTCTGAGCGCAGCAGTTTATACAGCAGGTCGGTGCTGATATTGCCGGAACCGACGATGGCCACCGAAGCCTTGGACGGCATCTGGACGCTCCTCTTATTCAAACGCTAACCGGACAGACCCCAGGCCGGCGAATTCGGCGACGAAATTGTCCCCGGCCCGGACGTCGATCGCGCGGGTGCACGAGCCGGGCAACACGATGTCACCGGCTTTGAGCCGCACACCGAAGCTTTCCACCTTACGGGCCAACCACGCCACCGCGGTGACCGGATTGCCCAGCACCGCGTCGCTGCGGCCCTTGGCCACCACCTCACCGTTGCGGCTGAGCACCGCGTCGATTCCGGTGATGTCGATATCCGCCGGTGCCACCCGTGCCGCACCGAGCACGAAACCCGCCGACGACGCGTTGTCGGCGATGGTGTCACATAACGCGATCTTCCAGTCGGTGATGCGGGTGTCGATCAACTCGATGGCCGGGGCGAACGCTGCGGTCGCCCCAAGCACATCCTCCTCGGTGCAGCCCGCACCCGGAAGGTCAGCGGCCAGGATGAAACCCACCTCGACCTCCACCCGCGGGTATAGGTAATTCGCCACCTTGACCGGGGTGTCTTCGTAGACCTGCATCTCGTCGAGCAGATGACCGTAATCGGGCTCGTTGACCCCCATCATCTGCTGCATCGCCGACGACGACAGCCCCACTTTGTGACCCACCACCCGGGCGCCGTCAGCTATCCGGCGGCGAATATTGATCAGCTGGATCTCGTAGGCGTCGACAACGTCGATCTCCGGGTAGCCCGCGGTCAGCGGGGCAATGGGCTCACGGCTCCGCTCGGCGTGCGCCAAGTGGGCGGCCAGCACATCGCGGGTCGCGGCAGGAAGCATTGACCGAAGTCCCCTCGTTGGTGTGACCGGGCCGGTAGCGCCCGCCCCGAGCAATTCTATAACGTGTTCTACATGACAGCTCAGGAGTTCGACGTCGTCGTGGTCGGTAGCGGTGGCGCCGGCATGGTCGCCGCCCTTACCGCTGCTCACCGGGGCCTGTCGGCGGTAATCATCGAGAAGGCTCCGCACTACGGCGGGTCGACCGCCCGCTCAGGCGGCGGCGTGTGGATTCCCAACAACGAAGTCCTCCAACGCGACGGTGTGCGGGACACCCCGGAAGCTGCCCGCACGTACCTGCACGGGATCATCGGCGACGTCGTCGAACCCGAGCGCATCGACACCTACCTTGAGCGCGGCCCCGAGATGCTCTCATTTGTGCTGAAGCACACCCCGTTGAAGATGTGCTGGGTTCCGGGTTATTCGGACTACTATCCCGAAGCCGAGGGCGGACGGCCGGGCGGCCGTTCGATCGAACCAAAACCGTTCAACGCCAAAAAGCTCGGACCCGATCTTGCCGGGCTGGAACCTCCGTACAGCAAGGTACCACTCAACGTCGTTGTGATGCAGCAGGATTATGTTCGGCTCAACCTGCTCAAGCGCCACCCGAAGGGACTGCTGCGCAGCATACGGGTGGGCGCTCGCACGTTTTGGGCCAAGGCGACCGGCAAGAACCTGGTCGGCATGGGACGCGCGCTGATCGGCCCGCTGCGAATCGGATTGCGACAGGCCGGTGTCCCGGTGCTGCTCAACACCGCATTGACAGATCTGCACGTCGAAGGTGATGCGGTGCGGGGGGTCTACGCCAGAGATACCACAGCGGGAGAGGATGCTGAACCGACATTGATGAAGGCCCGTCGGGGCGTCATCTTGGCCTGCGGCGGTTTTGAGCACAACGAGCAGATGCGGCTCAAATACCAGCGGCCCCCGATCAACGCCGATTGGTCCGTCGGCGCTGCCGCGAACACCGGTGACGGGATTGTGGCGGCTGAGAAACTCGGCGCCGCTTTAGATCTGATGGAAGACGCCTGGTGGGGACCGACGATTCCGCTGCCCAGCGGCCCGTGGTTCGCATTGTCGGAACGCAACGCGCCCGGCTCGATCATCGTCAACGTGGCCGGTCAGCGGTTCATGAATGAAGCGCTGCCCTATGTGGAGGCCACCCACCGGATGTATGGCGGGAAATGGGGCCAGGGGGCAGGCCCGGCGGAAAACCTGCCCGCGTGGATGATCCTCGACCAGCGATGCCGCGATCGCTATCTGTTTGCCGGACTGCAGGGCGGGCAACGTATTCCACGTAAGTGGCTGGAGTCTGGCGTCGTCGTGATGGCCGACACCGTCTCAGAGTTGGCGGGTAAGATCGGAGTGGACGTCGACGGGCTGATAGGTACGCTTGAGCGGTTCAACGGGTTTGCGCGCAGCGGTGTGGATCAGGACTTCCATCGCGGTGAGAGTGCCTACGACCGCTACTACAGCGATCCCACCAACAAGCCCAACCCAAGCCTCGGTGAGATCAAGTATCCCCCCTACTACGCTGTCCAGATGGTTCCCGGGGATCTGGGTACCAAGGGTGGTATCCGCACCGACGTGCATGGACGCGCGTTGCGCGACGACGGCAGCGTCATCGAGGGACTCTATGCCGCAGGCAATGTCAGCTCACCGGTGATGGGTCACACCTATCCCGGCCCTGGCGGTACCATCGGGCCGGCGATGACTTTCGGTTACCTGGCCGCATTGCATCTTGCGGGGAAAGGCTGACATGCCGATCGATCCGGACATTGCACTTGGGGCCGAGTTCGGTGCTGTTGAGTTCTCTTGGTCAGCTACCGATGTACAACTCTACAACCTGGCGCTGGGAGCGGGTGCGGATCCGGTGAACCCGCGTGAGCTCAGCTACGTGATCGACCACAAGCCACAAGTACTGCCCACATTCGGCTGTGTGGCGGCTTCGTTTCATCAGGTCGAACCACCCCGGGTTAGCTGGCCCGGTGTGCAAATCGATTTAGCTAAGGTGCTGCACGCCTCCGAGCAGGTGATGGTACCGGCACCGTTACCCCCGTCCGGCAGCGCGCGCGCCATCAGCCGCATCGTGGAGGTCTGGGATAAGGGCAAGGCCGCGGTGGTGGTGCTCGAGACGACAGTGAACTCGTTGGAGGGCAGCCCGCTATGGACACAGCGCCGCTCGATTTTCGCTCGCGGCGAAGGCGGATTCGGCGGCGATCGCGGACCGTCGACCTCGGTTCGCGCACCGGAGCGAGCGCCCGATATCGAGGTTGCGCTGTCCACGCTGCCGCAGCAGGCCTTGCTGTATCGGCTCTGCGGTGACCGCAATCCGCTTCATTCTGATCCCGAATTCGCTGCTGCTGCGGGTTTTCCGCGTCCGATTCTGCATGGTCTGTGCACCTTCGGCATGACGTGCAAGACGATCATCGACACCTGTTTGGACAGCGACGCGAGTCGGGTCACCTGCTACGGCGCACGTTTCGCCGGGGTGGTATTCCCCGGTGAGTCACTGTTGGTGCGCCTGTGGCGTGACGACGAGCGTGTCGTTGCCAGCGTTGTCGTTCCCGACCGCGATGACGCACCGGTGCTCAGCGGGGTGGAGCTGCTCACGGCCGAGCGGGCCGCGGGCGTCACACCCGCCGAGAACACCGCCGCGCCGTGACCGCAGCCGGCACGCCTTCGCCCCACGGTGCCAGCAAGAGGTCTTTACCGAGGATGATTTGACACGCGTCAGGCCAAGATCAGTCCGGACGTCGGCACGCCGGTGCCAGCGGTGACGAGCACATGCTCAACATTGGGTACCTGGTTCACCGAAGTCCCGCGCAACTGGCGCACACCCTCGGCGATGCCGTTCATACCGTGGATGTAGGCTTCGCCCAACTGACCACCGTGGGTGTTGATGGGCAGCCGGCCGCCGATCTCGATAGCACCATCAGCAATGAAGTCCTTGGCCTCACCCTTACCGCAGAAACCCAGCTCCTCCAACTGAATCAGCGTGAACGGGGTGAAGTGATCGTAAAGAATGGCGGTCTGGATATCGGCCGGTTTCAGCCCGGACTGCGCCCACAGTTGACGGCCCACCAGACCCATCTCAGGCAGACCGTCGAGTTCTGGCCGGTAGTAGCTGACCATGGTGTACTGGTCGGGGCTGGAGCCCTGCGCGGCGGCCTCGATGACCACGGGACGGTGTTTGAGGTCCTTGGCGCGATCTACGGAGGTCACCACAATCGCCACCGCTCCATCGGTTTCCTGGCAGCAGTCCAACAGGCGCAGCGGCTCGGCGATCCACCGCGAACTCTGGTGCTCGTCAATGGTTATCGGCTTGCCGTAAAAGTAGGCCTTCGGGTTGTTCGCCGCGTGTTTGCGGTCGGCCACCGAGATCACGCCGAAATCCCGGCTGGTCGCGCCGGACAGGTGCATATAGCGTCTCGCGATCATCGCAACCTGCGCCGCCGGCGTCGACAGGCCGTGGGGATAGGAAAACGAATTGTCCACGCCGGTGGAGTCCGGGTTCTCCGTCAGCCGGGTCTGCACCTGGCCGAATCGCATGCCGGAGCGCTCGTTGAACGCCCGGTAAGCCACCACGACGTCCGCGATCCCGGTGGCGACGGCGAGGGCGGCTTGCTGGATGATGGCGCACGCGGCGCCACCGCCGTAGTGGACTTTGCTGAAGAACGTCAGCTCGCCGATGCCGGCCGCACGCGCCACCGCGATTTCGGTGTTGGTGTCCATCGTGAAGGTGGTCAGCCCATCGACGTCGGCGGGGCTCAAACCGGCGTCGCGGAGGGCATCCTGCACCGCCTCGGCGGCAAGCCGCAACTCGCTGCGACCAGAGTTCTTCGAGAAGTCGGTGGCGCCGATACCGACGATGGCCGCTCGAGCTCGCAGCGAGCCAGACCGCATCAGGCACCCCCCATCGTCAGTGTTGCGGTGGCGATGACATGATCGCCAAGGCTGTTGCGGCCCAGCACGTTCACGGTGACGAGGCCGTCGTTGATCGCGGTCACTTCACCGGAGAACGTCACGGTGTCATAGGCATACCACGGCACCCCCAGCCGCAGCGCAATCGATTTGATCAGCGCCGAAGGCCCGGCCCATTCGGTGACGTACCGCTGCACCAGCCCGGTGTCGGTGAGGATGTTGACGAAGATGTCCTTCGACCCTTTGGCCTGTGCCTTGTCCCGGTCATGGTGCACGTCTTGGAAATCTCGGGTAGCCAACGCCGTGGAGATGATGAACGTGGGGTCGCCGTAAATCTTGAGTTCCGGCAACTTGGTTCCGACCTCAACAACCGGTGCGTTCATGCGTCCGGCTCCCACGCGTACAGCGTCCAGGACGGACCGGCATCACCTGCCGGAAAGTCGATATAGGTTGCACGAACCGGCATTCCGATCTCCACCCGCGCGGGGTCTACCCCACGCAGCTCGCCCAGCATGCGCACCCCTTCGTCGAGCTCGACGAGCGCGATGACAAAGGGAACCGTACGGCCGGGCACCTTCGGTGCATGGTGCACCACGAAACTGAACACCCTGCCCTTGCCACTGGCCACCACGTAGTCGATCGGTGCGTCCTTGTCTTGCCACACCGCGGGCACCGGAGGATGCTGCAGGCTGCCGTCCGGGCGGCGCTGGATCCGCAACTCGTGGGCGTTGACACCGTCCCAGAAGAACTTGGTGTCACGCGACACGGCAGGGCGCATCATGGCGTCCGGGTCGAGATCGGCCGGCACTGTGTTTTTCCCGGAGGACTGGTCTGCTGTCTTCGGCCTGAATTTGAGGATGCGCCAGTCCATCTCGGCAACATCCTCATCTCCGACCTGCCATACGATATGCTGGTTGATGAACCAGCCCTCGCCCAGCGCGGTTTGTTTGGGTCCCACCACATCGCCGAGTTCCGCGCTCACGGCGACCTCTTCACCGGGCCGCAGATAACGGTGATAGGTCTGCTCGCAGTTGGTGGCGACCACGCCGATATAACCCGCGTCGTCGAAAAGCCGGATAACCCGCCCCAGCGGGTCGTCGTCGGGGCGCGATCCGCCCAGCCCCATCATGGTCCACACCTGGATCATCGCCGGTGGTGCGACAATCCCGGGATGGCCGGCGGCACGCGCTGCTGCGTCGTCGACATAGATGGGGTTGCGGTCGCCGATGGCTTCTACCCAGTTGTTGATCATCGGCTGATTCACCGGGTCCCGGCCCGGCCGCGGCTTGCTGCGTCCGGCCGCCCTGACCTGCGCTATGCCTTCTCGAAGGGCGTCCTGGATCTCGCTGACTCCGGTCATCGGGGCACCCTTGGCACCTTGAGCCCTGATGCCGCGATCATCTCGCGCATCACCTCGTTGACACCGCCCCCGAAGGTGATGACCAGATTGCGTTTGGTCTGCACGTCCAGCCACTCCAGTAGCTCGGCGGTATCCGGCTCCGCAGGGTTGCCGAACCTGCCGACAATCTCTTCGGCCAGCCGGCCCACGGACTGGGCGCGTTCGGTGGCGAATACTTTGGTGGCTGCGGCGTCGGCGACGTCAATCGTCTCCCCCGCGGCCGCCACCTGCCAGTTCAGTAGTTCGTTGATGCGCCACACGGCGTGCATCTCGCCGAGCGCTCGCCGGACCTCGGCGTGCTCAATCGGTGCGACGCCGTTCTCCCGCGGCGTGGACGCCCAGGCGCGCACCCGGTCGTAAATGCCGGCGACCCGTCCGGCGGGGCCGAGCATCACCCGCTCGTGGTTGAGCTGGGTAGTGATCAACCGCCACCCGTCGTTTTCCCGCCCGACCAGCATGTCCACCGGCACGCGCACGTCGCTGTAGTAGGTCGCGTTGGTGTGATGCGCGCCGTCGTTGGTGATGATCGGTGTCCACGAGTAGCCGGGATCCTTAGTATCGACGATCAGGATCGAAATGCCTTTGTGCTTGGGCGCGGTCGGATCGGTTCGGCACGCCAGCCAGATGTAGTCGGCTTCGTGCGCGCCGGTGGTGAAGATCTTCTGCCCGTTGACGATGTAGTGATCACCGTCACGGACAGCGGTGGTGCGCAGCGACGCCAGGTCGGTGCCGGACTCCGGTTCGGTGTAGCCGATAGCGAAGTGCACTTCTCCGGCCAAAATCGCCGGCAGGAACCTTTTCTTCTGGGCTTCCGTGCCGTACACCTGCAAGGTTGGGCCGACGGTTTGCAGTGTCACATACGGCAGCTGCACGTCGGCCCGCGACGCCTCGTTGACGAAGATCTGCTGCTCGAGTGGACCGAAACCGCGGCCGCCATACTCTTTCGGCCAGCCGACACCCAGCCAGCCGTCGCGGCCCATGCGCCGGACTACTTCCTGGTATGCCTTACCATGCCGGTCGGTTTTCATCTCCTCTGCCTCTTCGGGTGTGAGCAGGCTGGAGAAGTACTGCCGTAGTTCGGCTTGCAGCTCGCGCTGTTCGGGTGTCAGGTCGATGAACATTGCGCTCCCACCAGATCAAGACGATGTGACGGCCCACCAAGAAACCGAGTCAGGTCCTTGATCGTCGAGTAGTACCGGCTCATGGGATAGGTGATATCGACACCGATACCGCCGTGCAGGTGATGGCAGATCTGCATCGCCGACGGTGCCTGCGCGGTCAGCCAGTAGCCGAGCACGTCCAGGTCGTCGTCGGCATCGCGGCCCTCAGCCAGCCGCCAGATCACCGACTTCGCTACCAGATCTATTGTGCGAGAAGCGATATAGACTTCGGCGAGTTGGGCTGCGACGGTTTGGAATGTCGACAGCGGTTTGCCGAACTGATGCCGATTAGCCACATAGTCGGCGGTCAGCCGCAGCGCGCCGGCTACCAGGCCGTCGGCATAGGCGCCGATCATGGCCAGCGCGAGCTGGTTGACCCGACTCGACTCGGCGCCGACCAGGACGTGGTCCTCAGGAATGACCACATCAGTGAACCTGACCACGTACTCGTCGCTGCCGTTAGACGTCGGCGTGCGCACCAGCTGCACCCCATCGGCCGTCGGTGACACTACGACAACAGCACTGTCGGTGGTCACCAGCATCCAATCGGCTTGCTGCGCATAGGCAACCCCGATTTTGGTGCCGGAGAGCCTACGGTGAACGAACGTCGTCGCCGGGTTGTCGGGCAGCGCATCGCCCGGCTCGTTGAGCGCCGCGGTCAGCAGCCCGCCCTGGGCCACACCGGTCAAAAACCGGTCTTGTTGCTCCCCGGAAGCCAGGTCCACCAACGGCACCACACCGAAGCCCAGGGTAGCCAACGCCGGACTGATCAGACCGTGCCGGCCGATCTCAGTCAAAGCGGTTGCGACTTCCGGCAGACCCACACCGTCACCGCCGAGGCGTTCGGGCAGCGGTAGCGCCGCCACGCCTCCCGTGACGAGGGCGTCCCAGCCCGACCCCTGATTACTCCGCGCCTGCTCTGCGGGCGTCGTCGCCGAGCCAAAATCGCGCTCCAGCACCGCGCTGACCACGTCGGCGACGGCCTGCTGCGCTGGTCCAGGCGTGAAGTCCACCCGAATCCTCCTGACTCGATCGCGGGTCGTACAGCCTAGTGAGCCACCGGGCACTGGCCAATGTAGTCGACCTGCCAGTGTTTGATGCCGTTCAGCCAGCCCGAGCGCAATCGTTGCGGTGTGGAGATCGGCGTCAGATCGGGCATGTGATCGGCGATCGCATTGAACATCAGCTCGATCGTCATCCGGGCCAGGTTGGCGCCGATGCAGTAATGCGCTCCGGTGCCGCCGAATCCCACATGCGGGTTGGGGTTGCGCAGGATGTTGAAGCGGTAGGGATCCTCGAACACGTCCTCGTCGAAGTTGGCCGAGCGGTAGAACATCACCACCCGCTGCCCCTTTTTGATCTGCACCCCGGACAGTTCATAATCCTGCAGCGCGGTGCGCTGGAAACACGTGACCGGGGTGGCCCATCGGACGATCTCATCGGCGGCGGTCACCGGGCGTTCCCGTTTGAACAGCTCCCACTGGTCGGGGAACTCGGTGAAGGCCATCATGCCCTGGGTGATGGAGTTGCGGGTGGTCTCATTACCGGCCACCGCGAGCATCACCACGAAGAAACCGAACTCGTCGTCGGAAAGCTTCTCCCCATCGATATCAGCCTGAATCAGTTGGGTGACAATGTCATCGCCGGGGTTCTTTGCCCGTTCCTCGGCCATCTGCATCGCGTAGGCGATCAATTCGGCCGACGACATCTTCGGGTCGATGTGGGCATACTCGGGATCTTCGTTACCGGTCATCTCGTTAGACCATCGGAACAACTTGTCCCGGTCCTGCTGCGGCACTCCCAGCAGACCCGCGATCGCCTGCAACGGCAGCTCACAGGACACCTGTTCGACGAAGTCGCCGGAACCCTTGGCCGCCGCCGCCTTGGCGATGTTCTGAGCCCGCTCATTGAGTTCGTCACGCAGGCGGCCGATCGCCCGCGGAGTGAACCCGCGGGAAATGATTTTGCGCAGTCGGGTGTGATGCGGTGCGTCCATGTTGAGCATGACGAAGCGCTGCACGTCGATGTCGTCGCGCGCGATGTCGTTTTTGAAGCGCGGAATCACGCAGTTCTCGTAACTGGAGAAGATGTCGCTGCGCAGCGACACCTCTTTGACGTCTTTGTGCTTGGTGATCGCCCAGTAGCCGCCGTCATGGAAGCCCCCGCCCTTGCCAGGGGGTTGCTCTATCCAGCAGATCGGCGCCGCCTTGCGCACCTCGGCAAACTCGTCGACGGGTAACCGTTCGACGTAGATGTCAGGATCGGTGAAGTCGAACCCGGGTGGCAGACTAGGCCCCGCAACGGGGCCCTTCGCGGGCACAGCCATCGGTGCACTCCTCAATACAACGTGTTCTAGTGCCAGTAAAACATGCGTTTACCGCAGACAAAAGGCGCCAACGCATCGTCGCTTGTCAGACTAATGAAACGTGTTCTAGCCTGACCACATGGGTACCCCGGTAATCGTCGAAGCCACTCGCAGCCCGATCGGCAAACGCAACGGATGGCTCTCCGGCCTGCATGCGACCGAGTTGCTGGGTGCGGTGCAAAAGGCGCTGATTGCCAAGGCCGGCATCGATGCCGGCGAGGTGGAGCAGGTCGTCGGCGGCTGTGTGACCCAGTACGCCGAGCAGTCCAACAACATCACCCGCACAGCCTGGCTCACCGTAGGCCTGCCCGAGCACGTCGGCGCCACCACCGTCGACTGCCAGTGCGGCAGTGGCCAGCAAGCCAACCACCTGGTCGCCGGACTCATCGCTATCGATGCCATCGACATTGGAATCGCCTGCGGCATCGAGGCGATGAGCCGGGTGGGTCTGGGCGCCAACGCCGGCCCGGAGCGTAACTGGCGGGCAGAGTCGTGGGATATCGACATGCCCAACCAATTCGAGGCCGCCGAGCGCATCGCCAAGCGGCGCGGCATAACCCGGCAGGACGTCGACGAGTTCGGCCTGGAGTCCCAGCAAAAGGCCAAGCGAGCCTGGGAGGAAGGCCGCTTCGATCGAGAGGTCAGCCCGATCGAGGCGCCGGTGCTTGACGAGCAGCATCAGCCCACCGGTGAGCGGCAGACCGTCACCCGGGACCAGGGTCTGCGCGATACCACTCTGGAAGGGTTGAGTCAACTGAAACCAGTGCTGGAGGGCGGTATTCACACCGCGGGTACATCGTCGCAGATCTCCGACGGGGCGGCAGCGGTGCTGTGGATGGACGCAGACAAAGCGCGGGCGTTGGGACTGCGGCCACGGGCCCGGATCATCAGCCAGGCTCTCGTGGGCGCGGAGCCCTACTACCACCTCGACGGTCCGGTGCAGGCCTCCGCGAAAGTGCTGCAAAAGGCCGGGATGAAGATGGGCGACATCGATCTGGTGGAGATCAACGAGGCGTTCGCGTCGGTGGTGCTGTCGTGGGCGCGGGTCCACAACCCAGATATGACCCGCGTCAACGTCAACGGTGGTGCGATCGCACTGGGACATCCGGTAGGCTGCACCGGAAGCCGGCTTTTTACCACCGCGCTGCACGAGCTGGAGCGCAGCGACAAGAGCACCGCGTTGATCACCATGTGCGCCGGTGGCGCCTTGTCGACGGGCACCATCATCGAGCGGATCTAGTGGCCCGGGTTTGCGACGCCGACCGCATCGCGGCGGCACAGTCGTACATCGACGCGCTGGTCACCCATAACGGTGACGCGGTTCCCTTCGCGTGGGGCTGCACCCGCATCGAGCTGGGCTTCATGACCGGGTTCTCCGGAAATCACCTGCGGCGCAGCCTGAATCGCGGCCCGCAATATCGGATCATCGCGGCGACCACCGCGCCGACATTCACGCTCTGTGGCGACGAAGTGCGCGCGAAATACCACGTGATGACCAAGCCGTCGGTGAGAAGACGGCGGATCGCGGCGCAGGTGGACGAGACCTTTGTGATCCCGGCCGAGAGCCCGGCCGGAGACGCCCAGATCCACCACATCAAAGTTCGGTTCCGTCCGTTTATTCACCGACCCTAGGATCACCGGCATGCCAGCGAAATCACCGCCGCGATTTCTGAACTCACCGCTGACCGACTTCATCATCAAGTGGATGTCGCGGATCAACACCTTCATGTACCGCCGCGGCGGCGGAGAAGGTCTGGGTGGCACATTCCAGAAGATTCCGGTCGCCTTGCTGACCACCACCGGCCGCAAAACCGGAAAACCGCGCGTTAGCCCCTTGTATTTTCTGCGCGACGGGGAGCGGGTCATCGTGGCGGCGTCGAAGGGCGGCGCCGATAAGAACCCCATGTGGTACCTCAACCTCAAGGCCAATCCCAAGGTTCAGGTGCAGATCAAAAAAGAGCTGCTCGACCTGACCGCGCGCGACGCCACCGAGGAAGAGCGAGCGAAGTACTGGCCGCGGTTGGTCGAAATGTACCCGAGCTACCAGGACTACCAGTCTTGGACCGATCGGAGGATCCCCATCGTCGTTTGCGAGCCGTAGTTTAGAGTGCTCTCCCGATACTGTGATCTGGGCCCACATCCGGGAGGTACGCGCCGGCCATGAAGGTCGCACGGCGGGAGTTCCTTAAGCTTGGCGGTGCGGCAGTGGTCGGGGGAGCCGCTATCGCCGGCATCACCACCAGCACCTCGTGTCAGCGCACGCCGCCGGCGCAACCCCCCGGTGGCAAGGCGGATTACACGGTGCGTATCGGCACCGGGTTGGTGGAGCTGGCCCCAGATCGAGTGGTATCGACCCGCCTCTATAACGATCAGTTCCCCGGCCCGCTGCTGCGGTTCACCGAGGGTAAGCCTGTGGTGGTCGACATCTACAACGACACCGACACCCCAGAACAGCTGCACTGGCATGGCCAAACGCTGCCTGCCGATGTTGACGGCGCAGCCGAGGAAGGCACCCCCTATATACCCGCGCACGGCATGCGGCGGGTGGCGTTTGTGCCGGGCCCGCCCGGCTTACGCTACTACCACACCCATCTGGTCGCAGGCGACGATCTGAGCCTGGGAACCTACAACGGCCAGGCCGGACCCGTCTACATCGAACCGAAACACAACCCGGGGCGCTATGACCGCGAGGTTTTCTTAACCCTCAAGGAGTTCGAACCCTTCCTGGACCGCTCCGGCGACATGGGGACCCCCTACCTGGCCGGCGCCCCGATTCCGCAACTGCGCGCCCGCGGTGAGGCCGCCATCGCCCAGGCGCGAGCGCGCGGTCTGCCGCCGGGCTTCGACCTCGAGTACACCACCCTGGCGATCAACGGCCGCGAGCTCGGCCACGGTGACCCCATCCGGGTCAAGCCGGGTGAGCGGGTGTTGCTGCAGCTGCTCAACGCCAGCGCGACCCAGACCCGGGGCCTTGCGCTGCCTGGGCACACCTTCACCGTCGTCGCGCTCGACGGCAACCCGGTGCCCACACCCGCCCGTGTTCCGGTGCTGTGGCTTAGTGCCGCCGAACGCATCTCGGCCCTGGTCGAGATGAACACCCCGGGCGTGTGGGTGCTCGGCGACATCAACGAGGACGCCCAGCGCCGCGGCATGGGTGTCGTTGTCGAATACGCCGGCCAGACCGGTCCGCCGCAATGGATTCCGCCGCCGCCGTTTATCTGGGACTACCGGGTGTTCGGCGCGCCGGACGGCAACCCGCCCCCGCCTGACCACGTGTTCGACATGATGATCGAACGCAAAACAGACGCCGACAAAGGCTTCAACGTGTGGACGATCAACGGCCAGAGCTTCTCTGCGAAGACCGGCCAACCACGATTCGAGGTCGAGCGCGGCAAGCGCTACCGCCTGCGCGTGAGCAACGCCACCGAGAACAACCACCCAATCCATCTGCACCGAACGACCTTCGAGATCACCCACATCGCCGGCACCCCCACATCCGGAGTCCGTAAAGATGTCGTCATGCTCGGCGCCTACCAGGCACTGGCCATCGACTTCACCGCCAACCAGCCGGGCCTGTCCCTGTTTCACTGCCATAAGCAATCACATATGGACTTTGGTTTCATGGCATTGATCAACTGCACCTGAACCTGCGCTCAGCAGAGCTGTCAGAGCAGGTTAGCGACCAGCCAACCGGTGTGGTATGTGGCGGCGACGGCGACAGCGCCAAAAGTCAACTGCCGCAGCGCGGCCCACCACGCCGATTTGCCTGTGAACCGGGCTGCCAGAGCACCTGCGGTCACCTGGCCGACGGCGGCACACACCAGCCCCGCCCATAGACAGTCATAACCGAGGAGGTAGGGAATCAGCGGGATGACCGCGCCGATGGCAAACATCACAAACGAGGAGATCGCGGCCAACCGGGCTGAGGGTTTCTCCCGCGGATCGACCCCGATCTCCAGCGCCAAATGGAAGTTGACCGCGCTATCTTCGTTCCGGTGAATTTCGTCGCTGGCGCGCTGCGCGGTCTGCTTGGTCATGCCGAGCTGCACGAGCATATCGACGAGCTCGGCGCGTTCGGCGTCAGGATGAACCGAAAAGGCGCGACGCTCGACGGCGACTTCCGCGTCGATCTGCTCATTGGCCGTAGTCACCGACGTGTATTCGCCTAGTGCCATTGAGAACGCCCCGGCCAGCAGACCGGCGAACCCGCTGACGACGATGACATCAGCGCTGGCACTTGCGGCGACACCGGCAATCAGGGCGGTATTGCTGACCAGACCATCCATGGCACCAAACGTGGCTGCGCGCAACCAGCCACCGCTGACATCGGAGTGGACGTGATCGAAGTCGTGCGGCAGCTGTTCTGGTGACGACGGCGGACGAGTAGCTGGCTGGGCCATGCCGCTATCTAATCTCACCCGGCTCTCGACCGCACGATCGCTGAGGAATGTCGAAGCAACTGCACAGGTTTAGCTTTCACCACCCGGTGAGATATCGTTTCACCCCGCGGGTAAATCTTGCAGAGCCGCTGACGCGCAGGCTAATACCGGGACGCGGGCCAATCAACCAATCGGGTCGGTGATGTGCTGATCCGGATGCTTTGACTCGCTGGGCGGGTCGAAGTCGGGTTCGACGCGGCTGCGATAATGGCCCGTACGGTGCGCCGGCAACGTCCGCACTCGCTACCTGCACCGCAGATCGCAGCAACCTGTTTGGACGTGGACGCACCGGCGGCGACGGCCTCGGCGACAGTCTGGCTGGTGACCCCGACACACAGACACACGAACATCAGCACATCCCCTCACCGAATCGCCTCGGCGCGCATGATATGGGCCAACTGTCCAACGAAAAGGCCCGGATACACCCCCATCCCGGCTCCCGCCATCCATTCCGCGGCCTCATCGGGCTGGTCGATCCACCGCTGCGCGCTGAACACGCTGTCGAGCTCCATCAGTGTCATCACTTCCTGCTGGTCGTCGAAGGCCTGATAGATCCAGACCTTGCGCACCCCGGCGTCCCGGAATCGGTCGAGGCCGTCGTACACCTTCGTCATCAGTTCAGGGACGTCACCGACAGCCGAGATCGCACCGATAATCACCCCGGGAGGGACGGTCTCCGCCTCAGGAGACACCAGGTTGATCTTCTGCAACACCTCACCGGCGAATATCGCCGGTATATCGTCGACCCCGATGAGGTCGAACCATTCGAACACCTCGGGCGAGCGCAACAGTTCCCGGACCGACGTGCGATGTCGGATACCGATTGTCACCAGTACCCGGCCTGGCTCGTTGATCGACGTGTAGAGGACTACGAAACGCGCTCCGAGGCCGACCAACGGTGAGCGTCCTTCCCCGATCAACGACCAGACCCGCTCGACATCCGGTACGCGATAGGACGCGGCCAAGACAAGGGAGCGCAAGTCAGCTCGCTGATCGGTGTTTCCCGTGCCGGACCTCTCCGAATCACCGCGGGGCTGGACACGTCGCACAGAGCGAAGTCTAACCCCATATGACTTAGCACAGTCTAAGCTAACCTGGCCGACAGACCTGGGTGAGGCTCACTACGCCGGCTGTGTTTGCCCGGCCGCCGACGACATGAGCTTCTGCTCACCCGTGGGCGAACTCCGGAAAACAGGGACATTCGGGCGAACGGTGACCGCAAACCCACCGCTAAAGAATTCGGCCCGCAGCAAGTGACTGGCACCGATGAGATCCTGCCTCCGATGAGGCCACTTGCCGTTTTGGAGGACCTTGGCGAATCTGGCGCGGCCTGCGAATCTCACATCCCGTACACCGGAACCGGTGGGCGCGCCTTAGCCAGCAAGTCGCGAACTACCGCACCCAGTTCGGCGGGATCCCAGCGCGCACCCTTGTCAACCTGCGGCCCATGGGCCCAGCCCTCGGCGACCCGGATCAGCCCGCCCTCGACCTCGAATACTTTGCCTGTCACGTCACCGGATTCGGTGCTTCCCAGCCAAACCACGAGCGGCGAAACGTTTTCCGGAGCCATGGCGTCGAATCCCCCGTCGGGCTTGGCCATGGTCTCGGCGAAAACCTTCTCAGTCATACGCGTCCGCGCCGCCGGGGCGATGGCGTTCACCGTGACCCCATAGCGGCCCAATTCAGCGGCGGCCACCAAAGTCAGTGCGGCGATGCCGGCCTTGGCTGCCGAATAATTGCCCTGCCCGACGCTGCCCTGCAGACCCGCCGCCGAACTGGTGTTGATGATCCGGGCGTCTACCGCCTCACCGGCTTTGACCAAGCCGCGCCAGTAGGCCGCGGCATGCCGCAGCGGCGCGAAGTGTCCCTTCAGATGCACCCGGATGACGGCGTCCCACTCGTCTTCGCTGGTATTGGCCAGCATCCGGTCGCGGATGAAACCGGCGTTGTTCACCAGCACGTCCAGCCGGCCGAAGGTGTCGACCGCGGTGTGGATCAAGTTCTGCGCACCGTCCCAGTCGGCGACATCGTCCCCGTTGGCGACGGCTTCTCCGCCCGCGGCTCTGATCTCCTCGACAACCGCCTGCGCCGGACTGCGCTCACCGCCACCGGTCCCGTCCAGCGCAACACCGATGTCGTTGACCACCACGCGCGCCCCTTCGGCGGCGAACGCCAGCGCGTGCGCCCGGCCGATGCCGCGGCCCGCTCCGGTGACGATGACCACCCGGTCGTCAACCAACCCCATTCCCATCGCTCCTTACTTGTTGGCACTCGATGCCGCCAGGTATGGCGGCGGTTCGCCCCCACCGTGCACCGCCACGCTTGCACCACTGATGTACGACGCCAGATCGGATGCCAGAAATGCTGCTGCCCAACCGATGTCAGCAGGCTGCGCAAGCCGGCCCAACGGCACCGTGGCGGCGACTCTGGCGATCGAGTCGGCGTCGCCGTAAAACAACTCCGACTGCTCAGTCTCGACCATTCCGCCGATCACAGCGTTCACCCGCACCTTAGGTGCCCACTCGACTGCCAATGTGGCAGTGAGGTTTTCGAGACCGGCCTTCGCGGCGCCGTATGCCGCGGTTCCGGGTGAGGGACGGCGCCCGCTGACCGACGAGACGTTGACAATCGATCCGCCACCCGGCTGCCGCTGCATCAGCACATTAGCTCGCTGCGAAACTAAAAGTGGTGCAATAAGGTTGAGCTCGATGATCTTGCGATGAAAGGTGGGTGTCGCCTCGGCGGCCAGCGCGTACGGAGACCCGCCAGCGTTGTTGACCAGCACGTCGAGGCGGCCGTGCCGTTCGCCGATCACGTCCACCAGCCGGGTGACGGCGTCCTCATCGCGCACATCGCAGACGTGAAACTCATACGGCAGGCCGTGCACCGCTCGGCGCGCACAGGTGATGACAGTCGCGCCCTGTTCGGCGAACACCGCGCTGATGCCCGCGCCCACCCCCCGGACACCCCCGGTGACCAGCACTACCCGTCCTGCCAGCCCCAAGTTGACGGTTGCGGCTCGTTCAGGACGGGTCACTGTGCTAGCGTACCAAGCAAATGCTTGCTTAGGTAGTCGACCCTGGGGAGTGCGATGCCGATCACGTCTACCACCGTCGAACCGGGCATAGTCGCCGTGACCGTCGATTACCCACCAGTCAACGCCGTGCCGTCGCGAGGCTGGTTCGAGCTCGCGGACGCCATCACGGCAGCGGGCGACACGCCCGACACCCATGTGGTGGTGCTGCGGGCCGAGGGACGGGGTTTCAACGCCGGGGTGGACATCAAAGAGATGCAGCGCAGCGACGGTTTCACCGCACTAATCGACGCCAACCGCGGCTGTTTCGCCGCGTTCCGCGCGGTCTACGAGTGCGCGGTTCCGGTCATCGCGGCGGTTAACGGGTTCTGTCTAGGCGGGGGTATCGGGCTGGTCGGCAACTCCGATGTGATCGTGGCCTCCGACGACGCCACCTTCGGGTTGCCGGAGGTGGAACGGGGTGCGCTGGGCGCGGCAACCCACCTGTCGCGGCTGGTGCCCCAGCACATGATGCGCCGGCTGTTCTTCACCGCGGCCACCGTCGACGCCGCAACGTTGCACCACTTCGGCTCGGTGCACGAGGTGGTGCCCCGCAATGAACTCGACGAGGCCGCCTTACGGGTGGCCCGCGATATCGCCACCAAGGACACCCGGGTCATCCGCGCGGCCAAGGAAGCGCTGAATTTCATCGACGTGCAACGGGTCAACTCCAGTTACCGTATGGAGCAAGGCTTTACGTTTGAACTCAACCTCGCCGGCGTGGCTGACGAGCACCGCGATGCATTCGTCAAGAAGTCGTAGCCGCCGGCGCGAAAGCGATGCGATGTGGAGGAGCAGCGGGTAATGCCGGACAAGCGAACCACCCTCGATGAGGCTGTGGGGCAGCTGCGCAGCGGTATGACCATCGGGATCGGCGGCTGGGGGTCGCGGCGTAAACCCATGGCGTTCGTGCGCGCCATCCTGCGTTCGGATGTCACCGATCTGACCGTCGTGACTTACGGTGGACCGGATATCGGGCTGTTGTGCTCGGCCGGCAAGGTGCGCCGCGTCTACTACGGCTTCGTCTCGCTGGATTCACCGCCGTTCTACGATCCCTGGTTCGCGCAGGCCCGCACCAGCGGTGTGATCGAGGCCCGGGAGATGGACGAAGGCATGCTGCGCTGCGGACTGCAGGCCGCCGCCCAGCGGTTGCCGTTCTTGCCGATCCGCGCCGGACTGGGCAGTTCGGTCCTCGACTTCTGGCAGGGTGAGCTCGCCACGGTCCGCTCCCCATATCCGGCGCCGGGCGGCGGGCATGAGACGTTGATCGCGATGCCCGCGCTGCGCCTGGACGCCGCGTTCGTCCATATGAACCTCGGTGATGCCCAAGGCAACGCTGCCTACACCGGTGTCGACCCCTATTTCGACGACCTGTACCTGATGGCCGCCGACAGACGCTATCTGTCGGTGGAGCGCATGGTGACAACCGAAGAGCTGGTCAAGGCGGTGCCCCCGCAGGCCCTGCTGGTGAACCGGATGATGGTCGACGCGGTGGTGGAAGCTCCTGGTGGCGCCCACTTCACTACGGCTGCACCCGATTACGGGCGCGACGAGAAGTTCCAGCGGCACTATGTGCACGCCGCGCAGTCCGAGGAGAGCTGGCGAGAATTTGTCGCGACCTATTTGTCCGGCACTGAAGCCGAGTATCAGGCAGCCGTGCGCGAGTTCGGGGGGGTGTCGTCGTGAGCACGCGGGCCGAAGTGTGCGTGGTGGCCTGCGCCGAGCTGTTCCGCGACAGCGGGGAAATCCTGGTCAGCCCGATGACGACCGTGGCCCTGATCGGCGCGCGGCTGGCCCGGCTGACATTCGCCCCCGAGCTGCTGCTGACCGACGGAGAGGCGCAGCTGCTGGCGGACACGCCAGCACTTGGCTCCTCCGGGGCCATCGAGGGCTGGATGCCGTTCGGCCGGGTGTTCGAGACGCTGGCGTGGGGCAGACGCCATGTAGTGATGGGCGCCAACCAGATTGACCGCTACGGCAACCAAAACATCTCGGCGTTAGGACCGCTGCAGCACCCGACCCGCCAGATGTTCGGCGTGCGCGGGGCGCCCGGCAACACAATCAATCACGCCACCAGCTATTGGGTCGGCAATCACTCCAAACGGGTGTTTTGTGACACCGTCGATGTCGTCTCCGGTATCGGCTACGACAAAATCGACCCAGACAATCCGGCCTTCCGGTTCGTCAACATTTACCGGGTGGTCTCCAATCTCGGGGTTTTCGACTTCGGCGGGCCGGGACATATCATGCGGGCGCTGAGCCTGCATCCCGGTGTCTCACCCGAGGACGTCCGGCAAGCTACGTCATTCGAGATCTATGGACTGGACGAGGCAGGCGAGACCAGGCAGCCCTTTGACGAGGAGCTGCGGCTAATCCGCGATGTCATCGACCCGAAGTCGCTGCGCGACACAGAGGTCCGGGTATGAGACTACGCACTCCACTCACCGATCTC
Source organism: Mycobacterium botniense (assembly GCF_010723305.1). Classification (NCBI taxonomy): domain Bacteria; kingdom Bacillati; phylum Actinomycetota; class Actinomycetes; order Mycobacteriales; family Mycobacteriaceae; genus Mycobacterium; species Mycobacterium botniense. The sequence goes on along the minus strand of NZ_BLKW01000002.1, from coordinate 1,686,857 downwards.
GTGGGCGTCGAACACCCGGTGGTGCAAACCGGAATGGGGTGGGTGGCCGGTGCTCGGCTGGTGTCGGCCACCGCTAACGCGGGCGGGCTGGGAATCTTGGCTTCGGCCACCATGACGCTCAACGAGTTAGCGACGGCCATCGGCAAAGTCAAGGCCGCTACCGATAAGCCGTTCGGGGTCAACATTCGCGCCGATGCCGCCGACGCCGGACAGCGGGTGGAGCTGATGATCCGGGAAGGCGTGAGGGTGGCGTCGTTTGCGCTGGCGCCCAAACAGGAGCTGATCAAGCGTTTGAAAGAAGCCGGCGTCGTGGTGATCCCCTCGGTCGGGGCAGCCAAACACGCCCGCAAAGTGGCATCCTGGGGTGCCGATGCGGTGATCGTGCAAGGGGGTGAAGGCGGGGGGCACACCGGATCGGTGGCAACGACGTTGCTGTTGCCATCGGTGCTCGACGCGGTGGATATCCCGGTGATCGCCGCCGGCGGCTTCTTCGACGGCCGCGGGCTCGCAGCGGCGCTGAGCTACGGGGCGGCCGGAGTGGCGATGGGAACCCGGTTTTTGTTGACTTCCGACTCCACGGTGCCCGACGCGGTCAAACGCCGCTATCTGCAAGCGGGCCTGGACGGCACCGTCGTCACCACCCGTGTCGACGGCATGCCGCACCGGGTGCTGCGTACCGAGCTGGTCGAGAAACTGGAAAGCGGCTCGCGGGTCCGAGGTTTCGTTGCAGCTGTGCGTAATGCCGCTCAGTTCAAGAAGATATCGGGCATGACGTGGCGCTCGATGATCCGCGACGGCCTGGCGATGCGCCACGGTAAGGAGATGACCTGGTCACAGGTGCTGATGGCCGCAAACACCCCGATGCTATTGAAAGCCGGTTTGGTGGAAGGTAACACGGAGGCCGGGGTGCTGGCTTCCGGCCAGGTGGCCGGCATCCTCGACGACCTGCCGTCCTGTGCAGAGCTCATCGAGACGATCGTGCGTGACGCGATCAAGCATTTGCAAACAGCGTATGCGCTGGTGGTCTGACTGCGACCGGTGGCCGATAGTGAACTCCACGACGCGACACGCGGCGTGTGCGTCGTGCAGTTCACTATCGGCCGTCAGCACACCATCCCGCCGCCTGCATCGCGGCGACGACCCTCCCAATGAACGTACCCCGCCGGTGGCGAAGTAGTTCGCTACTCACTCTGATGATCGTCCAGCCGAGATCGAGCAATGCGGAATGCCGGTCGATGTCACGGTCTCGCTGCTTGCGGTCCATCCAGTGCTGGATTCCGTCGTACTCGATGCCCACACGCAGTTCCTCATAACCCATGTCGAGGCGTGCGACGAAATCGCCATATTCGTCATAGATCGGGATCTGCGTGCGCGGCGGAGGCAGGCCTGCGTCGATCAGCACCAGCCGGGTTCGCGTCTCCGGGGGGGATTCAGCTCCGCCGTCGATGAGCGGCAGGATCCGCCGGAGCCGAGCCAGACCACGTGACCCGCGATGTCCGGCCATGACAGCCTCGATTTCGTTGACCTTCACATCAGTGGCATTGGTCAACGCATCCAGCCGCTGGACTGCCAGCAGCCGCGAAACTGTTCGCCGCCCGATGTCGAATGCAGTCCTGGCGGAGCTCGTCACCGCGATACCGTCGACTTTGACGATTTCGCCGGGGAGCAGGGTCTCGCTGTGCACTGTAATGCCGACCGGCGGGCGGCGATTCCCATAAATCAGCTCGGCATCAAGTGCAGGGCTTACCCACTTCGCACCCAGTAAGGCCGCCGCCGAGTTTCCGGCGACCACCGCTCGCCGCCGCGACCACAGCCATGCCGCTTCCGCGCGTTGCCCGGCTGTCAGTTCGACACCGGCGGGGACATAGACGCCCGGGTAGGCCCGCTCGTAGAGCGAACGCATCGCCCGTTCGGGGAGAGCCCTGGCCGCCAGAACTTCAGAGCCGAGGAACGGCCAGTTCGGTTCTGTCATGGCGGTCATGCTGCCAGCTGGCACCGACACCGCTACGAGCGTGAACCAGGCGACGCGACACGCCGTGAAGGTGTCGTGCTGATCACACTCGGCGCAAAAGCTTACAGCCGCTCGATGATGGTGACGTTGGCCGTGCCGCCGCCCTCGCACATCGTCTGCAGCCCGTAGCGCCCACCGATGCGCTCGAGTTGATTGAGCATAGTAGCGAACAACTTAGCCCCGGTGGCGCCCAGCGGGTGACCGAGAGCGATCGCGCCGCCGTTCGGGTTGACCTTTTCCGGGTCGGCCTTGATTTCCTTGAGCCACGCCAGCACCACCGGGGCGAACGCCTCATTGATCTCGACCACGTCAATGTCATCGATCGACAGCCCGGTCTTTTCCAAGGCGTAGCGGGTGGCCGGGATCGGTCCGGTCAGCATGAACACCGGGTCGGCGCCGCGCGCGCTGATGTGGTGAACCCGTGCCCGCGGGGTGAGCCTGTGGTCTTTAACAGCCTGTTCGGAGGCCAGCAGCACTGCGCTGGCACCGTCGGAGATCTGGCTGGCCAGCGCGGCGGTCAATCGGCCGCCCTCACGTAGCGTCGGCAGCGTGGCCATTTTCTCCAGGGAGGTCTCCCGAGGTCCCTCGTCAATGCGGAAGTCGGCCCCGTCGACCGAAACACCGATGATCTCGTTGTCAAAATGCCCGGCGCGAATCGCCGCCAGCGCACGCTGGTGGCTGGAGAGCGCGTACCGCTCCATCTCGTCGCGGGAGATGTTCCACCGCTCTGCGATCAACTCGGCCCCGCGGAATTGTGAGATCTCTTGGTCGCCATAGCGATGCAGCCAGTTCTTCGACTCGTTGGTTGGCGAGGTGAAACCGAATTGCTTGCCAACCTCCATCGCCGACGCAATGGGGATCTGGCTCATGTTCTGGACGCCGCCAGCCAAGATCATGTCCGCGGTTCCGGACATGATTGCTTGTGCGCCAAACGAAATCGCTTGCTGACTGGAACCACACTGCCGGTCGACGGTGACGCCTGGCACCTCCTCGGGGTACCCAGCCGCCAGCCAGGCCAGGCGGCCGATGTTGCCGGCTTGCCCACCTATGGCATCCACGCAGCCGACGATCACGTCGTCGACGGCTGCCGGGTCGACGTCGACCCGGTCAAACAGCCCCCGGAACACATGGACGCCAAGATCGATCGGATGCACGTGGGCCAGCGAGCCGTTGCGCTTGCCGACCGGAGTGCGCACCGCGTCGATGATGTACGCCTCAGGCATGATCTATCTCCTTCGAGTTGAGGTGATTCCGCCGAGAACGATGGCGAGGTACTGCCGGCCCACCTGCTGTGCGGTAAGCGGTCCTCCGGGTTTGTACCAACGCACCGACACCCAGGTTGTGTCGCGGATAAATCGGTAGACGAGGTCGACGTCAAGATCGGCGCGGAAATAGCCCTCCTGCATGCCCTGACGCAACACGTCGATCCACATTCTGCGTTGCTGCTTGTTGAGGTCTTCGATATAGGAGAAGCGGGGCTGCGACGACAGCCGCTTGGCCTCGTCTTGGTAGATGACGACTTGGGCGTGCCACTGCTCGATCGCCTCGAACGACGCCATGAACAAACCTTTGAACCGTTCCAGCGGGTTAGGTTCGTTGTCCACGATTTCGCGGTAGCGGGCGAAAAGCCATTCCAAGAAGCCGCGCAGCACTTCGTCAACCATCTCCTCTTTCGAGGAGAAATGATGGTAAAGACTACCCGACAAAATGCCTGCCCCGTCGGCAATGTCACGCACCGTGGTGGCGCGCAAACCGCGCTCGGCGAACATGGCCGCAGCAAGCTCCAGCAACTCATCTCGTCGACTATTTGAGGCGCTGGGGTCGCGGTCCACAGAGCAAGAGTACCAACCAAGCGATTGCTTGGCTATCGTAGTATCCAGCAGCCCGGCGGCACCGACGACGGCGAAAACGGCAAAAATGGACACCGCCCGCCGGTCACCGCGTCACGGATGCTGGCTGGACACCGAAATCACTTCTCCAGTCATATAACTGGAGTATTCACTAGCCAGGAACGCGATGGTGGCCGCCACTTCCCAGGGCTCAGCCGCCCGCCCGAACGCTTCAGCAGCGGACAACTGGTCGAGCAATTCGGCCGGGGCCGTCTTGTCCAGGAACTTGTGGCGGGCGATGCTGGGAGATACCGCGTTGATGCGCACCCCGTACTCCACCGCTTCGACTGCGCTGCACCGTGTCAGCGCCATCACCCCGGCCTTGGCGGCCGCGTAGTGGGCCTGGGAATGCTGGGCACGCCAGCCCAATACGCTGGCGTTGTTGACGATCACCCCACCGTGCCCGGCCGCGCGGAAGTACCGCAGCGCGGCGCGGGTGGCCCGCATCACCGAGGTCAGCGTGACGTCGAGCACCCGGTCCCACTCCTCGTCGGTCATCTCAACCACCGGGGTCTGCCCCCCCAGTCCGGCGTTGTTGACCAGCACGTCGATGCGTCCCATCCGCGCATTGGCCGACGCGAAGAGGGCATCGACCTGGGCGGTGGAGGTCACATCGCACAGCACATGCTCCACCCGGCCTAAACCCAGCGCGGCCAGTTCGTCGGCGGTCTGGCCCAGCCGCCGTTCGTGGTAATCGGAAATGACGACGTCGGCGCCCTCCATTAACGCGCGGCGCGCGGTGGCCGACCCGATGCCGGTGCCCGCCGCCGCGGTCACGACGACCACTTTGCCATCCAGAAGCCCGTGTCCGCCAACCTCTTTCGGCGCGACCGCAAGCGTCATCCCTTGACCTCCCGGGGCAGGCCGAGTACTCGCTCGGCGATGATATTGCGCTGAATTTCGTTGGAGCCGCCGTAGATGGTGTCGGCTCGGGCGAACAAAAACAACCGCTGCCATTCGTCGAAGTCACCGTCGGCCAGCACCAGTCCAGCCTTGCCTCGCACGTCCATAGCGATTTCGCCGAGCTCACGATGCCAGTTGGCCCACAGCAGCTTTGAGACATTGTCCTGGCCCGGCTGTTCGGTATCCATAGTGGCCAGGGCATATGAGCGCATTGCGCGCAGACCGGCCCACGAGCGGGTCAGCCGCTCACGGATCAGCGGATCGTCAATGACGCCGGTGCGCTTAGCCAACTCGACGATGCCGTTGAGCTCGCGCGCATAAACAATCTGCTGTCCCAGCGTGGAGACGCCGCGCTCGAAGGTCAGTGTCGCCATCGCGACCCGCCACCCGTCCCCGGGTGCGCCGACCACCAGCGCCGCGTCGGTGCGGGCACCGTCGAAGAACACCTCGTTGAACTCCGAGTCCCCGGTGAGCTGCACGATCGGGCGGATCTGCACCCCGGGCTGATCCAGCGGCACCAGCAGATACGACAACCCCGTGTGGCGCTTAGAGCCTTTCTCCGTTCGTGCCAACACAAAACACCACTGCGCCCAATGGGCCAGCGATGTCCACACTTTCTGTCCGTTGATCACCCACTGGTCGCCGTCGAGTTCGGCGGTGGTCGAGACGTTGGCCAGGTCGCTGCCCGCGCCCGGCTCCGAATAGCCCTGGCACCACAGCTCAGTGACGTCGCGGATGCGCGGCAGAAACCGCCGCTGCTGCTCGGGTGTGCCGAAGGCGATCAGCGTCGGTCCCAGCAGCTCCTCACCGAAATGGTTGACTTTCGCCGGCGCGTCAGCGAGCGCGTATTCCTCGTAAAACGCCACCCGGTGGGCGACCGAGAGCCCACGCCCGCCGTGCTCGACCGGCCACCCTAAACATGTCAGGCCGGCCGCAGCCAGGTGCTGGTTCCAGGCGCGACGTTCTTCGAACGCCTCGTGCTCGCGCCCCGGCCCGCCGCGCCCCTTGAGCGCGGCAAACTCGCCGACCAGGTTGTCGGCCAGCCACTGGCGGACCTCGGCCCGGAACTCCTCGACGCCTTGCATGGGCTGTAGGCTAACCTACCAAGCACTTGCTTAGTACCTCGGCGAGATCGAACCTGGAGAAACATCGATGACCGGCGATCCGAGGACCACGCCTGCGGCGCTGGACCGGATTGCCCGTCAACTTCCCGAGCATCCGGCCCTGATCGCCGACGACCGCTGCTTGACGTTCGCCGAGTTGCGTGACGAGGTACACCGGGCGGCAGCGGCGCTGATCGCGCTGGGCGTGGTGCCCGGGGAGCGGGTGGCGATCTGGTCGCCGAACACCTGGCATTGGGTGGTGGCCTGCCTGGCGATCCATCACGCCGGGGCGGCCATGGTGCCGCTGAACACGCGCTACACCAGCGCGGAAGCCCGCGACATCGTGGCCCGCACCGGCGCGTCGGTGCTGATCGCCATGGGCCGTTTCCTGGGTGTGGACCGCCTGGCGGGCCTGGATCGTGGCGCGCTGCCCGCGCTGCGGCACATCGTGCGCGTGCCGGTGGAGCGCCACGAGATGGCGGATATGCCGTGGGATGACTTCATCAGGCGTGGTGTCGACCTCGATGCGGTGGCCACCCGCGCCGCCGCCGTGACGCCCGACGACATCAGCGACATCTTGTTCACCTCCGGCACGACCGGCCGCAGCAAAGGGGTGGTGTGTGCGCACCGACAGTCGCTGGCCGGCCCGGCCGCCTGGGCTGCGTGCGGCAAAATCACCAGCGCCGACCGCTATCTGTGCATCAACCCGTTCTTTCACAACTTCGGCTACAAGGCCGGTATCCTGGCCTGCTTGCAGACCGGTGCCACGCTGATCCCGCAATTGACGTTCGACCCGGTCCGCGTGTTCCAGGCGATCCAGCAGCATCGCATCACCGTCCTACCGGGGCCGCCGACGATCTACCAGAGCCTGCTCGACCACCCGGCCCGCGGCGACTATGACCTCAGCTCGCTGCGGTTCGCGGTAACCGGGGCCGCCACCGTGCCGGTGGCGCTTGTCGAGCGAATGCAGTCCGAACTCGACATCGACATCGTGCTCACCGCGTACGGGCTGACCGAATCCGGCGGGTTCGCCACCATGTGCCGCCCCGAGGACGACGCCGTGACGGTCGCCACTACCTGTGGGCGCCCGATCGCCGACTTCGAGTTACGGATCGGAGAGCTGGGCGAGGTGCTGCTGCGCGGGCCCAACGTGATGCTCGGCTATCTCGACGACCCGCAAGCCACCGCCGCGGCCATCGACGCCGACGGATGGCTGCACACCGGCGATGTGGGCAGCGTCGACGCGGCCGGCAACTTGCGGATCACCGACCGCCTCAAGGACATGTACATCTGCGGCGGGTTCAACGTCTACCCTGCCGAAGTCGAGCAAGTGCTAACCGGGCTGGACGGCGTCGCTGATGTCGCAGTCATCGGCGTTCCCGACGAGCGGCTCGGCGAGGTCGGTCGAGCGTTCGTAGTCCGCAGACCCGGCTCAGATCTCGACGAAAAGTCGGTGATCGCTTACGCACGTGAACATCTGGCGAATTTCAAAGCGCCGCGTTCGGTACAGTTTGTCGATGTGCTGCCCCGCAACGCCGGTGGCAAGGTAGTCAAACCCCTATTGCGGGAGATGACCTGATGGACCTGGATTTCGACGCGGAGACCCTGGCGTTGCAGCGCGAGGTGCGCGAGTTTCTGGTGGCGAACAAGGACAAGTTCCCGACCAAGTCCTATGACACCGCCGAAGGTTTTGAACAGCACCGGCGCTGGGACCGCGTGCTTTTCGACGCCGGGCTGTCGGTGATCACCTGGCCGAAAAAATATGGCGGCCGGGACGCAACGCTATTGCAGTGGGTCGTTTTCGAGGAGGAGTACTTCCGCGCCGGTGCACCCGGACGCGCCAGCGCCAACGGCATCTCGATGTTGGCGCCGACACTGTTCGCGCACGGTACGCAGGAGCAGCTGGACCGCGTGCTGCCGAAGATGGCCACCGGCGAGGAGATCTGGGCGCAGGCCTGGTCGGAACCGGAAGCCGGCAGCGATCTGGCATCGCTGCGTTCGACCGCAACCCGCACCCGGGGCGGCTGGCTACTCAACGGCCAGAAGATCTGGAGCTCACGTGCACCGTTTGGCGACAAGGCGTTCGGCTTGTTTCGCTCCGACCCGCACGCAGAGCGGCACCGCGGCCTGACGTATTTCATGTTCGACTTGAAGGCCGACGGTGTCACGGTCCGCCCCATCACCCAGCTGAACGGCGACACCGGGTTCGGGGAAATCTTCCTCGACAACGTCTTTGTTCCCGACGAGGACGTGATCGGCCAGGTCAACGACGGGTGGCGGGCAGCCATGAGCACATCAAGCAACGAGCGTGGGATGTCGCTGCGCAGCCCGGCCCGCTTTCTGGCTGCCGCAGAGCGGCTCGCCAAACTCTGGAAAGACAATGGCTCGCCGGCAGAATTCAGCGACCGGGTGGCCGAGGCGTGGATCCGGGCGCAAGCCTATCGGCTGCACACCTTCGGCACGGTGACAAGGCTGTCGGCCGGTGAAGAGCTGGGCGCGGAATCATCGGTGACCAAGGTGTTCTGGTCCGACCTGGACGTCGCCATACACCAGACGGCGCTGGATATGCAAGGGAGTGGCGCCGAACTCGCCGACACCTGGGTCGACGGGCTGCTGTTCGCGCTGGGCGGCCCGATCTACGCCGGCACCAACGAAATTCAGCGCAACATCATCGCCGAACGGCTGCTAGGACTGCCACGTGACAAAGCCGGGGGAAAAGCACAGTGAAATTCGGGCTCGACGACCAGCAGCGCGACTTCGCTGCCAGCATCGACGCCGCCCTCAGCGGCGCAGGAGTACCTGCTGCGGTTCGGGCCTGGGCCGCCGGCGACTTCGCACCCGGACGCAAGGTATGGGCACAGCTGGCCGAGCTTGGCGTCACCGCACTGAACGTACCCGAGACACATGGCGGACTGGCTGCACACACCAGCGATCTGGTGGTCGCGCTCGAGCGTCTCGGCCGTTGGTGTGTTCCCGGTCCGGTAGCTGAATCCATTGCGGTGGCACCACTTTTGCTCACCGACGGCAAGCGCTGCGCGGCGCTGGCGTCCGGTGAGCTGATCGCCACGGTCGCCATGCCACCGCTCATGCCGCGCGCGGTCGATGCCGAGGCCGCTGGTTTGGCACTCTTAGCCACTGATGACGGTGTCACCGAGGCGGCACTGGGCACGCGCTGCGATTCTGTGGATCCCAGCCGCCGGCTGTTCGAGGTGACTGCGGCGGGTGAGCGGTGGCACGCAGATGTCAAGCGTGCCAGTGAGTTCGGCGCACTGGCTACTGGTGCGTTGTTGGTCGGTGCGGCGCAAGCGCTGCTGGACATAACTGTTGAGTACGCCAAGCAGCGCACCCAGTTCGGGCGGGTGATCGGCTCGTATCAAGCGATCAAACACAAGCTCGCGGACGTGCACATCGCTGTGGAGCTGGCGCGTCCTTTGGTATACGGCGCTGCGCTGTCACTGGCCGACAACTCATCCGAAATTGCCCGCGATGTCAGTGCCGCCAAGGTTGCCGCCGCTGAAGCTGCTCTGCTGGCCGCCCGGTCTGCTTTGCAGACTCACGGCGCCATCGGGTTCACCGCTGAGCATGATCTGTCGCTGTGGCTGTTGCGGGTGCAAGCGTTGCGGTCGGCGTGGGGCGACCCGGCGGCACACCGGCGCCGGGTGCTAGCGGCGCTATGACCCGCGCCGGCGACGATGCAGAGCGCAGCGATGAAAAGGAGCGGCGCCGATGACCCGCGCCGGCGACGATGCAGAGCGCAGCGATGAAAAGGAGCGGCGCCGATGAGTGAGGAACGCCAGCTGCTCGCTGACACCGTCGCCGCGCTGGTGTCCAAACACGCCGGCCCGGCTGCGGTGCGGCAGGCAATGCAGTCACAACGCGGCTACGACGAGTCGCTGTGGCAGCTATTGTGCGAGCAGGTCGGCGCCGCTGGGCTGGTCGTACCCGAGGAATTCGGCGGTGCAGGCGGCCAATTAGCTGATGTAGCAATAGTTCTCCAAGAGTTGGGCCGCGCACTGGTGCCCACACCGCTACTGGGCACGACGCTGGCCGAACTGGCGCTGCTCAACGCAGCTGAACCAGACAGCCAGTCGCTGGAAGCGTTGGCGGCCGGCAAGTCAATCGGCGCGTTAGTGTTCGATGCCGACTACGTGGTCAACGGGGATGTCGCCGACATTGTTGTTGCGGCCCAGGAGGGTCGGCTCGACAGGTGGATCACGTTCAGTGCGTCTCCAGTCGCGACCATGGACCCCACCCGCAAGCTGGCCCGGCTGCAACCCCGGGAGACCGTCACTATCGGTGCCGACCCGGGCCTCGCTGACACCGCCGCCATCCTGCTGGCCGCCGAGCAGATCGGGGCAGCCGAACGCTGTCTGGGCCTAACTGTTGAGTACACCAAGACTCGAGTGCAGTTCGGGAGGCCGATCGGTAGCTTCCAGGCGCTCAAGCATCGGATGGCGGACCTGTATGTCACGGTGGCGGCTGCACGCGCCGTCGTCGACGAGGCGATCAACCGGCCCACACCCACCAACGCGGTCCGGGCCCGCCTCGCCGCAACCGAGACCTTTTTCCAGGTGGCCGCCGAAGGTATTCAGATGCACGGCGGCATCGCCATTACCTGGGAGCACGACATGCACCTGTATTTCAAACGCGCGCATGGGAGTGCGCAGCTGCTGGGTTCGCCGCGCGAGCAGTTGCGCCGACTGGAATCCGAAGTGTTCTAATCTGGCTCGTGTGAGTCATCGTGTGGCGCTGCGCGCCGGCGTCCCGCCGTTCTACGTGATGGATGTTTGGTTGGCCGCCGCCGAGCGCCAGCGTACCCACGCCGATGTGGTGAACCTGGCTGCCGGTCAGCCCAGCGCGGGTGCCCCTGAGCCGGTACGTGCAGCCGCTGCCGCCGCCCTGCGCCACAACCAGCTGGGTTACAGCGTAGCCCTGGGCATCCCAGAGCTGCGTGAAGCGATCGCCGCGTCGTATCAGCATCGATATGGCCTACGCGTCAGCGCCGATGAAGTGGTGGTGACGACGGGATCTTCGGGTGGATTTCTGCTCGCGTTTCTGGCCTGCTTTGACGTCGGCGACCGGGTGGTGCTGAGCCGCCCTGGGTATCCCTGTTACCGCAACATCCTCTCAGCACTCGGCTGCGAGGTCGTCGAGATCGAATGCGGCCCGCAGACCCGGTTTCAGCCCACCTTGGAGATGCTGGCCGCAGTCGACCCGCCAGTGCACGGTGTGGTGCTGGCCAGCCCGGCCAACCCCACCGGAACTGTTATTCCACCCCACGAGCTGACAGCGATCGCGTCATGGTGCGAGGACACCGGGGCACGGTTGATCAGCGACGAGGTCTATCACGGGCTGGTCTATCCAGGCGCACCTCCAACTAGTTGCGCCTGGCAGGTGTCGCGAAATGCGTTGGTGGTTAACAGTTTTTCCAAGTATTTCGCGATGACAGGTTGGCGCCTGGGCTGGTTAGTGGTACCGCCCGACCTGCTGCGCGCAATCGACCGGCTCACCGGAAACTTCACCATCTGTCCGCCGGTGCTGTCGCAGCACGCGGCTGTCGCGGCGTTCACTCCCGAGGCGATCGCCGAAGCCGACGGTCACCTACACCAGTACTCGATCAACCGTGCGCTGCTACTCGACGGTCTGCGGGGTTTGGGAATCGAAAGGCTGGCACCGGCCGACGGCGCCTTTTACGTCTACGCCGACGTCTCGGATTTCACCGCTGACTCCGCGACCTTCTGCTCGAAATTGTTGGCCGACACCGGAGTTGCGATCGCACCGGGTATCGACTTCGACACCGCGCGCGGTAACTCGTTCGTCCGGCTGTCTTTTGCCGGCCCGATGAGCGATATCGAGGAGGCCCTGCGCCGGATGCGGCCTTGGCTGGAAAAAAACAGAGCCGGCCCGCGCACCTGAAGGTGCAGCGTCACTTACAACAGGCATTGACGGTTTCTGGTCAATAGTGAGTGTTGGTCGCTGTGCCGCACACCGACCACGCTCTGTCCCGCCCTTGTACGGGAAGTTGGGGTGCCGGTGGCCGTCGCTGCCGAGGTGTCTCGCGCTCCCCGGCTGTCGCTTCCACAACGCTCGGGACATCGATACCGCGTCAACCTGATCGCGTTGCACCGGTGAGGCGCGCACCAGCCAACCCCACCGATACTCGGAGTATGAGGTGTGACCAGTAAGAGGCGCGATAGGCTGCTGAGCTCGTCACCACGAGGTTTTTTGAGGAGGGAGCTATTGCCGAGTTCTCGTTGACCTGGCTGCTTGCCCCTCTCCCGGTGCAGACATTTCTCGACGACATCTGGGGGAGCCGCCCGTACCATGTGAATCGCGGCTGCGCAAACTACTTCGATAATGTGCTGCGCGGGTCGGCGGCCGTTGAGGAACTCCTGACGCACGTCCAGCCGGAGCCGTCGGCGGTACGGCTGGTCAGAGGCGGTGAGGAGAAAGACCCCGGCAGTTATCGCCTAGCGGATGGCAGTCTCGACCCGGTCCGGGTCCGCGACGGCTTAGCCGACGGCTACACGGTCATCCTGAACGGGCTGGAGCGCTATATGCGCACAATCGGTGCCTTATCACACTCGATCGAGGTTGAGCTAAATTTCCCGACGCGGGTCAACGCGTATCTCACACCACCTCACTCCACAGGATTTGTCGCGCATTTCGACCCCCACGACGTGCTGATCCTGCAGATCCAGGGATCCAAGATCTGGCATATCTATGACGCCGAGGTGCCACCCCACGAAATGCAGCGCCGCGAAGGATTTGCCGGTGCCGACCTTGCCCCACCAGCTGACCTGCATCTGACGGCCGGTGATGTGTTGTATCTGCCGCGCGGCCGAGTCCACGGCGCCGAGACACACTCGGAGCTATCCGTTCACCTGACTGTCGGGATACATGCCCCAACGGTGCTCACACTGCTCACTCACCTGCTGCATTCGCTGAGTTTGCGCGATGAGCGTGTCCACGACCGTCTGCCGCCGCGGCATCTCGATGACCCCGGGCTGCGCGCAAACCTGGTCGACCTGGTGCGCGCAGCGGTCAGAACCGTCGAAGACTCCGGCGCCGTCGCTGAGGCGCTCAGTGCCATGGAAGATGTCCTGGTCCGACGTGGACGCTGCCCCCCAGTCGGCCAGATCCCATGCGCCGTGGGAATCGACGGACGGACACGAGTGATGAAATATCAGCCGCTGTATTCGCGGGTGATCCCGGTCGCCGACGGCGTCGCTCTGCAATTCGCCCAATTGCTGATACGGGTTAGCCGCGATCATGAGGCCGCGATGTTGTTCGTCTCGAGAGCGACCGGGCCGTTTCGGGTTCGTGATCTGCCCGGGCTGAATCCGGCGCAGCAAACTGAGCTGGCCCGAACGCTGATCACTACCGGCTTTCTCGTGCGGCTGCCCGAGAGCTGATCCAGGTTGCCGATCCGGTCAGCGCTGCGCAGCGGCATGCCCGGGTGATCGCCCGCTCCCACTGCGGCCGGGCCTGCCGGATACCAGTATCCGCGTTAGCGGAGTATTTAGCGTCTAAACCCCGAGAAGGCGGCATCCTCATCATCATCGAGTCGCTATTGCGGAATCGTCAGTGCCGGGGGAAGATCAGCTCCGATGTCTGTTATGAAGCCGGGTGTTGTTCTCGACGACTTGGCCGGGGCCTGCCAGATGCCGGTCAGCCCCGGGTCGGAACGGTTTGCGAGGGTTGACCCCGGCTGCCCGGGCGGACATGCGTCACCTATCGCTGATCGGGGTCCGCGGCGCCGGTGATGACCGAGCTGATCTGGATGGCCTCACCGCCGGAAGTACATTCGGCGTTACTGTCCAGCGGCCCGGGACCGGCAGCGTTGCTGGCCGCAGCGCAGGCATGGAATGCGTTGAGCAGCGAATACGCTTCGGTGGCCGAGGACCTCAGCGCTCTGCTGGCAGGCGTGCAGGCGGGGGTGTGGCAGGGTCCCAGCGCAGAGTCATATGTGGCCGCGAATGTGCCGTATCTGGCGTGGTTGATACAAACCAGCGCGGATAGCAGCGCGGTAGCCGCCCAGCACGAAACCGCGGCGGCGGCCTACACCGCCGCTGTGGCAGCCATGCCGACGCTGGCCGAGCTTGCCGCCAACCATGCCGTCCACGCCGTGTTGGTGGCAACGAACTTCTTCGGCATCAACACGATACCGATCGCCCTCAACGAGGCCGACTATGCGCGGATGTGGATCCAGGCGGCGACCACCATGGCGACCTATCAGACCGTCGCCGGCGCGGCGGTGACGGCAGCACCGCAAACCACTCCGGCCCCGCCGATCCAGAAAGCCAATAGCGCCTCGGCCCCCAGTGCTGGTACAAACCAAGACAGCGGACCAGGTCCGACCCACCTGAGCTGGTGGACAACCCGAGCCGGTGAGGTTGCCAACGCCATCGAGGGCGACTTGTCGCAATTTCCGTCAAATCCGGTCGGGGCGATCGAAAGCTTGCTGACCGATCCGGTGCTGACAAGCGACGTTCCCCACTGGGCCGGCGAGGTCTACCTCACCTTCGCCCCGCAGCTGACGGAGCTGACGCAGCTCTCGCTCGGCCTGATCGCTGCGTCTGTACCGATGGCGGACATGACGGGCCTGACCGGGCTGACCGGGCTGGCCGGCATGTCTCAGCCCGCCTCGCTCGCCGCGGTCCCCGGTCCGGTTGCCGCTCCGCTGATCTCCCCGGCACCGGTTGTCAGTGTGGCCCCCCCGGTTGTCACCTCCGCCGCGGTCCCAGCGACCGCCCCGGCACCGGCCCTGCCGTCCTCCCCGGCACCCGCCGCCGGCGCCGCTCCGCCGCCGGCGCCTCCGCCACCGCTCGCCGGCACCGCACAGGTTGCCTATCCCTACCTTGTCGGTCCTCCGGGTTCCGGTGTGGGCTCAGCGATGACTGCTCGCGCCGCAACCAAAGAGCCGGCCGCAGAGCGTGACACTGCGATAGCGGAGGCCGCAGCGGCCTCCGGGGCACGCGCGCATCGACGGCCGCGGCGGCGGACCGGGCTGATCGACCGCGGCTACCGCTACGAATACCTGGATCTCAGCGCGGACGCCGAGCCCGACACCGGCACGGGCGGTGAGCAACAGGCCGCCGCAGTCCTGGCTTCCGGGCCGGGCGCGGGAACCCAAGGGTTTGCCGGCACCGCCCACCGGGAACATGTCGGCCAGCCCGCCGGGCTGGTCAGGCTGGGCGCTGACCCGTCCGACGACAACGCCACCATGCCGATGATGCCCGGCAGCTGGGGCCCCGGCCCCCCCGAACCCGATACCCCTACACACGGCCGGTGAACCGCTCACCCGCGCAACACACCGTGCACATCGACGACGCGGGCCACCGCACTCGGGACGCGTTGGTAACCAAAACGTCTTCACTAGAGCGATTACAGCCAGGTATCCCGGCTAGTGCTGGTGAGAAACGCCTCGAGGTCGTCGCGCCACTGGGCCGGTGTGGTCTTCTCGGGTTCGATGCCGGTGTAATCGCCGCGGTAGAACAGCAGCGGCCGCGGTTTCACCCGCGGCACCTCCGTGAGTGACTGGACCGCACCAACGACCAGGTAATGGTCGCCGGCCTCATGCACCGCGGCCACTGTGCAATCGATATGCGCCAGCGACCCGTCGATCATCGGTGATCCCAGCGGCGAGCTGCTCCAGTCGATGTCGGCGAATTTGTCGGCTTCCTTAGATCCGAAGCGTGCGGAGATGTCCTTCTGTGCCTCGCTGAGCACGTTGACGCAGAATCGGCCGGTGGCCTGGATCGCCTTCCAGGACCGCGACACCTTGGTCGGGCAGAACAGCACCAGCGGCGGCTCCAGTGACAACGCTGCGAACGATTGACACGCGAAGCCGACCGGAGCCCCGTCATACATGGTGGTGATGACGGTGATCCCCGTGCAGAACTGACCCAGCACCCGCCGGTAGGTGCGCGGGTCGATCTGCTCCGGAGAGCTCATCATTTTCCCTGAGCACCGACCGTGAAGTCGTGCCCCCACAAGCTGACCGCGGTGCTTTCCCGGGCGATCCAGTCTCGGTCGTCGACTTGCAGTCCCTCACAACCGAATTCGACGTCGAACCCGCCGGGCGACTTCATGTAGAACGATAACATCTTGTCGTTCACGTGCCGGCCCAATGTGGCCGACATGGGCACTTTGCGACGCAACGCCCGGTCCAGGCACAACCCAACGTCGTCGGAGTTTTCCACTTCGACCATGAGGTGGACGATGCCGCTCGGGGTAGGCATCGGCAGGAAGGCCAAGCTGTGGTGCCGCGGGTTGCAGCCGAAAAACCGCAGCCACGCCGGTGGCCCGTCGGCCGGCCGCCCGACCAGCTGCGGCGGTAGCCGCATCGAATCGCGCAGTTTGAAGCCGAGCACATCGCGGTAAAAGTGCAGCGCCTCGGCGTCGTCGCGGGTGGACAGCACGACGTGGCCCAGGCCCTGCTCACCGGTGACAAACCGGTGCCCGTATGGGCTGACCACCCTGCGGTGCTCGAGCGCGGCACCGTGGAACACCTCCAGACAGTTGCCGGACGGGTCGGTAAACCGGATCATCTCATCGACCCGCCGCTCCGCCAGCTCGGCCGCGGTCGCCTCCTTGTAGGGTGTGCCCTCCAGGTCGAGCCGGTTGCGGATCTCTTGCAGCCCTTCGGCATTCGCACATTCCCAGCCGGCTGCCGAGAGCCGGTCCTGTTCGCCGGGCAGAATCACCAGCCGGGCCGGGAACTCATCCATCCGCAGATACAGCGCCTCTTCGGTCGCACCGGTGCCCTCAACCATGCCCAGCACCTTCAGGCCGTATTCCCGCCAGGCTGAAACATCGGTGGCCTCGATGCGCAGATAGCCCAGCGACCGAATACCCGCAGCGATACTCATCGCGCGCCTCCCAGGAAGTCGATGGTCAGTTTATTGAACTCGTCGAACTTCTCTACCTGCACCCAATGCCCACACTGCCCGAAAACGTGCAGTTGCACACGTGGAATTGTCTTCAGCGCCACCAGCGCACCATCCAGCGGATTGACCCGATCCTCACGGCCCCAGATCAGCAATACCGGCTGGCGCAGCCGGTACGCCTCGCGCCACATCATGCCGGCCTCGAAATCAGCTCCGGAGAAGGACTTCCCCATCGCCAGAGTCGCAGCAAGCGCTTCCGGTGTGCTGGCCAGCGCGAACCTTTCCTCGACCAGCTCGGGGGTGATGAGTTTACGGTCATAGACCATGACGCGCAGGAACGCCTCGAGATTTTCCCGGGTGGGCTCAACAGCGAACTTGTTGAGCCGTTTCACCCCTTCGGTAGGGTCGGGGGAGAACACGTTGACGCTCAATCCGCCCGGGCCCATCAATACCAGCCGGCCCGCGCGGTCGGGGTAGTCCAGCGCAAACCGGACCGCGGTACCCCCGCCCAATGAATTGCCGACCAGCGGAGCACGCTCGATGTCTAGTTGATCGAACAGAGATTTGAGAGCCGTTGCCGCGTAACGATTGAACTGGGGATGCTCGGCGCGTTTGCCGGAATGGCCGTAGCCGGGCTGGTCGATGGCCAGCACATGAAACTGCTGGGCCAGCACAGCAATGTTGCGTGAGAAGTTCGTCCAGCTGGAGGCGCCTGGTCCGCCGCCATGGAGCAGCACAATCGTCTGGTCGTTGTCGACGCCGGCCTCGTGATAGTGCAGCTTCAGCGGACCGTCGACGTCGACCTCCGCGAAGCGTGAAGTCGACTCGAATGTCAGCTCCTCGGTCGCAGTCACTAGGCGCTACTCCTTTTCATCGATTCGCCCGGTATCGCCGCCGCTGCCATCAGACCATGGTGTCCCCCGGTGGCAGCCCGAACTCGTGGTTGCCGAAGATCACGTACGCCCGCTCCGGATCGTTGGCCGCGTGCACCCGTCCGGCATGCGCGTCGCGCCAAAACCGCTGAATGGGAGCATCATTGGCCAGCGCGGTAGCACCGGAGGCTTCAAACAACCGGTCGATGGAAGCAATCGCGCGGCCGGTAGCGCGCACCTGGTCACGGCGGGCACGGGCACGCAGCCCGAACGGTATCTCCCTGCCCGCGGCCAAAAGCGCGTATTCCTCACCGACATTGCCGATCAGCTGCCGCCACGCCGCGTCAATGTCACTGGCCGCCTCGGCGATGCGCACCTTGGCGAACGGGTCGTCCTTGACTTTCTCGCCGGCGAACGCTGCGCGCACCCGCTTGCCCTGATGCTCCACGTGCGCGTCGTAGGCACCGTAGGCCATACCCACGATCGGCGCTGAAATCGTCGTCGGATGCATTGTTCCCCAAGGCATTTTGTAGACCGGTGCGGTGTTCGTCCTGAGCCCCTCCGCGGTATGGTCGTTCATCGCCTTGTAGGAAAGAAACCGGTGCCGCGGAACGAAGACGTCCTTGACGACGACGGTGTTGCTGCCGGTACCGCGCAATCCGACGACATACCACACGTCGTGGATTTCGTAGTCGCTGCGCGGGATCAGGAAGCTGCCGAAGTCCACCGGACGACCGTCCTTGATGACCGGTCCGCCCACAAAACACCAGGTGGCGTGGTCGCATCCCGACGACCAGTTCCACGACCCGCTGACCAGATAGCCGCCGTCGACGACGGTGCCCGCACCCATCGGTGCGTACGACGACGAAATCCGCACGTTCGGATCCTCGCCCCAGACCTCCTGCTGCGCGCGCTGGTCGAACAACGCCAGGTGCCAGTTGTGCACGCCGACGATCGAGCCTACCCACCCGGTGGACCCGCAGGCGCTCGCAAGCCGGCGCGCCGCCTCGTAGAACAACGTCGGGTCACATTCCAGACCACCCCACTGTCGTGGCTGCAGCAGCCTGAAAAAACCGATCTCTTGCAGCTCGCTGACTGTGGCGTCGGGCAACCGCCGCAGGTCTTCGGTCTCCTGGGCCCGCTGCCGCAATTTGGGCAGCAAGTCGTCGATGCCGGCCAGAACCGACTCGGCATCGCGTTGTTCAATGGACGTCACTGCTTCCTCCCGGGAGTGCGGACATAGCTGGGCGCCGACACAGGCCATTGCCAACCCGAAGATGGGCCGGGCAGACCTAGACTGAAGATTAGAACACGTTCCGATTTGTGTCGAGCAGCCTGTTCCTGCAGCTGGTAGCGCTGAGAGGCAAGGTTTCTGTAACCTGTTCTAGTTATGACGGAAGAGAAGGCCGTCGTGCGCCCGGCAGTTCCTGACGAGCCGCTCGGCAGCCATGTCCTTGAACTACAGATCGCCGATGTCGTCGCCGAGACCGACGAGGCGCGTTCTCTGGTATTCACAGTGCCCGACGATGCCGACATTCCGGCGGACCGGCTGCGCTACGCGCCCGGGCAGTTCCTGACCCTGCGCATCCCCAGCGAGCGGACCGGCTCAGTGGCGCGCTGCTATTCGCTGTGCAGCTCACCGTTCACGGACGACGCGCTCATGGTCACCGTCAAACGCACCGCCGACGGTTACGCGTCGAACTGGCTGTGCGACCACGCCCGCCCCGGCATGCGCATCCATGCGCTGGCGCCCTCGGGCAACTTCGTACCCAGGACCCTCGATGACGATTTTTTGCTCATGGCGGCCGGCAGCGGGATCACCCCGGTGATCTCGATCTGTAAATCAGCGCTGTCCGAGGGTAGCGGGCAGGTGGTGCTGCTCTATGCAAACCGCGACGACCGCTCGGTGATCTTCGGCGACGCCCTGCGCGAACTGGCCGTCAAGTATCCCGACCGGCTGACCGTGCTGCACTGGTTGGAATCGCTGCAGGGCCTGCCGAGCGCGGCCGCGCTGGCCAAACTGGCAGCACCGTACACCGGCCGACAAGTGTTCATCTGCGGACCTGGCCCGTTCATGCAGGCCGCTCAGGATGCCCTCACGGCGCTCGATGTGCCTCCACAGCACATCCACCTCGAGGTGTTCCGCTCGCTGGAGACTGACCCGTTCGCCGCGGTCACGGTCGAGGACAACGGCGACGAGCAGCCGGCCACCGCGGTGGTCACGCTGGACGGGGAAACCCATACTGTGTCGTGGCCGCGACGCGCCAAGCTGCTCGACGTCCTGCTGGACGCGGGGCTGGCCGCACCGTTCTCCTGCCGGGAGGGTCATTGCGGTGCCTGTGCCTGTACCCTGCGCGCCGGCAAGGTCACCATGGAGGCCAACGACGTCTTGGAACAGCGAGACCTCGACGATGGGCTCATCCTGGCCTGTCAGTCCCACCCCGAGACTGATTCGGTCGAAGTCACCTACGACGAGTAGACCACGGCGATACGTTCTGCTGGAACCAGCTGAACTGAAGGTGAGGGCGCCAAGATGAAACGGCTGTTCGTGGCACTTGCGGGCGTCGGGCCGGTGCTGGCCGTCATCCCGCCGACACCCTGCGTAGCCGCCAGCAACAACGCCACCACCGTCTTTCCCGTCGACGAGACAACCCAGCTGGAAACCCATACCCTTGTGGACTGTCACCGTGCGACCGGCAGCTGCGACTTCACCGCGGGAGCCAACCTGCGCACGCCCGACGGGGTGACCGGATTCCCGCCCGGTCTGTGGGCCCGGCAAAGCACCGAGGTGCGCTCGACCGACCGGTTGACGTATCTGGATGTGCACGCCACCGGCGGTCCGTTCACCAAAGTGTTCAAAGAAGGCGGACCGGACGTGATCACCACCATCTACTGGGGCGAAGGTCCACCGGACAAATATCAGACCGTCGGCAGGATCGACTCGACCGACTGGCGCACCGGCCAACCGAAGACCGATACCACCGTCATCGTCTGCGCTCACATTCAGGTGGTGTATACCGGGGTCAACCTCACCTCGCCCAGCACCTGCGCGCAGACCACGTTTTCCTAAGACTCCCCCGGCCGGTCTGGCGCCGAACACCGACGTGACCACACCCGTCACGGCAGTACCTGCGCAGCGGCACCACCGGAGCAGCAATACGCTACTGCGTCCGATATCGGTCCGGTGCAGCTATCCCCGGCATGGCTCACGGCGCAAACCGCAGAAAAAGCCGTAAAACGCGGGTTCCCCGGGCCACGGCCCGGTTTCGTGTCGCGGACTATCCCCGCGGCAGCCCCAGCAGTCGCTCGGCGGCCAGCGTGAGCAGGATCTGCTCAGTGCCTCCGGCGATCGTCAGACAGCGGGTGTTGAGGAAGTCATAGACCGTCGCATCCTCGACGACGCCCGCACCTTCGGAAAGCTCCATCCGGTATTCGGCCAGCGCCTGCCGGTAGCGGACGCCGATCAGTTTGCGCACACTTGACTCCGCACCCGGGTCGCGCCCGCCAACCGCCAGCTGGGCGATGCGCTGATCCAGCAGCGCCCCAGTCTGGGCCGCCACAATCAGCGCCGCTAGACGCTCCTCCCGGGCGCTGTCGAGTTGCTGATTCGCCACCGCCTCGAGCAGCTCTTCCATCGGGTTGTCCAATGCGGTCCCGGTAGCCATCGCGACCCGCTCGTTGGCCAGCGTCGTGCGCGCCAGCCGCCACCCGTCGTTGACCGCCCCGACCACCATCTCGTCGGGGACGAACACCTCGTCTAAGAAGACCTCGTTGAACAACGCCTCGCCGGTGATCTCCCGCAGCGGCCGGATCGTGATGCCCGGTGAGCTCATATCGACGAGGAAATACGTGATGCCCTTGTGTTTTGGCGCTTCCGGATCGGTACGGGCCAGACACACCCCCCACTGCGCCTTGTGCGCCGACGACGTCCACACCTTCTGGCCGGTCAGCTTCCAGCCGCCGCCGACGCGCACCGCCTTGGTGCGCAGCGACGCCAGATCCGAGCCGGCTTCCGGCTCGGAAAACAGTTGACACCAAAAGATTTCGCCGCGCATCGTGGCCGGCACAAAACGCTCGATCTGCTCCGGCGTGCCATGCTCGAGGATGGTCGGCGCCGCCCACCACCCGATCACCAGGTCCGGCCGCACCACACCCGCGGCCGCGAGTTCCTGGTCGATCAGCAACTGCTCGGCCGGCCCGGCGCCACGCCCGTACGGCGGCGGCCAATGCGGTGCCAGCAATCCCGCGTCGGCCAGGGCGACCCGCCGTTGTTCTTCGGGCAGCGCGGCGATTTCGGCAACAGCTGCGCTGATCTGAGGCCGCAAATCGGCCACCCGGCCGAGATCAATGGCCAGACGGCGGCGCACACCGGCACGGGTCAGCGCAGCCACGCGGCGCAGCCACCGTGCGGCCCCGCCCAAGAACTGCCCGATGCCGTAGGCCCGGCGCAGGTATAGATGCGCATCATGCTCCCAGGTGATGCCGATGCCGCCGAGGACCTGGATGCAATCCTTGACGTTGGCTTTGGCGGCCTCGATGCCGCTGGCCGCGGCGATCGCCGCGGCCAGCGACAGCTGGCGCCGATCCGGATCCGCGGCGGCACGCGCAGCGTCAGCGGCAGCCACCTCGGCTTGCTCGGCGCGGCAAAGCATCTCGGCGCAGATGTGCTTGATCGCCTGGAAGCTGCCGATCGGCTTACCGAATTGCTCACGCACTTTGGCGTAGGCGACCGCGGTATCCAGCGCCCACCGGGTCACCCCGGCCGCCTCGGCGGCCAACACGGTAGCAGCCAGGTCCTCCAGCTCCGGGGCGTCCAGCACAGCGGCCGGCGCCGAGGCGAGCACCACCCGCGCCAACGGGCGCGAAAAGTCGGTAGCGCGCACCGGTTCGACCACTACGCCGTCGTCGGCGGCGTCGACGAGCAGCCACTGCCCGCCGGCCGGCAGCAGCAGCACCCCGCCGTCGGTGGCGCCCAGCACCCAGCGCACGCTCCCCGACGCCCGGCAGGAAGCGGCATCGAAGCGCACATCGCCCTCAAGCGCCATCCCGGCACAGCGTTGACCAGACACCAGCGCGCCCCGCAGGCCGGGATCCGTGACCACCAGTGTGGCCAGCGCCGTCGTCGCGACCGGCCCGGGAATCAACGCCGTGGCGGCCTCTTCGACCAGGACGCACAGATCCTCGACGCTGCCGCCCGCACCACCGCTTTCCTCCGCAACGGCGACACCGAACAGTCCCAGATTGGCCAGACCGTCAAATACAGGCCGCCACGCGTCGGCGTTGCCCTGCTCGATGTCGCGGATCGCGGCGGTGGCCCCCGATGTCGACGCCCAATCGCGCACCAGCTCCCGCACCGCGGCTTGTTCGTCGATAATGGTCGCTGACACTGGAGCTCCTCGTGTGATCGGCGACGGGCGGCAGCGCCCACCGGCTATCGCGGGTCACGGCACCACCCGCGTTCGGCGTTAGAACGTGTTCTAATGGTGCCAGTGATCAACCGTCAAGTCGACCGCCATCACAGCAGTACACGTCGCTGTGTCGGCGTCACAGCGGCGGGAAATTCAGGCTCGAGGTGCGTATCGTTTGAGAGCGAACCGCGACAAGAAGGAGCTGCCCGCACATGTCCCGTCACACACCGGGGCCGGCGAACGCAAACGTGGACCGCATCCCAGATGCGCAGCCCCGCGAGGTTATGAGCGTGGCAGTACTGGCTGAGTCCGAGCTGGGTTCCGAGGCGCAGCGCGAACGTCGCAAGCGGATCTTGGATGCGACGATGGCGATCGCGTCGAAGGGCGGCTACGAGGCAGTTCAGATGCGCGCAGTAGCCGACCGGGCCGATGTGGCGGTCGGCACGCTGTACCGATACTTCCCGTCCAAAGTCCACCTGCTGGTCTCGGCGCTGGGCCGGGAGTTCGAACGTATCGATGCCAAGACCGACCGTTCCACTTTGCCCGGCGGCACACCGTATCAGCGGCTGAACTTCATGGTCAGTAAGCTCAATCGCGCGATGCAGCGCAATCCGCTGTTAACCGAGGCGATGACACGTGCGTATGTGTTCGCCGACGCCTCCGCGGCGGGTGAGGTTGACCATGTCGAAAAGCTCATCGATTCGATGTTCGCGCGCGCGATGGCCGACGGCGAGCCGACCGAAGACCAGTATCACATCGCCAGGGTGATCTCCGACGTATGGTTGTCGAACCTGCTCGCCTGGCTCACTCGGCGGGCGTCAGCGACCGACGTCAGCAAGCGGCTGGACCTGGCTGTGCGGCTTTTGATCGGCGATCAGGACAGCCCCAAGACCTGACCACCGCGAGCGGTGGCTTCGCAGCGCCTTCCGACCGGACCTTATTCGAGCACCTCGCCAGCAGGCGCACGACCTGCCGCGGTGAGAACACCTGTCGATGGCCTGGCTTCTCCATGCCGGTGCGGAGCGGGCTGGCGGCACGGGATGCTCTCGCACTGCAGTTGCCGCCGGTCCGGGAAGATCCGTAAAAGCTGAGCCGAAAATCACCGAAAACAGCCGGTGCGGTTCAAGTGTCGCGCTCGGCCGGCTGTTAACCGATGTGGTACCCATGCGGCAACGGCATCCCGAACTCGGATAACACGCGGCGCAGCAGAGCCGGGTAATCAGTGATGATGCCGTCGGCACCGGCACTGATCTGGGCTCGCATGGCATCGGCGTCGTTGATCGTCCACGGAATGACTCTGAACCCCAGCGAATGTGCATGGTCGACGAACGGCTTATCCGCAACCAGGCCCACGTCAGCATCCTTGGGTGTCTGGCCGTAGGGCACCGAGTAGGCCGGCGAAACGATGCTGGCGCCGACCAGTGCAGCAGCGACGATGGGGTCACTCACCACCTTGGGGTTGATCCCGGCCAGCCACGGTGAATCCGGCACCCAGGTCTTCTCGTTCCATAAGGCCGCCACCGGGATCGAAGGATTTGCCTGGTGCACCAACGACAGTGTTCGCCAGTCAAAACTCTCGATTTCAACGCGATCGTCCTTACCCGCAAGCCGCACCGCGGCTAACACCACGTCGGCAAACTCCTGCGGATCCGCGGAGTCCTCAGGGTGCTCGGCGTCGACTTTGGTTTCGATGTCGTAGCGGATATCGGCGCGATACGAGTCGGTCAGCGCAAAGACTTCCGGCAAGGTCGCTATCTTGTTTCCCTGCACCACTTCGGCCCGGGCGAACTGGGGAACCGGTTTGCCGCAATCGAGTGTTCGGATCTGCTGCAAGGTGAGCTCGTGGACGAGTTTTCCGACATACGGATATAGTGGATCACCGGCAAAGGCAGCTGCGGTGTCGGTGCACTTGTCTGACCCGATCACCTGGTCGTGCCACACCACGGGCTGATGATCCTTCGTGATATTGATGTCGAATTCAATTGTGCTGACGCCGAGTTCGAGTGATTTGGCAAATGCTCGCAGCGATTCCCCGGTTGCCTGACCCTGGCCGCCTTGATGCGCGACCACGTCGAACGTTGCGGGTTGTGCTGCTGCCGGAACCTGCAGCGCCGCGATAGCCGCGAATACTGCCACCAGAGCACGAACGCCTGCCGGCACTCTAACGCCTGCGCTGACGGGCGATTTCGGCGAGCACCACACCGGCGGCAACCGCGGCGTTGAGCGATTCGGCCGGGCCGGACATCGGAACCGAAACCACCTCGTCACAATTCTCCCGCACTAGCCGTGAGAGCCCCTTGCCTTCAGAGCCGACAACCACCACTAGCGGGTCCGTTCCGGCGAGGTCGTCGAGTATGGTCTCTCCACGGACGTCCAATCCGATCACCCGCAACCCGCGGTCGGCCCAATTCCTCAGTGTGCGATTAAGATTGGTGGCTCGCGCCACTGGAACCCGTGCTGCAGCGCCGGCGCTGGCACGCCACGCGACTGCTGTCACCGAGACTGAACGTCGCTGCGGGATCAGCACCCCGTGGCCGGCGAACGCCGCCACCGAACGCACGATTGCCCCCAGGTTGCGCGGATCGGAAATGTTGTCCAGCGCGACGAGTAGCGCCGGCGGTGAATCGAGAGCTGCCGCAAGCAAATCGTCGGGGTGGGCATAGTTATACGGCGGCACCTGCAGTGCGATCCCCTGATGCAGGCCATTGCCGGTGATCCGGTCCAGATTGGCACGCGGTACCTCAAGGATTGCGATGCCCGACGCGGCCGCCCGGGTGACGGATTCGGTGAGCCGCTCGTCGGCTTCGGTCCCCATCGCAACATACAACGCCGTCGCTGGAACCCCGGCCCGCAAGCATTCCAGCACCGGATTGCGGCCGAGCACAACCTCGGTGTCTGCGCCGCGCTTCGCCGGTCGTCGCGGTTGCTGCTTAACGGCGCGCTTGGCCGCCGGATGGTACGGGCGCAGATGCGCGGGGGGCGTGGGCCCGCGGCCCTTGAGCCCACGACGGCGCTGACCGCCCGAACCGACTGTGGCACCTTTTTTGGTACCCGGTTTGCGCACCGCGCCGCGGCGCCGCGAGTTACCCGCCATCTACGTGAAATCCCCGTCTAACAGCGACCATTGCGGCCCATCTGCGGTATCGGTGACCTCGATACCGGCCTTTTTCAGCCGATCGCGAATCTCGTCAGCCAGCGTCCAATCACGTTGCTGGCGAGCCTTTTCCCGGCGCTGGAGTTCAGCTTGCACCAGCACGTCGAGCGCTGCCCGCACAGCCGACGTCTGATCGCGGGACTCCCACCTTTCGTCGAGCGGGTCGCAACCGAGGATGCCCATCATTGCGCGGATAGCCTCGGCGTTGGTGAGAGCGCCGTCGTGGTCGCCGGCGTCGAGCGCCCGGTTGCCCTCCGCGCGTGCGCGGTGCACTTCGGCCAGTGCCACTGGGACAGCCAGGTCGTCATCGAGCGCTGCGGCGAATCGTGGTGTCCACTGGCCGGGCACGACAGCGCCGACCCGAGTGCGCACGCGATGCAGAAAATCTTCGATGCCGATGTATGCCCTGACCGCGTCCTGCAGTGCGGTCTCGGAGAACTCCAGCATCGAGCGGTAGTGCGCGCTGCCAAGGTAATAACGCAATTCGGCGGGCCTCACCCGCTGCAGAAGCGCAGGTATGGACAGCACATTGCCCAGCGATTTGCTCATCTTTTCCCCGCCCATGGTCACCCAGCCGTTGTGCAACCAGTACCGGGCGAACCGGTCACCGGCAGCGCGGCTCTGGGCGATCTCGTTCTCATGGTGGGGGAACACTAAATCCATTCCACCGCAATGGATGTCGAACTCTGGGCCGAGGTAGGTGCAGGCCATCGCCGAGCATTCCAAATGCCAGCCGGGACGTCCACGGCCCCAGGGGGTGGGCCACGACGGCTCGCCGGGTTTGGCGCCCTTCCACAAGGTGAAATCCCGCTGGTCACGTTTGCCGGCCGCGACGCCCTCACCCTGATGGACATCGTCGATTTTGTGCCCGGACAGCTGCCCGTACTCGGGGTAGCTCAACACGTCGAAATACACATCCCCGTTGCCGGTGTAGGCGTGACCGCTGGTGATCAACCGCTCGATCAGCTCGACCATCTGGGTGATGTGCCCAGTGGCCCGTGGCTCAGCCGACGGCGGCAACACGCCCAGGGCGTTGTAGGCAGCGGTGAACTCGCGCTCGTAGGTGGCCGCCCATTCCCACCATGGTCGGCCTGCCGCGGCGGCCTTGTTCAGAATTTTGTCGTCGATATCGGTGACGTTGCGGATAAACGCAACGTCATAACCTCGCGCCATCAACCAGCGGCGCAAGATGTCAAACGCCACCGCGCTGCGGACGTGTCCGATATGCGGCAGACCTTGAACGGTGGCGCCGCACAGGTAGATCGAGACGTGGCCGGCCCGCAGCGGAACGAAGTCACGCACGGCACCGGTTGCCGTATCGTGGAGCCGCAAATGGGCGCGATTGGTCACGACGTGCCAGCTTACCGGCTGAATCCGCGTGCCCGGCGGCTCCGGACACTGGCCTGCCCGAGTACTCACCACCTCGTATCGCGGTATGCGTCGTCGCCAGGGCGGACAACGGCCACGAGCAATGCCGTAGCGATAGCGGCCAAGCCTTCGCCGCGGCCGGTGAGCCCCAACCCGTCGGTGGTGGTGGCCGACACCGACACTGGCGCACCCAGCAAGCGCGAAAGCACATCTTGGGCCTCCAGGCGGCGCGGGCCGACTTGAGGCCGGTTGCCGATTACCTGCACCGCGGCGTTGCCAACCCGGTAGCCGTGCCGCTCGATCAGGCCGGCGACGTGGCGCAGCATATCGGCCCCGCGGGCGTCCCGCCAGCGGGGATCGGCGACGCCAAACACCTCGCCGATATCGCCCAGCCCGGCAGCCGATAACACCGCATCGCACAGCGCATGCACGGCAACATCACCGTCGGAGTGTCCGGCGCAGCCGTCCGCATCCGGGAAAAGCAGGCCGAGCAACCAGCACGGCCGTCCCCGCTCGATGGGATGCACATCGGTGCCCAGCCCGATACGCGGCAGCGATTTCACTGGCTCAGAATCGCTTGGGCCAGCAGCAGGTCCAGCGGTGTGGTGATCTTGAACGCCAGCGGATCGCCGTCGATGACGTGGACCTGAGCGCCGACCTGCTCGACCAGCGACGCATCATCGGTGACGTCAGCAGAGCCGGCATGCTGATAGGCGCGCAACAATAGTCCGGTCGCGAAACCTTGCGGAGTTTGCACCGCGCGCAGTCCGGCTCGCTCGGGCGTGCCCAACACCACCCCGTTGGCGTCGACCGCTTTGATGGTGTCCGGCACCGGCAGGGCCGGGACAACGGCGGCATGGCCGGCCCGCAACGCCTCGACCACCCGGGTTACCAAACTCGGTGGCGCTAGCGCCCGTGCGGCGTCGTGCACCAGGACGAAATCCGGTCCTTCGGGTTCTGACAAGTCCGCCAGCGCCCGGTTCACCGATTCGCTGCGGTTGGCCCCGCCGGGCACGACGGTGACCTGGTGCCCCAGGATGAGTTTGGCCTGGTCGGTGCGGTCCGGCGGCACCGCCACCACAACGCGCTGCACAACCCCGGACTCCAGCAGGCCAGCAACCGCCCGCTCCACCAGCGTGCAGCCATCGAGGTGGAAGAAAGCCTTGGGAACACCGGCGGCTAACCGCGCACCTGACCCTGCGGCCGGGACTACCGCTGCGACCGTGCCCCTTTGCCCGACCACCGCCAGCCTCAGGGGTTCTCAGGACGCAGCGGCGAGCACCTCGTCAAGGATAGTCTCAGCCTTGGCGTCGTCGGTGCTTTCGGCCAGCGCCAACTCACCCACCAGAATCTGGCGGGCTTTGGCGAGCATGCGCTTCTCCCCGGCCGACAAACCCCGCTCCTGGTCGCGCCGCCACAGATCACGCACTACCTCGGCCACCTTGTTGACGTCACCGGAGGCGAGCTTCTCCAAGTTGGCCTTGTAGCGGCGTGACCAGTTGGTCGGCTCCTCGGTATGCGGAGCACGCAAGACCTGGAAAACCTTGTCGAGGCCTTCCTGCCCAACCACATCACGAACACCAACGTATTCGGCGTTCTCGGCGGGCACTCGAACGGTGAGGTCTCCCTGCGCCACCTTCAAGACGAGGTATTCCTTCTGTTCCCCCTTGATGGTCCGGGTTTCGATCGCCTCGATCAACGCAGCACCGTGGTGTGGGTAGACGACGGTGTCTCCGACCTTAAAAATCATCTGATTCGAGCCCCTTTCGTTACTTCATGCTAACACGGGGCCGCGACGAGGGTAGAACAACGGTGCAGGTCAGGGGCACCACACGGGCAGAAAGGGGGTTGACAAACAGCCGAATCCGTGCTCCGGAATCTGCGGCGGGCCTTTCGCCGACGTCCCGCCAGGTGGTTGTGCTGGGTGGGGGCGTCCGATTACCGTCCACAAAACCGTTTCTACTACTGTGCATAGTCGGTGAGCGCGGCGGTCGGCAAACCGTCGCGGCCGTGTCATCAGGCCGAGCAGGAGGCATAAAGTGAACTGCTGCAACATCCGCCTCCGGGTCCGCGTCTCCGCAGCGGTCCTGGGGCTGACAGCGGTCAGCCTGATGGGTGGGCTCACCGGCTGCGGTACCGGCCAGCTCTCGCAGACCGCGGCCCAAAAGCCGGCCGTCAACGGCGCCACGGTTACCGTCAGGAATGTGGCGCTGCGCGATATCCGCATTCAGGCTGTGCAGACGGCTGATTTCCTGCGACCAGGGCGGCTAGTGGACTTGGTGCTGGTGGCAGTCAACCAATCACCCGATATGGCAGATCGGCTGGTGGGCATCAGCAGCACGATCGGCGCCGTGACGGTGACCGGCGATGCCCGGCTGCCGGCCGGTGGAACGTTGTTCGTCGGCACCCCTGACGGCCACAATGTCAAAGCACTGAACACTGTCGGGCAGCCCACGAATGCCGTCGCGGCCAGCGTGCTCCTCACCACGCCCATCGCCAATGGCCTCATCTACCCCTTCACCTTCGATTTCGAGAAGGCCGGGCGGGCTGAGGTGATGGTGCCTGTCTCCGCGCCGACAGCGTCCCCGCATGAACAACTATCGGGGCTGGTCAGACCGTAGCCCGGGTTGTCACCCCCGGGGGATACGGTCGTGGCGTGACCAAGCCGCGTGTTCAGTACCGCTGTTCGGAATGCCACCATGTCACTGCCAAGTGGGTGGGCCGCTGCCCGGGATGCGCCACCTGGGGCACCGTCAACCAAGTGGCCGGTGTGCGCGCGGTCGGCGCCACGGCACGGCGGCACCGAAACCCGCTGTCACAGGCCGTTCCGATCAGTTTCATCGAGCCCCAGCGGGCTCGGCACTACCCCACCGGTGTGGACGAACTCGACCGGGTCCTCGGGGGCGGGGTGGTGCCCGGCTCGGTGACGTTGTTGGCCGGCGATCCCGGGGTGGGCAAGTCGACGCTGCTGCTTAAAGTCGCGTACAGCTGCGCGCGGGCCGGGCGTCGTGCCTTATATATCTCCGGCGAGGAATCCGCCGGCCAGATCAGGATGCGCGCCGACCGGACCGGCTGCAGCCACGACGAGGTCTACTTGGCCGCCGAAACCGACCTGCACGCGGTGGTGGACCATATCGCGTCGATACGGCCCGAGCTGGTCATTGTGGACTCGGTGCAAGCCATCTCCAGCATCGACGTCGACGGAGTCATCGGTGGAGTCACGCAGGTGCGTGCGGTGACCACCGCGTTGACCGCTGCCGCAAAGACCGCGGGTGTGGCGTTGATTCTCGTCGGCCATGTCACCAAGGACGGAGCCATCGCCGGGCCGCGCGCTCTGGAACACCTCGTCGATGTGGTGCTGCATTTCGAGGGTGACCGCAACAATCCGCTGCGGATGGTTCGCGGGATCAAAAACCGGTTCGGTGCATCTGATGAGGTCGGTTGTTTTCGGCTACACGCCGGCGGGATTGATGGTGTCACCGATCCCTCGGGTCTTTTCCTGGAACAGCGCGTCGCACCCGTCCCGGGAACCGCGATCACGGTGACGTTGGACGGAAAACGACCGCTCGTCGGCGAAGTCCAGGCCTTGCTGGCGACACCATCGGGTGGATCGCCGCGGCGCGCGGTCAGCGGCATCGACCACGCCCGGGCCGCGATGATCACCGCAGTGCTGGAAAAGCACGCACGACTGAGCATTGCTGTCAGCGATGTCTATCTGTCCACTGTGGGCGGCATGCGACTGACCGATTCGTCCTCAGACCTTGCCGTCGCAGTCGCGCTGGCCTCGGCCTACGCGAACCTGGCGGTGCCAACCAGCGCGGTGATGATCGGCGAGGTCGGGCTGGCTGGCGACTTGCGGCGCGTCACTGGGATGGAGCGGCGGCTCACCGAAGCGGTTCGGCGAGGCTTCACCACCGCGCTGATCCCCGCCGGATGCGGGACAGCACCGCCAGGTTTGCGGATATTGCGTGCAGCCACGATCGTCGCGGCCCTGCAGCACCTGCTGGACATCGCCGAACACCACAGCAGCCCGTCGGCGCCGCAATCGATTGGCCGGCTCGCCGCCGGGGCACAATGAGGAGCGATGGACGCGGCCAACACGATGAACGGAGTGACGACCCGACCCACACTGCGCGAGGCTATCGCCCGTCTGGCACCCGGCACCGCGCTCCGCGACGGCTTGGAACGCATCCTGCGGGGCCGTACCGGCGCGCTGATCGTGCTCGGCTACGACGAAAGTGTGGAAGCGATCTGTGACGGCGGCTTCTCCCTCGACGTGCGGTATGCGCCGACACGGCTGCGGGAGCTGTCAAAGATGGACGGAGCGGTGGTGCTGTCCACCGACGGCAACCGCATTCTGCGGGCCAACGTGCAACTGGTCCCCGATCCGTCGATACCCACCGACGAATCGGGAACCCGCCACCGTTCGGCGGAGCGGGCCGCCATCCAGACCGGGTATCCGGTGATCTCGGTCAGCCACTCCATGAATATCGTCACGGTGTACCTGGGCGGGGAGCGCCATGTGCTCACCGACTCGGCGACCATCTTGTCGCGGGCCAATCAGGCCATCGCCACCCTGGAACGCTATAAGACCCGGCTCGACGAGGTCAGCCGGCAACTGTCGAGAGCTGAGATCGAGGATTTCGTCACCCTGCGCGACGCGATGACGGTGGTCCAGCGACTCGAGCTGGTCCGCCGGATCGGTCTGGTGATCGACAACGACGTCGTCGAATTGGGTACCGACGGTCGCCAGCTGCGGCTTCAGTTAGAGGAGTTGCTGGGCGGCAACGACACGGCCCGCCAACTCATCGTGCGTGACTACCACGCCAGCCCTGAGCCGCTATCCGAGGAGCAAGTAGCCGCCACTCTTGCTGAGCTGGATTCGCTGTCGGACAACGAGCTCCTCGACTTTACTACTCTAGCAAAGGTTTTCGGTTATCCGTCGACGTCCGACGCACAAGACTCAGCGCTCAGCCCGCGCGGTTACCGCGCACTGACCGCTATCCCGCGCCTGCAGTTCGCCCATATCGACCTACTGGTCCGGGCGTTCGGCACTCTGCAGAATCTGTTGGCGGCCAGTGCCACTGACCTGCAGGCGGTGGACGGAATCGGTGCTGTGTGGGCACGCCATATCAGAGAGGGTCTCGCCCAGTTAGCGGAGTCGACTATCGCTGATCCGCTCACCTGAGCGGATCGCCGGCTTCTCCGCACCTCGCTAGCCGAAGCGAAGTCGCCGGAGGGGTAATCAACCACCCATGGGCGGGGGTACCGCACCAGGGGGTGGCGCCATCGGTGGCACCCCTGGCGGTGCTGGTGCACCCGCCGGCGCCCCTGGCGACGGCGCGCCCTGCGGCGGGACTCCTGCCGGCGCGGGGCCCGGCGGCGCTCCTCCCATCGGCGCGGATCCCGGCGGCGGCGGTGCCGACAGGATGAACGGCACCGGCGCCGAACGCAGGTTTCCCAGTTGCACAACCAGGTTGTAGGTGCCGGGGCCGATCTGCGGGCGCGGAAGCGGACAGCCCGGTGCCGATCCCATTCCAGTCCAGGTGACCGCCGTCGTCACCTGCTCACCTGGCGCGAACGTCTTCACCAGAGTCTCATTCGATGGCGCGCAATCCAGATTGGACCACAACCGCTTGTTGTCCAACGAGTAGACGTAGGCCGCGAGCACGGCAGCTCCGACATCGCGTTTGCACGCCACCAGCCCGATGTTGGTGACGACCATCGTGAATTTCGGCTGGTCACCGATGACGTATTGGGGTTGGTTGGTTAACCCCTTGACAGCCAGCGTCGAGTCGGGACAGTCATCGCCCTCTTTGAGCACCGGCGGCGGCTGCACCGCAGCTGTCGGCGTTTCGGCGGAGGCCGAGCCTTGACCCGCCGACGGCACTACCGGTGTTTTAGCCTCCGGCTTGGGGGCCGGGGGCGCCCCCTGAGGAGCCGGCGACGCGGCCGGCTTGGCGGCGGCATTACTGGTATTAGCACCTGCACTGCCGTGTACCAGCGCGACAACCGCTGCGACCACGATTCCGATGACAACTACCGTGATGCCCAGCGCCAGTCCCCTGCGCCGCCAGTAGATTTCTGGCGGCAGCGGGCCATGCGGTTCCAGATCCAGCACGTTCACACCGTAAGCCCAGGTCACGCCGACATGTCCGACCGTTCCCGGCGTGTCGCGGCTGTCATCGGTCGCGCCGACGGTGGTGCGAGCCAAGCCCGGCGCACGACGCGTCGAGCTCGGGGCGGGTCGTTACCGTTGACCGGCTGCGACGGCTAGATCAGTAGGGACCTTCGCCGATATCGCCGATGACATGACTTAACACCGCCCGGCCGTCGGAAAGGCGATAGGTGACCCCCACAATCGCCAGAATGCCCGACGCCACCCGCTCGGCGATCACGTTCGACCGCGCCATCAGCTGCGCCGCCGTCTCATGGACGTGTCGCGTCTCGAACTCATCAACGCGAGTCAGCCCGTCGCGGCGGCCCAACAGGATCGACGGCGCTACCCGCTCCACCACGTCACGCACATAACCAGATGGCACAGTACCGTCTTCGAGCGCAGTCAATGTGGCCATGACGGCACCGCAGCTTTGGTGGCCGAGGACAACGATCAACGGGACATTCAGCACCGACACCGCATACTCCACCGAGCCCAGCACCGCTGAATCGATGACATGCCCCGCCGTGCGCACCACGAACATGTCACCCAGGCCCTGGTCGAAGATCATCTCAGCGGCCACCCGGCTATCGGCGCAACCCAAAACCGCCACTGCTGGGTGCTGCCCGCCGGCCAGAGTGGCCCGGTGTTCGACGCTTTGACGGGGATGTAATGGCTTGCCGGCAACGAAGCGCTCGTTACCCTCGTGGAGTGCTTTCCACACGCTCACCGCATTGGTATCGGGCATGGCGCATATTCTGCCGCACCGGTCGATGACCATTTCACCGCAGGAACTGCTGGACTGGTACGGCCGTGCACGACGGGACCTGCCGTGGCGGGATCCCGGGGTAAGCGCATGGCAGATTCTCGTCAGCGAGTTCATGTTGCAGCAGACCCCGGTGGCCCGGGTGGTTCCGGTGTGGCGGGAATGGGTGCGGCGCTGGCCCACCGCGTCGGCAACGGCAGCGGCCACTCTGGCCGATGTGCTGCGCGCGTGGGGAAAACTGGGCTACCCGATGCGGGCCAAGCGCCTGCACCAGTGCGCGATCGTGATCGCGCGCGACTACGCTGATGTGGTTCCCGACGACGTGGAAACCCTGATGACGCTGCCCGGTGTCGGCAGCTATACCGCACGGGCGGTGGCCTGTTTCGCCTACCGCAAGCCGGTGCCGGTCGTCGACACCAATGTGCGCAGGGTGATCGCCCGCGCGGTGCACGGGAGAGCCGACGCCGCAGCACCATCGGCGGCTCGCGACCATGCCGACGTTATAGCGTTACTGCCCGATGGCGAATCAGCGCCGACGTTTTCGGCCGCCCTGATGGAACTCGGAGCGACGGTGTGCGCTGCCCGGGCACCGCGGTGCGACTTGTGCCCGCTGAGCAACTGCAGCTGGCGCAGCGCCGGTTATCCTCCCGCGCGCGGGGCAGCGCGTCGGGTACAGGGGTACGCGGGAACCGACCGGCAGGTCCGCGGTCGGCTACTGGATGTGCTGCGCACCAGGGATTCTCCTGTGACAAAGGCGGAGCTGGACATGGCGTGGCTCGCTGATACTGACCAGCGCGAGCGGGCGCTGGAATCGCTGCTGGCCGATGGCTTGATTACCCGCACCGCACGCGGGCAGTTCGCACTGGCCGGCGAAGAGGGTTAGAGCGACGTCAAGAAGGATTGCACTGCCTGCCGGTATATCTGCGGCGCCTCATCATGGATCAGGTGACCAGCCTCGGGAACATATAAATACCTTGCGCAGTAACCTGTTTCCTTCATCTGACGCATCTGTCCCGGCGGCGTGACGGAGTTGCCGGCCTCGATGAGCAGCGCCGGCGAGCGCACAGCCTCCCATTGTGCCCAGTAGTCGCGGGTGCCCCATTCAGCGGCAATCTCGATCCAGCGTTCGACATGACCGTGCAGCCGCCACCCCGAAGCGCTGCGGTCGAACGATTCCAGAAAATACCGGCCGGCGACCGGCCCGAATTCTGCGAATATAGCTTCCGCAGAATCAAATTCCACCGGCAGAGCATGTAACCACGGCTCCCACGGGCCGGTGGTGCGGCCCCGGAAGTCCGGCGCCATATCTTCAATCACCAATGCCGAAACCAAGTCGGGACGTTCGGCGGCCAGGCACCACGAGTGCAGGGCACCCATCGAATGCCCGACCAACCGGGCAGGCATGCCCAGCGCAATCACCGCGTCGGCCAAGTCAGCGACGAAACGTTCGGTGCTGATCGGGTAGGGGCCAAGAACATCACGGCCCCGGTGCCACGGTGCGTCGTAGGTGTACACCGTGCCCAGCCGGGTCAGCCAGGGCAGCTGCCGCGACCAGGTGCTGCCGCGTCCCATCAGCCCATGGACCAGTACCAGGGGCTCGCCTTGTCCACCGCGGCAGGTCAGCAGATTGGCGGGCATGGTTCTATCTTGCGCAACGGGCTCCCCCTGACCAGCTTCGCGGTATGCATCGGCGGGCAGCCGTTGGCGCACGGTAGCCTAGCGCCATGCCAGTCGTGAAGATCAACGCAATCGAGGTACCCCCCGGCGCTGGGCCTGAACTGGAAAAACGGTTCGCCCATCGCGCACACGCCGTCGAGAACGCGCCGGGCTTCCTCGGCTTTCAGTTGTTGCGACCCGTCAAGGGCGAAGACCGGTACTTCGTGGTGACACAATGGGAGTCCGACGAGGCCTTCCAAGCGTGGGCAACGGGGCCGGCCATCGAAGCCCACGCCGGGCATCGGGCAAACCCGGTAGCGACTGGGGCGTCGCTGCTGGAATTCGAGGTTGTGTTGGACGTTGCCGGCACCGGCGCGTCGGCGTAGCCGCGGGCCGATGCCGGCCGGTGCGGTGGCTTCGGCAGTCGTCGCATCGGTCGCCACTTTGCTCGCAGGTTGTGCTTCACCCCCTTCGACGCCGGCGAATGCGGCGGGCGCCGGGGTGCGGATCGACACCAGGACCCCGCCCGGTCTGCGCGCCCAGCAGACCATGGACATGCTTAATTCCGACTGGCCGATCGGCGAGGTGGGGGTGCGGACCCTGGCCGCGCCCGCGATGGTCGAATCGGTTCAACGAGCGATGGAAGCCCTGTGGTGGGACCGCCCTTTCACCATCGACAGTATCGACATCACCGCCGGCGCGGCGACGCTGCATCTGATCACCTCCTACGGCGCCCGGCAGGACATCAGGATCCACACCGGCGAGGATCGGCTCGTTGACGGGTTCGACGTCACCACCAGCCCGCCCACGATCACCTCATGGCATGACGTCGACTCCACACTGGCCAAAACCGGTGCCCGTTATTCCTACCAAGTCGCCAAGGTCCACGATGGTCGTTGCGAACGGCTGGCAGGGACCAATACAGCTCAGTCACTGCCGCTGGCATCGATTTTCAAGTTGTATGTGCTCTACGCCGTGGCTGACGCGATAAAAAACGGCACGGTGTCTTGGGATGACCAGCTCACGGTCACCGCCAAAAGCAAAGCTGTCGGGTCGTCAGGTGTGGACCTTCCGGTAGGAGAACATGTTTCGATTCGCACAGCTGCCGAAAGGATGATCGCCACCAGTGACAACATGGCGACTGACCTGCTGATCGAGAAGGTGGGCACCCATGCTGTCGAGAAGGCTCTAGTCGCCGCCGGTCACCACGATCCGGCCAGTATGATGCCATTTCCCACGATGTACGAGCTCTTCTCAGTGGGTTGGGGTGAGCCGGATCTTCGCGCCCAGTGGAGTCACGCTCCCCCGCAATTGCGTGCCCAGTTGTTACAGCAAGCGAATTCTCGTCCTTACCAACCTGATCCAGCCCGTGCCCATACCCCGGCGTCTAGCTACGGTGCAGAGTGGTACGGCAGCGCCGAGGACATCTGCCGGGTCCATGCTGCTCTGCAAACGGTGTCGTCCGGCGAAGCCGCGCCCGTCAAGCAGATTCTGGCCTCCGTACCCGGTGTCGATCTGAACCGCGATACGTGGCCGTATGTTGGCGCGAAAGCTGGCGGTCTTCCCGGTGATTTGACGTTCAGCTGGTATGCGGTGGACAAGACCGGCCAGCCTTGGGTGGTCAGCTTTCAGCTGACCTGGTTGCGAGACCACGGCCCGACCGTGACCGCGTGGATGTTACAGATTGCGAAGCAGGTGTTCGCGCTGATTGCGGTGCAGCGCTAATTTACCCCGCCCCAAGCCGCCGGCTGTTGAAAACGGCGGGTGAGCCGCGTCGCTCAGATTAGTAACACCACCGGCGCAGCGCTGTCCGAATAGGATGCTCGACAAGGTGCCGCGCAGCAGATAGCGTCTGCCGGGGCAATCGTGTGACGGCGGGGAAACCGGTGCAATTCCGGTGCGGTCGCGCCACTGTGACCAGTGTTTCGGCGCTGGAAGCCAGACCTCCCCGGCACACCTCGCAGATGGGGACGCGCAATCCCTGAAAGGCGGTTGGTTCATGCCTTCTCGGGCATCATCGAATTTTTCCCCTGGGTATCGTCGTGCGGCTGCACGCCGAGCCGCCCGGTATCCCGTTGGCCGTTGGGCTGAATTCTCCCGGTTGACCTCGACGTGGGATTGTCGCGACCGTGCCGGTGTCGCGCTGCTGCTGGGGGTGATTGCCGCCATGCACGTCGTGGGTTTCGCCACTTTGCTGTGGATCATCGTGCCGCGGCACTACCAGGTCGGTTCCGGGATTTTCGGGGTCGGCCTGGGCCTGTCGGCCTACCTGTTCGGTCTGCGGCATGCTTTCGACGCGGACCATATCGCTGCTATCGACAACACAACTCGCAAACTGATGACGGACAGCGACAATGCGGCCGGTCCGGCGGTGCGAGAAGGAGCCGGGTCACGCGCAACCGAATCGGGCCACCGTGGCAAACCGACGTCTGTCGGGTTCTGGTTTGCGATGGGTCATTCCACCATCGTGCTGGTCATGGCCGTGCTCGTCGTGGCCGGCGCCCATGCGGTGGATGCGCTCGTTGACCGCAATTCACCGGCCCGGCACGCACTCGGGTTCGCTGGAACCTTGGCCTCCGGGCTGTTTCTCTACCTCATCGCAGCCACGAACATCGTCACGTTGAGGGGAATTTCCCGGGCGTTCGTCAAACTCCGTCGCGGATGCTACTGCGACGCCGAACTCGAAGCAGCCCTCAATGACCGGGGGTTTTTAGCACGCCTGCTGCATCCAGTGATGAATCGCATCAAGCGCCCAGCACAAATCTATCCGGTTGGTGTGCTGTTCGGGCTGGGGTTCGACACCGCGACCGAGGTCGCCGTGCTGGCGCTGGCGGGCACCGGGGCCGCCGCCGGTCTGCCCTGGTATGCGGTGCTGGTGCTGCCGTTGCTATTTGCGGCCGGCATGAGTCTGATGGACACGGCTGACGGTGTCCTGATGACGGTGGCCTACGACTGGGCTTTTGTGCAGCCAATCCGCAAGATCTACTACAACCTTGCGGTGACAGGGCTTTCGATCGCAGTCGCGTTACTGATCGGGTCGATCGAACTGGTTTCGATCTTGCACGACGATTTCCACTGGGCCAACCCCATCGTCAACTGGATCAGCGTCATCGACCTCAACACAGCCGGTTTGGTGATTGTTGGACTCTTCGTGCTTACCTGGGTGGGAGCGGTCGCTTACTGGAAGCTGGCCAACATCGAAGCCCGCTGGCAGCCGGACCCGGATTGTGGCTGAGAGGTTAGACGGCCAGTGGCCAGTCACTACAGCG
Source organism: Mycobacterium botniense (assembly GCF_010723305.1). NCBI lineage: Bacteria > Bacillati > Actinomycetota > Actinomycetes > Mycobacteriales > Mycobacteriaceae > Mycobacterium > Mycobacterium botniense. Next base: position 1,647,409 of record NZ_BLKW01000002.1, on the reverse strand, counting down.
GATTTCGCGATACCTGCAGTGACTGGCCACCTCGCAGAGGTTTATTGGCCGGCCTGCGCGGGGCCGCCCGCGCTGTGGACTCCCACATTGGCCAGGTCCGGCTCGACGGGCTCAGCCGGCTTGCGAGTTCCGGTGAATGTGAATACCGCGTCTTCACCAGCGCCCTCACCGTCCCAGTTCTCCACATCGACGGTGACGACTTGCCCCGGTCCAACCTCCTCGAACAGGATCTTCTCACTCAGAGCGTCCTCGATTTCGCGCTGAATGGTCCGTCGCAGCGGGCGCGCACCCAGCACCGGGTCAAATCCGCGCTTGGCCAGCAGCGCTTTGGCCTTGTCGGTCAACTCCAGCGCCATGTCCTTGCTCTTGAGCTGATCGCTCACCCGGCTGATCATCAACTCCACCATCCGGATGATCTCTTCCTGGGTCAGCTGGTGGAAGACGATGATGTCGTCGATGCGGTTGAGGAACTCCGGGCGGAAATGTTTCTTCAGCTCGTCGTTGACCTTCTGCTTCATCCGCTCGTAGTCGTTCTCGCCGCCGCCCTGGGAGAAGCCCAGCCCAACCGGCTTGGAGATGTCCGCGGTACCGAGATTAGACGTGAAGATCAGGACCGTGTTCTTAAAGTCCACTGTGCGGCCCTGCCCGTCGGTGAGCCGACCGTCCTCGAGCACCTGCAACAGGCTGTTGTAGATCTCTTGGTGCGCCTTCTCGATCTCGTCGAACAGCACCACCGAAAACGGCTTGCGCCGCACCTTCTCGGTGAGCTGACCGCCTTCCTCGTAACCGACATACCCCGGCGGGGCGCCGAAGAGCCGTGACGCGGTGAACCGATCGTGGAACTCGCCCATGTCGATCTGGATGAGCGCGTCGTCATCGCCGAACAGGAACTCCGCCAGCGCCTTGGACAGCTCAGTCTTACCGACACCGGACGGGCCGGCGAAGATGAACGAACCGGAGGGACGCTTGGGGTCCTTTAACCCGGCGCGGGTGCGGCGGATCGCCTTGGACACTGCCTTGACGGCGTCCTCCTGGCCAATGATCCGCTTGTGCAGCTCCTCTTCCATGCGCAGCAGCCGGGTGGTCTCGGCCTCGGTCAGCTTGAACACCGGGATACCGGTCCAGTTGCCCAACACCTCGGCGATCTGCTCGTCATCGACCTCAGCGACAACATCGAGATCACCTGAGCGCCATTGCTTTTCCCGCTCAGCCCGCTGGGCGACAAGTTGCTTTTCCCGATCCCGCAGCGCGGCGGCCTTCTCGAAGTCCTGCGCGTCGATCGCGGACTCCTTCTCCCGGCGCGCTTCGGCGATCTTCTCGTCGAACTCACGCAGGTCCGGTGGCGCGGTCATCCGGCGAATCCGCATCCGCGCCCCGGCCTCGTCGATCAGGTCGATCGCCTTATCCGGCAGGAACCGGTCGTTAATGTAGCGGTCGGCTAATGTGGCCGCGGCCACCATCGCCGAATCGGTGATCGACACCCGGTGGTGCGCCTCATAGCGATCGCGCAGACCCTTGAGGATCTCAATGGTGTGCTCCACCGTCGGCTCGCCCACCTGCACCGGCTGGAAGCGGCGTTCCAGCGCGGCGTCCTTCTCGATGTACTTGCGGTACTCGTCGAGCGTGGTGGCACCGATCGTCTGCAGCTCGCCACGAGCCAGTTTGGGCTTGAGGATCGACGCCGCGTCGATGGCGCCCTCGGCCGCGCCGGCGCCGACCAGCGTGTGCAGCTCGTCGATGAACAAGATGATGTCGCCGCGGGTGTTGATCTCCTTGAGCACCTTTTTCAGGCGCTCCTCGAAATCACCGCGGTAGCGGCTGCCGGCCACCAGCGACCCCAGGTCCAGGGTGTAGAGCTGCTTGTCCTTCAGCGTCTCGGGCACCTGGCCGTGCACGATGGCCTGCGCCAGGCCCTCGACGACCGCGGTCTTGCCGACCCCGGGCTCGCCGATCAGCACCGGGTTGTTCTTGGTGCGCCGGGACAGCACCTGCATGACCCGCTCGATTTCCTTCTCCCGGCCGATGACCGGGTCCAGCTTGCCCTCCATCGCGGCCGCCGTCAGGTTGCGGCCGAACTGGTCGAGCACCAGCGAGGTCGAGGGGCTGCCGGATTCGCCGCCGCGGCCCCCGGTGCCGGCCTCGGCAGTCTCTTTGCCCTGGTAGCCACTCAGCAGCTGGATCACCTGCTGACGCACCCGGGTCAGCTCCGCGCCCAGCTTGACCAGCACCTGCGCAGCGACCCCCTCGCCCTCGCGGATCAGGCCGAGCAGGATGTGCTCGGTGCCGATGTAGTTGTGGCCGAGCTGCAACGCCTCACGCAGGGAGAGTTCGAGCACCTTTTTCGCCCGCGGGGTGAATGGAATGTGCCCGGACGGCGCCTGCTGGCCCTGGCCGATGATCTCCTCGACCTGGCTGCGCACCCCCTCCAGCGAGATGCCCAGCGACTCCAGCGACTTGGCGGCCACGCCTTCGCCTTCGTGAATCAACCCCAGCAGGATGTGCTCAGTGCCGATGTAGTTGTGGTTGAGCATCCGGGCCTCTTCTTGCGCCAGGACGACGACCCTGCGGGCACGGTCGGTAAATCTCTCAAACATCGGTGGTTACCTGCTCTCCCTCACCATCGGTACAGCGGTGGCATCGCGTACCTGCTATCCACTGTAATCGGCCGCTGCCCGAGGTTCCTAACCTTGCGGTCCATACCGGCGCACACTTCCGCCGGTGAAACACGGACGCAACAAATGCAACGCCGGAAAATGCTGAATGTTTCCCAAATAACCGCTGATCAGTTCGCCACCAGCGAAAGGCGCTGAACCTGCCCTTAATACGGCCGCCGCACAGTGGCACCCGCCAGGGCGTCGCGCATCGTCGCGGCACCATCCGGCGGCCAGGTATGCCGCAGACGTGTCCTGGAAGCGACGCAGGGGAGCCGGGCAATGAATCAGGTGGGAGCCGGGCGGTTAGACCCCTGGCCGAGCCGGGCAATCGAATCCGGCAGGAAGCGGTTGATCGGGCCCAACGCCCGGCTCCCCACTAGTTCGCCGCGTGGAAAGCCTCGATGATGTCGGCGGGTATCCGGCCGCGGGTTGACACGTTGTGCCCGTTACGACGAGCCCATTCCCTAATCGCCGCACTCTGCTCGCGGTCCATCGCCCCCCGGCTGCGGGCCGAGCCGGACCGCCCTCGCCGCCGACCGCCCACCCGGCGCCCGGCTTCCACCCATTTGCTCATCTCGTTACGCAGTTTCGCGGCATTCTTGGTGGAAAGATCAATCTCATAGGTCACCCCGTCCAGGCCGAATTCCACCGTTTCATCGGCAGCGGCCTCACCGTCGAAATCATCGATCAGGGTAACGGTCACTTTCTTCGCCATTTGCTCACCCTCACGCTGCTTCCTGTGCAAGTTGGATTGATTCCCCATCAACTAACCTGCCATAAGAACGCGGCATATTCAATCCCATCACCGCCCGTCACTACCGCAGCAGTTCAGTTGCTGAGCGGCCGAACAATCGGGAACAAAACTGTCTCCCTAATTGACAGGCCAGTCAACGCCATCAACAAGCGATCGATCCCCATTCCGGTTCCGGTGCACGGTGGCATCGCGTACTCCAGGGCTGCCAGAAAATCTTCGTCAAGCACCATTGCTTCCTCGTCGCCGGCGGCAGCTGCGCGAGCCTGGGCAACGAATCGCTCCCGCTGGACCACGGGGTCGATCAATTCCGAGTATCCAGTGGCCAGTTCGACACCTGCCAGATACAGGTCCCACTTCTCGGTGACACCGGGAATATGGCGATGCTGACGGGTCAGCGGGGTTGTCTCCACGGGAAAATCCCGAACGAAGGTGGGTGCTGACAGGTGCTTGCCGACCAGATGTTCCCACAGTTCTTCGACGAGCTTGCCATGTCCGTGACCGCGCTCCGCAGGAATCTCCACATTGAGCCGGTCGGCAACGTTAAGCAAGTGTTCAACAGTCGTGTCGGGCGTGATCTCTTCACCGAGCGCGGCCGACAGCGACGGATACATTTGTATCGACCCCCATTCTCCGTCGATGTCATAGACGCCGCCATCAGGCCGCTGCAGTTGTCTGGTCCCGAACGCCTCGTCGGCCACCTCTTGAATAAGCTCTCGTATGACGACCGCCGAATCGTCATAGGTCGCATACGTCTGGTAGGTCTCCAGCATGGAAAATTCCGGAGAATGTGTGGAATCGGCTCCTTCGTTTCGGAACACTCGATTAAGTTCGAAGACCTTGTCGAACCCGCCCACCACGCAGCGCTTCAAGAACAGTTCCGGGGCGATCCGCAGGTACAGATCGATATCGAGGGCATTAGAGTACGTGATGAACGGTCGTGCTGCGGCGCCGCCGGCCAGAGTCTGCAACATCGGCGTCTCGACCTCGACAAACCCGCGGCGCTCCAGACCGGCTCGGATCGCATGCACGACGGCAATTCGCTGACGGGCCACTGCCCGCGCCTGGGGCCGCACGATCAAGTCGACATAGCGTTGCCGCACCCGCGACTCTTCGCTCATTTCCTTGTGCGCGACCGGCAACGGCCGCAGCGACTTCGACGCCATCTGCCAGGAATCGGCAAGCACCGATAGCTCTCCGCGGCGTGAGCTGATCACCTCACCGTGGGCGTAGACGATATCGCCGATATCGACGTCGGCTTTCCACCCGTCCAGCGCTTCCTGGCCCACTTTCGCGAGGCTGATCATCACCTGAAGCTGGGTGCCGTCGCCGTCTTGGAGCGTGGCAAAGCACAACTTGCCCGAGTCACGCAGAAACATCACCCGCCCCGCGACGCCGACGATGTCCCCGGTCGCGGAGTCCCTCGGCAGGTCCGGGTAGGCGGCGCGGATCTCGGCCAGGGTGTGGGTGCGGGGCACGTGAGCCGGGTAAGGGTCGTGTCCCTCGGCCAACAGGCGAGCCCGCTTGTCCCGGCGAATACGGAACTGCTCGGGGATGTCTGCATCGGCCGCGCTCACGACGTGCCAGCTTAAATCAAACCGCGCGAGCACCTGCCGATACGGCAGCGGGCCGGTCGGTTCGGACCCCCCGCTCTGCCGTTTCGCCGCGGGCCGGCCGGTCGCGGTTTTCTCGGCAGGAGCCATCGGCGAACGCGAGTTGTCCGATCCGGCGGGTCGGATTTTTCTCCTCCGGACAGGGGACGCCTACGCCGACTGCGTCGTCGGGGGCTTCTGCGCCGCGTTAAGCGCCTCGGTGACCTCCCGGGCGGCGCGGTGACCCGATTCGACCGCGCCGTTCATCGAGCAAGTCCAGCGCCGCGCCGTTTCACTGCCTGCCCAATGCAGGGGTCCGACCGGCGCGCGCAGCGCCGGGCCGAACCGGGTCAGGGCCGAGGGTGTGGTGAACGCACCGTAGCACCCACGAGTGTATTGCTCTGCCGCCCAATCGAGTTCGATATAGGCAATGGGATCTTTAGCTGCTGGCCCGAAGTAGGCGGCCAGATCGGTCAGCACCTGCTGGCGGCGGTCGGATTGCGGCAGCCGGCTCACCAAGTCCGCCCGTCGTCCCTCGGTGAAGACGGCCAGGACGCCGGGTGCTCCTGCGGCAGGCGTGTTGTCCAGCACGGTGGCCGCGGTCCGCCGGTCGCTGTTGGCCTGGCCGCTGAAACCATCACGGCGCCAGAACGGCTCATCGTAGATGACGTTGGTCTTGATCACCCGCCCCATGGGCATCCGTTGGATCAGCTGGTCGCGATCGGCGGGCAACGGAGGCGCGTAGCGGATTCGGCCGCTCAGTATCGGCGGCACCGCGATGATGGCCCGCCGCGCGGAGAGGGTCGCCGATTCCGGCAGGCGGATCCTGGCGCTGTCGTCATCCCACTCCACCTCGGTGACCGGGCAGTTCAACCTGACCCTGTCGCCGAGTTGTGCCGCCAGGATCAGAGCGATCTGCTGCGAGCCGCCGACGATGCGGTTCTGCAGCACCCCACCCTCGATGGTGAGGAACGCCCCCAGCCCCTGGTTGGCGCCGAGGTAGGAACACGCCCACAGCGCGGAGAGGTCTTCGGGTTCGGTGGTGAAGACCGCCCTGGTGACGAACCGCAGGAACTCGCGCCCGCCGCGGGTGCGCAGGTGGCGGTAAAGCCAGGCGGCAAAGGTCTGCGCATCCAGCGCTGCGGCGCGAGTGTCGACCATGCCCCCGGGTGGCGGCAGGGTGCGGGTCAGGCGGCCCAGCCGCCACGATCCGTAGCCGATGTCGGCCAGCACCACCGGATTCAACCGTGGGATGCGCCCGGTATACCTGAGCGTCCGGCCATTGAAGTCGAGCACCTTTCGGCCCTCGGCGTGGGTTGGGGACAGCGAGAGCCCCAAATCCGCGATCAGATCGAGGATCTCGGTTTGTCCCGGACCCACCCAGGCCCCGCCGACCTCGATGGGGGCGCCGTCGGGGAGCTCCGCGTTGAGCACCCGGCCACCGACGCGCTCACGCGCCTCCAAAACCACGACGTCAAAACCACCGCGCATCACGTCGCGGGCAGCCACCAGCCCCGCGATCCCGGCTCCGACCACCACCACGTCGACGTCGCGTTGTGGCATGTGCGCCTCCCACAGGCTTAAGCGCTTTCCACGGCCGCCCTGATGCGCTCAAGCGTGGTGCGCATCGCCCGGGCGCGCTGTTCGTTGCGGCCACGCATGAGGTAGTCCTCGGCAACCCGGACATCGAGTGGCCAGCGCAGCGCCTCGAACGACTCGGTGACGTCGGTGCCGCCGTTGGCCGGCTGCAGCCGGTAAGTCCAGCGGACGATCGGCTTCCCGCCTCGGATCGTCACCCACGACAGTTCCCGTCCGGGATCGGCCGTCATCACCTCACACGTCATCGACCAGCGCATCCAGCGCCATCGGTTCGACCCTTTGAAGCGGGCGCCCACTTTCGCCGGCGAACCGGCGCCGCCCAACCAGCGCACCCGGTAACACTCCGGGCTCCATTCGCCCATCCGCTCGACGTCGGCCAAGACCTCCCAGATCTTCTGGGGTGGGGCGTCCATATGCAGTGTCACTTCCCCGCGGCGAGCACTTGTCATGATGACCTCCGTTGTTTGCGCCGTTTTCTGATCAGGTGGTCATAGGCCATGTCGGCCGCCTCATCGAGCAGCCGGCCCCACCGCTCGCCGCCCGGGTCGTTGGCGATCTGCTGGTCGACCAGCCCGGAGCTCAGCGCAGTGAGCAGATCCTCGTCGGCTTGGTCGCCGGTCAGCCCGGCGTCGGCGAGTTGGCGGCGAAAGACGTCGAACACCTCGATTGCCTTGGCGTAGGACGACTCCGACGGGACGAACCCCGGGATGGTGCGCTGGAACAGCAGCTGGTAGCGCACCGGGTCGGCGGTGCAGAAGTCGAAGAAGATGCGAAACGCTCCCCTGACCAGGTCGCGGGGACGGCGCGGCAGCTGGGCACGTCGTCGGGTGATGAACTCGAGGAATTCCTCGTTGCCCTGGGCGAACATCGCGTCATAGATCTCGTTTTTGCAGGCGAAGTACGAATACAGCGACGGCACCCGCATCCCGACCCGGGCCGCCACGTCACTCAAGGTGAGCCCGGCCAATCCTTTCTCCCGTGCCGCATCCCAGGCCGCGTCCACGATCTCCTGCCTGGTGGCCCGATGCCGCCGGTGCCTCCGATCGCCAATCGGTTCTCCTAACACCATTAGGTCAATCTAATACTGGTTCGGTGCGTGTCGCAAGGGTTCCGGTCGTGTTTCCGCCGCGGCATCATGTCCCGGCCACTCGCCTACCCGGCCGGCGCACGCCCCGAGTTGCGTCTTCTGCGTCGAGCCTGTGACAGCACGCAACCGGGCAGATCTCCGGCTGGCAACGACACCACCGAAATGCGGATCGTCAGCGAGCTGTCTTGAGCCGGCCGCGCTGGCTGTCGCGGTTGCGTTCGAACACCAGCCGCAGGCCGTGCAGGGTTAAATGCTGGTCATAGTGGTCGACGGTGTGCAGTTCGGGCAGCAGCAGCGGCGCGGTGTGCCCGGTGGCCACTACCGTGACATCGTCGCCGGCGAATCCGTCGACATCGTTCCGGATGCGTTGCACCAGGCCATCAACCAGTCCGGCGAAGCCGAACACCGCACCCGCCTGCATGCACTCGACGGTGTTTTTGCCCACCACCGAACGCGGCCGGGCCAGCTCCACCCGCCGCAACGCCGCCGAACGGGCCGCGGCGGCGTCGGAGGATACCTGCACTCCCGGCGCGATAGCGCCGCCGAGAAATTCCCCTTTGGCCGACACCACGTCGACACAGATCGAGGAACCGAAGTCGACGACGATGGTGGCCGTGCCGAATTTATGAAAAGCTGCCAGGCAGTTGACGATCCGGTCGGCACCAACCTCTTTCGGGTTATCAACCAGCAGCGGGATGCCGGTACGCACACCGGGTTCGATGAGCACACGCGGCACCGACGGCCAGTACTGGTCGAGCATGATCCGCACCTCGTGCAGCACCGACGGAACGGTGGACAGGGCCGCCGCGCCGGTGAGCTGCTCGGAATCCTCCCCGATCAACCCGTCGATGGTCAGCGCCAGTTCGTCGGCGGTGACCTCGGATTCGGTGCGGATCCGCCACTGCTGGACGACTTTTGCGTGCTCTTTCGATCCGGCGAGCAGCCCCACGACAGTGTGGGTGTTGCGGACGTCGATCGCCAGTAACACAGTTACCCCGCACTCATCCGGGATGAGATCAGCTCGGCGGCGCCGGCGGGAGCCAAAGCCGGGTCGTGGCCCAGGTCAACCGGCTTGTTGCGGGCGTCGACGAACACGATCCGCGGTTGGTGGGAGCGGGCCTCCGCCTCTTCCATGGTCCCGTAGGCGAGCAGGATCACCAAATCACCGGGGTGGACGAGATGCGCTGCAGCGCCGTTGATCCCGATCACTCCGCTGCCCCGCTCACCGGTGATCGCGTAGGTGACAAGCCGGGCACCGTTGTCGATGTCGACGACAGTCACCTGCTCGCCCTCCAGCAGGTCGGCAGCATCCATCAGGTCGGCGTCGATAGTCACCGAGCCGACGTAGTGCAGATCGGCCTGGGTGACGGTGGCACGGTGGATCTTTGATTTCAGCATCGTCCGTAACATCAATTCCTCCAGGGTGATTCATGGATCCGCTTACCCGAGCCGACCGGCGTTTTCGCATCGGCGCCGGCGAGGATTCCGATTTCGATGGCGGCATTGTCCAAAAGCCTGGTGTTTCCCAGCCTGGCTGCTACCAGCAGCCGGGCAGGACCGTTGGCCGGTGCAGGCCCCAGCGCGGTGTCACGGACCTGCACATAGTCGACCTCGATCGCGGGCACGGCGTCGAGTACGGCACGCGCCGCGTCGACGGCGGCATCGGCTCCAGCCGATGCCGCCCGTCTGCCGGCCAATAACGCCGCCGACAGCGCCGAGGCGGCTTGTCGCTGCGCCGCGTCTAGGTAGCGGTTACGTGATGACATGGCCAGCCCGTCGGGATCCCGCACGATCGGCACCGCGACGACCTGCACATCGATGTTGAAGTCGGCGACCATCTGCCGGACCAGGACCAGCTGCTGATAGTCCTTCTCGCCGAAGAACACCCGGTCGGGCCGCACGATCTGCAGCAGCTTGAGCACGACGGTCAGCATGCCGGCGAAATGAGTCGGCCGGGCAGCACCCTCAAGTTCGGAGGCGAGCGGACCGGGGTGCACGGCGGTGCGCACACCGTCCGGATACATCGCCGCGACACTGGGAGTGAACACGATCTCGACACCCGCATCACGCAGCAAGGCCAGATCATCCTCGAGAGTGCGCGGATAGGTGTCGAGATCTTCGTCGGCGCCGAATTGCAGCGGGTTGACGAATATCGAGACCACGACCACCGACCCGGGCACCCGTTTGGCGGCACGGACCAGGGCCAGATGCCCGTCGTGCAGCGCGCCCATGGTCGGCACCAACATCACCCGGCGTCCCGTGTGCCGCAGCGCCCGGCTGACGTCAGCAACATCGCGCGGCGCCGAATAGACGTTGAGTTCGCCGGCGGCAAATGCCGGAGGCGGTTTGCCGCTCATCCGGCCAGCACCTCGAAGATCTCGTCGGGTGCGTGAGCGCGCTGTGCGGTCCGCAACGCGTTCGACCGATAGGCCTGCGCCAGCTGCGGGTCGAGCTTCGCCAGCGCAGCCAGATGCCCGGCGACCGCCGCCGCGTCACCGCGTGCGACCGGTCCGGTCAGAGCGTCCTGTCCGTGCCGGAGCGTGTTTTCCAGCGCCGCCCGTGCCAACGGCCCGAGGATACGTTCAGCGAGCCCGATCGGCAGGTCACCGAAAAACTCTCCGTCGCAAGCGGAGCGCAGCGCTTCCAGCGCGTCGGCGAGCACGGCGACGATGTGGTTGCCCGCATGAGCCAATGCGGCGTGGTAGAGCATGCGGGCTTCCTCGCGGACCCGGAATGGCTCCCCGCCTATCTCCAGAACCAGCGCTTGCGCGATCGCGTAGCCGACCTCGTCGGCGGCGGTGATCCCGAAGCAGGTGTCCGGCAGCCGGGTGATGTCCTCGTCGGAACCGGTGAATGTCATCGCCGGGTGGAGAGCCAGCGGGACACACCCGTGCCCGGCCAGCGGCGCAAGCACGCTGATCCCATTGGTACCCGACGTATGCGCCACGATCGTCCCCGCCCGCACCGCGGACGTGGCCGCCAGACCAGAGGCCAGTGCGGCAAGTTCGGTGTCGGGAACAGCGAGCAGCAACAGCTCCGCGCTGTGCGCGACATCGGCTACCGGCAAAATCGGCGTGTCGGGCAGTCTGTCCCGGGCAAGCCGTAACGACGTGTCCGAGATGGCGCTGCATGCCACCACGACATGGTCGGCACGTTCCAACGCAACACCCAACGCGGTACCCACCCGGCCAGCCGAGATGATCCCCACTTTGAGCCTGGCCGGGCGCAAACCGTCGAACTGCAGCATCGCAGACGACCTCACAAGTCAGCTCGCACGTTCCAGTCCCGCGCTGCGGGTACCAGACGGTCGCCACGACTCTACCCCGGCGACGACGCTCCTCGCCGGGCGACCCCGCCCCGCACCGGGATACCGGTGCTCACGGGTCGCGGCGGCGACGCCGGCCACCTGCACTCGGTTCAGCCTGCAGCCGCGCAAGCAGCTCCGCCACCGATTGACCTCCGCTGTGCGTATTGCCCTCCGCCACCGAATCCGCACTCCGGTGGCGGGCCGCTGACGCTGAGGTTGCGGTCCTCGGAGAAGCCGCCTCGGGCGCTGGCCCGGTCGATGCCGCAGACGGTGACGAAAAAGACGCCCACTCCGGCGTGGTGGGGACTCCCATTCCGGTGCGGTCGCCCTCGTATTCCGTGGAATGACGCGGCTGCGGACGCCCACCCGCGGCTCCGTATTGCCAGCTGGGCTCGGCTTCGCGGGCTCGGGTGACGCCGGGTTCTTCCAGGCTGGCGTGCCGGCCGCGCTGCGGCTCGGGTGGAGCACCAGCAGAGGAAGGCCCGCTCACGGCTGTTGACCCATTCGCCGTGTCGGCGGTGCCGACAACATTGTCGACGTGAGTGGCAACCCAACTGCTGCCCGGTGTCCCGGGCGCGGCCCACTGCCCTTCAGCCGCGCCGGGCCGGGGCTCCGGGGCCGGTGGGGTCTCGGCGAGTCCGGTGGACCACGACGGGCGCTGGCGATCAGGTTGTGGATAGGGCGGCTGGTGGCGCGCATCGAAACGCGGTTCGGGTTGTGGTGGCGCCGCCTCGTGCCGGGACCTGCGAGGCTGTTGCGGCTGATAGCGTCCCTCCGCACGCCAATTGCTGTCCTCGCCCTGCCGCCACTCCTCGGGATGCGGTTTGCCGTGTTCGGCCTGCCGCCAGTGGGTTCCGTACGAGGCGTTCGCAAACCGCGAGGTTCCACCGGCTGGGTAAGCTTCGGGGCGAATGTCTTCAGCACCATATCGATGTGCTGAAACCTCGGTGTCGGCCGTGGTTTGCCGAGGCGGTGCCAGCGGCTCCTCGGGTACGTCGATGATCGCGCTTTCCTCAGCTTGGCGTGTGCTCTCGTCAGTCGGCGCCACCGTGACGCGATTGCTGGAGACCCACTCACCCGATCTGGTCTGGCCCTCGGGCGTCCAGTCGGCGTAACTGGACACCGCGGTGCGCTCTGTCTCCAGCGCCGGGCGGTGCGTCAGCTCGGTGTCGAAGAAAATTTCCAAGTTGGTTCGTAATGCGGCCAGCTCGGCCCGCAGCGCCGCCACCTCATCGGCGGCCTGGGCGCGCAGCTCAGAAGCCAGTTCGCGGCGAAGCTGCGATTCCACGGTCAGCTCATACTCGCGACGCGCCGCGATCTCCCGGTCCAATTGCAGGTCGTACACCAATTTCAGATCACGCACCCGCGCCTGATCCACCTCACTTTGCCGCCGATAGATCACCGACACGAACGCAGCGACGACGGCGGCCCACAGAGCCAGGATCACCGCGAGTTTGAGAAGTTCCACCCGATTGGTGAAAACCAGCGCCGAACTGGCCCCGATAGCAAGGACCAGCAACGTCGTCAACAGCAGCCAACCCGGCCTGCGGCCGCCGCGCCGGACACGAGCGCCGCGGGACAGAACGGTCATGGCCCGACTGTACCGGGCCGAGGTCGCCGTGCGTGTCGCCCCGGTTCGGCGATTCTCGCTCCGGCCGATTGCCGGTCACCTCCTCCGCTCATTGCCCGGCCCGCACACCCGGCCGGCCCAGCTAACTGCCCGCGGCCCCGTCGATCCGCCGGCGCGGGCTCTGTTCCGATATCATTGCCGGGGATTGGCGGCCCCGGATTGTCCGCGCAACGGCGGGTGCGCATCGTCGCCGGGTGATGCCGGTCCAGCGGCCGGCACAACGGGTGCGGCTCGAAGCGGATGGGGCTAGTTGTCCCCGCCCTCAGGGTGCTCGGTCGGGTCATACGGCGATTTGCAGCAATGCTGGAGCCACAGGGCCGCAATCACCAGAGCCAAAGCGCTGGCGGCGGCGACCATCGTGCCGGTGGTGTCTTCGCCGGCGACCCGCATCGCTGAACGGCGGGGTAACAAGAAGGCGAGAACGCCCACCCACCACCCCAGCACCACAGCACCAACCCACGCTGACGCCTTGGCGACCATCACGCTGCGCGCCACTGCGAGCGGGTGCAGCCACCCCGGCCCGTCGCCGATCTCACCAGCCTGAATCTTCGCCCTCACGTAGCGCCCCCACACCGCTTCGGCAACGGCGATCGCAAGCAGCGACAACCCCGTCCACACCGTGATCGGCGGAAACCAGCGATATAACAGCACGACAAGCAGATAACCGACCACCGCGGCGCTGGCCACGCCGGCCGTCAGGTCACGCTTGCGGGTCGGTCCCATTGGCTTCCCGGTGTCGAATCGACGCGGTGTGGGGCGGGCGCGGCAAGCTCAGCGCTAACCCCGTCCATCGCACACCGGCGCGGTCGGCAGGTTCCAGGTCAGCGAGCCACCCGGCGACAGGGCGCCGTTGTCCGGCCGCGGTCAGCTCGGCGCTCGGGTCGACGGCAAGCCAGGGGACCAGCACGAAGGCCCGAAGGTGGGCCAACGGGTGCGGCAGCGTCAGCCCGTTCTCGCGAGAGACCAACTCGGTCTCACCGTCGTGGCAGGTGACCAGGTCCACGTCCAGGGTGCGTGGGCCCCAGCGCTGGCCGCGCACCCGGTCCGCCACCTGCTCTAGCGCCTGGACCCTGCGCAACCAGCCCAGCCCGTCAAGCCCCGGGTCGTCGGCGATCAGCACCGCGTTGAGAAAACGCCCCTGGTCGATACCACCCCACGGGTCCGTCTCATAGACCGGCGAGGCTGCCTGGACCGTACCGCCCAGCCCGTCGACCACCGACTGCAGACGGGCGAGGCGATCACCCAGGTTGGAGCCGATGGACAGCACCACCCGCGTCATGGTGTTCCCCCCGCGGGGATCACCGATCCGCGGCCACCGCGGCGTGACCGCCGAACCACCACCGCCACATCGGAGAAGGTCTGCCGGATCGGGGCCTGTGGTTTGTGAACCACCACTTCGACCGCATCCACCCGCTCATCGTTCATCACGTCGTCCGCGATCTCAGCGGCGACAGTTTCGATGAGGTTGCGCGCCGGCCCGGCGACAATATCGGCCGCCCGCTGGGCCAGCACGCCATAGTCATACGTGTCACACAGCTTGTCACTCGCGGCGGCGCCGGCCAAGTCCATCCACACGGTGATGTCCACGACGAAATCCTGCCCGCTGGCACGCTCGTGGTCGTAAGCTCCGTGATAACCACGAACCGCCAAGCCCCGCAACTCGATCCGGTCAGCCATCACCTGTTCCCGCTTGTGTCCAGGCGTCGACCACCTTCAGCGCGTCAACCGAGGCCCGCACGTTGTGCACCCGCACACCCCAAACCCCATGCAGGGCAGCTAACGCGGAGATCACCGCCGTCGCGGTCTCACGTTCATCGGGCGGCCGTACGTCACCTCGCGGCCCGGCCAGCAGCGTACCGAGGAACCGTTTTCGCGATGCGCCGACGAGCACCGGTACACCGGTTGAGACCAACCGGGGCAATGCGTGCAGCAGCGCCCAGTTATGCTGTGCTGTCTTGGCGAATCCCAGACCTGGATCAATCACCAGCTTTGCTGGATCGACACCTGCGGTAACCGCGTCGTCGACACTGGCAAGCAACTCAGCGCGCACCTCGGCCACCACATCGCGATAGTGCGGTACCTGATGTGGCTGGTCGGCGGAGAGGGGTCGCCAGTGCATCAACACCCACGGCACACCCGCCTCGGCCAGCAGCGGTGCCATCCCCGGATCGGCACGTCCCCCCGACACGTCGTTGACGATGTGCGCGCCGTTCTCCAGCGCCGCACGCGCCACACTCGAGTGCATGGTGTCAATACTGACGGTAACGCCTTGCGCTGCAAGTTGTTTGACAACCGGAATCACCCGCGCTGTTTCGACTTGCGGGTCCACCCTGATGGCGCCGGGCCGGGTTGAGGCACCCCCGACGTCGATGATGGCTGCGCCTTCCGCGGTCAATGCCAGGCCGTGTTCGACAGCGCGGTCAGCGTCCAGATACCGCCCGCCATCCGAGAACGAGTCGTCGGTGACGTTGACCACCCCGATAACGCGTGTCGGGCTCACTTGCGCAAAATAAGTTCGAGCGCTTCGGCTCGAGACGACGGGTTGGTCTTGAAAAGACCTCGCACCGCTGATGTCGTGGTCACCGCCCCAGGTTTTCGCACACCGCGCATTGACATGCACAGGTGTTCGGCCTCGATCACGACGATCACCCCCCGTGGATCAAGTTTGCGCATGAGGGCGTCGGCGATCTGCGCGGTGAGCCTTTCCTGGACCTGTGGCCGCTTGGCGTACAGGTCGACCAGCCGCGCGATCTTCGAGAGCCCAGTCACCCGACCGTCATGGCCGGGAATGTAGCCCACGTGGGCCACACCGTGAAACGACACCAGGTGGTGCTCACACGTGGAGTACAGCGGGATCTCCTTGACCAGCACCAACTCGTCGTGCTGTTCGTCGAATGTGGTTTCTAGCACGGTGTCTGGATCGGTGTAGAGCCCGGCGAACATCTCACGGAATGTGCGCGCGACCCGAGCCGGGGTGTCTTCCAGGCCGTGCCGGTCTGGGTCCTCACCGATCGCCAACAGCAACTCGCGGATCGCCGCCTCACACCGCGCCTGATTGAACACCGGTGTACGCAGTTTGACTGGACGGGAATTCGGCTGCGCCATGACGCCTCCGTTCGTCAACCGTGGGCCGGCGGGTTGGGCCGATTCGGGTCCTCACCCCACCGCCCGGATACCTCCTGGCCAGGTGACTTGCCCTCGGATGCGGCCTGTTGCGGCGGCGGATACGAGGGATACGGCGAGCCTGGTTGTTGGCCGGGATAGTGACCGGGATACTGACCGGGATACTGACCGGGATAGTTGTGCACCGGCTGTTGGCGATACGGCGGCTGCGGCGGCGGATACCAGTAGGTCGGCGGCTGTTGCGGCGGCCACCCGGGCGCACGCCAACCGGGCGGCGCGCCGTAATCGGGCTGAGTAGGGTGCCGCGGCGGAACACCGTCGCCCCCACCGAACCCCTGGGCGGCCGGAGCATGGTGAGAACCGTTGGCGCCGCTGTTAGCTCGGTCACGGTCCGTCTGCGTCGCCTGGGCGTCGCGGCTCGCCTGCGCGATCGCGGCCTTGAACGCAGGCTCGGGCACCGGCGGGGGCCACGGCTCTCCACGTTCTTTTGCCAGTTCGCCGGGCGTCTTGATAGGCGGTTTGTCCGACGGGATGCGACCACCGAAGTCGTCGAACATGGTCAGTCGGGGCCGCTTCTCGACGTTGGCGAAAATCGACTCCAGCTCGGGACGGTGCAAGGTTTCTTTTTCGAGCAGCTCAGCGGCCAGGGTGTCGAGCACGTCTCGGTATTCGGTGAGAATCTCCCAGGCCTCGGTGTGCGCTGCCTCGATGAGTTTTCGGACCTCCTCGTCGATTTCGCGCGCAACCTCATGCGAGTAGTCCGGCTGTGTGCCCATCGTCCGGCCCAGGAACGGATCACCGTGTTCGGTCCCGTATTTGACGGCGCCGAGCTTGGAACTCATCCCGAACTCGGTGACCATCGCGCGTGCGACCTGGGTGGCCTTCTCGATATCGGATACCGCGCCGGTGGTCGGCTCACGGAACACCAATTCCTCGGCAGCGCGCCCACCCATTGCGAAGACCAGCTGCGCGATCATCTCCGACCGGGTGCGCAGCCCCTTGTCTTCTTCCGGGACCGCCACTGCGTGTCCGCCGGTACGCCCGCGCGCCAGGATCGTCACCTTGTAGATCGGCTCGATATCTGGCATTGCCCACGCCGCCAGCGTGTGGCCGCCCTCGTGGTAGGCGGTGATTTTCTTTTCCAGTTCGCTGATCACCCGCCCCTTGCGGCGCGGTCCGCCGATCACCCGGTCCACAGCCTCTTCCAGAGCAGCGGCGGTAATGACAGTGCCGTTCTCCCGCGCGGTCAGCAGCGCCGCCTCGTTGATGACGTTGGCCAGGTCGGCACCCGACATCCCGACCGTGCGTTTGGCCAGGCCATCCAGATCGGCGTCGGGGGCCATCGGCTTGCCCTTCGCGTGCACATGCAGGATCGCCTTGCGGCCATTGAGATCCGGGTTGGACACGGGGATCTGGCGGTCGAACCGCCCGGGCCGAAGCAGCGCCGGATCGAGGATGTCGGGCCGGTTGGTGGCCGCGATCAGGATGACACCGGCTCGCGGATCGAACCCGTCCATCTCGACCAGCAGCTGGTTGAGCGTCTGCTCACGCTCGTCGTGGCCACCCCCCAGGCCGGCTCCGCGCTGCCGGCCCACGGCGTCGATCTCGTCAACGAAGATGATGCAGGGGCTGTTCTGCTTGGCCTGTTCAAACAGGTCACGCACCCGGGATGCGCCGACGCCGACGAACATCTCGACAAAGTCCGACCCCGAGATCGTGAAAAACGGCACACCCGCTTCACCGGCGACGGCCCGCGCCAGCAATGTTTTACCGGTCCCGGGCGGGCCGTAGAGCAGCACACCCTTGGGGATCTTGGCGCCCAGCGCCTGATACCGGGCGGGGTTGGACAGGAAATCTTTGATCTCGTAGAGCTCCTCGACCGCCTCGTCGACACCCGCAACGTCGGCGAAAGTGGTCTTCGGCATGTCCTTGGACAGCAGTTTGGCGCGTGACTTGCCGAAGCCGAAACCCATCCGTGCTCCGCCCTGCATGCGGGAAAACATGAAGAACAGGCCGACCAGCAGCAGCAGCGGCAGCACGTAGATGAGCAGCGACCCCAGGATGTTGCCCTGGTTGACGACGGTGCTGACCTGGGCGTTCTTGCTGCTCAGCGCATCGAACAGGGGAACGGCGTACCCGCTGGGATATTTGGTGATGACCTTATCGGAACCGTCAGTAGCGGCGTTCCCCTGTTTCAGCGTCAGCCGCAGCTGTTGTTCCCGGTCGTCGATCTGTGCGCTTTTGACGTTGTCACTTTTGATCTGGGCCACCGCCACGGAGGTGTCAACAGGCTTGTACCCGCGAGTGTCGTCGCTGAAATAGAAGAACGACCAGCCGAGCAGCAACACGACGGCAATCGCCGTGAGTGTGCGGATCACGTTTTTCCGGTTCATCCATTATCGGCCGTGCCCGGCCATATCCTTCCCCGATTGCATGCTGCTGGAATAGTTCAGGCTACCGCTTGGTCAACGAACGGCGGTTCCCAGCCGTGCCCGGGGCACCCCAGCCGCGAGGGTGCGTGTCTGTGCGGCGACACGCCGCTGGCAGTGTCCAACCGCGCACGCTCGCGCACAGGGCGATCGGGCACCCGAGAACACGCGAGAATACGCGGGATGAACCCCTTCTCTGCCCGCCGCCGCTGTGCTTTGGTGAGACGGTGCACGCATCGACCCAGCGGTTAGTTGACACCAACGGTGTGCGGCTGCGGGTGTTCGAGGCCGGCGAGCGGGGAGCTCCGGTGGTGGTACTGGCCCATGGCTTCCCGGAACTGGCCTATTCCTGGAGACATCAGATACCCGCACTCGCCGACTCGGGCTACCATGTGCTGGCCCCCGACCAGCGCGGCTACGGCGGATCATCGCGTCCGGAGGCCATCGAAGCATACGACATCCATGCACTGACCGCCGATATTGTCGGCCTGCTCGATGATATCGGCGCTGGGCGTGCGGTCTGGGTCGGCCATGACTGGGGCGCCGTCGTGGCGTGGAACGCGCCGCTGCTGCACCCCGACCGGGTCGCGGCGGTGGCGGGGTTGAGCGTGCCGCCGTTGCCACGTGCACACGTGCCGCCGACGCAGGCCTTCCGCCGGACGTTCGGCGAGAACTTCTTCTACGTTCTCTATTTCCAGCAGCCCGGTGTTGCCGACGCCGAGCTCGACAGTGACCCGGCCCGCACGATGCGGCGCATGATCGGCGGCCTGCGCCCACCCGGTGACGAGGGCGCGGCGGCCCGGATGCTGGACCCCGGCCCGGCGGGCTTTCTTGACCGGCTCCCCGAACCCGCCGCCCTGCCCGACTGGATCAGCCAGGCCGAGCTTGACTATTACGTTGCCGAGTTCGCCCGCACCGGGTTCACCGGCGGATTGAACTGGTACCGCAATTTCGACCGCAACTGGGAGACCACCGCCCACCTCGCCGGTGCCACCACCGCGGTGCCCGCTTTGTTCGTCGCGGGAACAGCCGACCCCGTGCTGGTTTTCACGCGTCGCGACCGGGCGCGTGAGGTGCTCACCGGCCCGTACCGCGAGGTAATGATCGAGGGCGCCGGACACTGGCTGCAGCAAGAAAGGCCCGACGACGTCAACGCGGCCCTGCTGGATTTCCTCCACGGATTGGAGTTGCGATGAATGGACCACTGCGTTTCGGCGTGTTCATCACACCGTTTCATCCCACCGGCCAATCTCCCACAGTGGCACTGGAATACGACTTGGAGCGGGTTGTCGCGCTGGACCGGTTAGGCTTCGACGAAGCATGGTTCGGCGAACACCACTCCGGCGGCTACGAGCTGATCGCCTGTCCGGAGGTGTTCATCGCGGCCGCGGCGGAGCGGACCAAGCACATCCGGCTGGGCACCGGGGTGGTCTCGCTGCCCTATCACCACCCGCTGATGGTCGCCGACCGCTGGGTACTGCTGGATCACCTGACCCGCGGGCGGGTGATGTTCGGCACCGGTCCCGGCGCGTTGCCGTCGGATGCCTACATGATGGGCATCGACCCGGTTGAGCAACGCCGGATGATGCAAGAGTCCCTGGAGGCAATCCTTGCGCTGTTCCGCGCCGCGCCCGGCGAGCGGATCAACCGCCACTCCGACTGGTTCACCCTGCGCGACGCGCAGTTGCACATTCGGCCCTACACCTGGCCGTATCCTGAAATAGCCACGGCCGCAATGATTTCTCCGTCAGGACCACGGCTGGCCGGTCGACTTGGCACATCGCTGTTGTCGCTGTCGATGTCGGTGCCCGGCGGCTACGCGGCGCTGGAAAATGCCTGGGATGTGGTCTGTGAGCAAGCCGCCAAGGCCGGCCACGACGAACCCGACCGTGCCGGTTGGCGCGTGCTCGGGATCATCCATCTAGCCGACAGCCGCGAGCAGGCCATCGATGACTGCGCCTACGGGCTGCAAGACTTCGCCAAGTACTTCGGTGCCGCCGGGTTCGTACCGCTGGCCAACCTCGTTGAGGGCACCCAGTCGCCCCGAGAGTTTGTCGAAGAGTATGCCGCCAAAGGCAATTGCTGCATCGGTACACCCGACGACGCGATCGGCTACATCCAGGATCTGCTCGACCGGTCAGGCGGGTTCGGCACGTTCTTGATGCTCGGCCATGACTGGGCACCGCCGGCAGCCACGTACCACTGCTATGAGCTGTTCGCCCGCAAGGTGATACCGCATTTCAAAGGACAGCTGGAGGCGCCACGAGCATCACATGAATGGGCCGCGGGCATGCGCGAGCAACTGCTGGGTCGCGCCGGTGAGGCGGTGGTGAAAGCCATCAGTGAACACACCGACGAACTGAAGCTGGAAAGCGAGCAGCGCTGATGCGCGCCGCGGTGTTGCGTGCCGGGCAGATGGTGTATCGCGACGATGTGCCCGAGCCGGTGCCCGGGCCGGGCCAGGTGCTGGTGGCAGTGCGGTCCTGTGGAATCTGCGGCTCGGACTTGCATTTCGTCAAGCATGGAGGCGAAGTGCTGGCGCTGAGCGCCGAGGGCGGGCTCGGCGGCATGGGCGCCGGCGGAACGGGTGTCGACCTAAACCGGGATGTGTTCATGGGTCACGAGTTCAGCGCCGAGGTGCTTTATGCAGGGCCTGGCACGCAGACCCATCCGCCCGGCACGCTCGTGACGTCGATCCCGGTACTGCTGTCGGACAAAGGCGTGGAACCGATCGTCTATTCCAACAGCACTGTTGGCGGCTACGCGGAACGGATGCTGCTCTCCGCGCCGCTGCTACTGCCGATTCCGGATGGATTGGACCCGCGGTACGCGGCTTTGACCGAACCGATGGCGGTGGGGCTGCACGCGGTCAACAAGTCGGGTATCGGCCCGGGTGAAGCGGCACTGGTACTGGGCTGTGGACCAATCGGTATGGCCATCATTGCAGCGCTGCAAACACGGAATGTAGAAACCATTGTAGCAGCGGATTTTTCACAGAAGCGCCGTGATCTCGCGATCATAATGGGTGCGCATCAAGCAGTCGATCCCGCGCGCACTTCACCGTTCGACACCGTTACCCCAGCCGTGGTGTTCGAGGCGGTGGGCACACCAGGCATCATCGACGACGTGCTGCGCCGCGCCCGGCCGGGCACGCGTCTGGTCGTGGTCGGGGTGTGCATGGAACCCGATACCGTGCACCCGTTTTTCGCGATCGCCAAAGAAATCACCGTTCAGTTCGTACTCGCCTACTCTCCGGACGAGTTCGCTCAATCGCTGCGCGCGATCGCAGAAGGCGACATCGACGTCGGCCCGCTCATCACCGCCGAGGTGGGCCTCGACGAGATTGGCGCCGCCTTCGACGCGCTGGCCGATCCCGAACAGCACTGCAAGATTTTGGTCACACCCTAAGCTCGGTGCCGCAGGTGTGCTCCCGCCCGAGCGGTGGTGCGCTGAAACAGCCCACCGACATGTAGCGCATTGCTTAACAGCGGGCACCCCTGGCGCGTCTCAGGCCTTCTTACCACACGCATTGCTGACCCGCCCGGTGTGTGAAGCGATCTCAGCGGCGGCGAGCGGTGCTGGTCAAGATGCCGGCCAACGCGTCCAACGCTCCCGGTACAAGACGGTAGTAGGCCCATTTGCCGCGCTGCTCACGTTCGATCAAGCCAGCGTCGACGAGGGTCTTGAGGTGGTGTGACACAGTGGGTTGGGACAGCCCCACGGGAGCGGTCAGATCACAGACGCAGGCCTCAGCATTGGCATGCGCGGCAATCAACGACAACAGCCGCAGTCGTGCCGGCTCCGCGAGCGCTTTGAGCATCCCGGCCAGTCGCTCGGCGGCGGCGCTGTCGAGGACACCACCGGTGATTGTGCCGCAGCACACCGAAAGATCAGCGGCAAGCGGATTGAGTGTGGCCGGACCGCCCTCCATAACCCCGATTCTGCCATATGCATCGACGAATATCGATCCATTGCGGGATTCGACCGGCTCGCCCGAGCTCACCTGGCCACTACCGCGGCGCGCGCGGGCACCACCCCAGGCTCCCGGTCCCGCTGGCTTCCGCACGGGTTCGGAAACGTATTGCAGCGCAACCCTAACGGATCAGAAAACTCCTCCGGCGACCGTGGTCTGGGAGCCGGAGCGGCCCGCCTAGTCCTGGTAGACGCGTGGATCCAGGGTGCCGATATACGGAAGGTCGCGGTAGCGCTCATCGTAGTCCAGGCCGTAACCGACGACGAACTCATTGGGAATGTCAAAGCCCACATAGGCAATGTCGACATTCGCGCGCAGCGCATCGGGCTTTCGCAGCAGCGTGCACACTCGCAGCGAGCGCGGACGCCGGGTGGCCAGATTGCGCAACAGCCAAGACAGCGTCAGCCCGGAGTCGACGACGTCTTCGACGATCAGCGCATCGCGGTCGTTGATGTCGCGGTCGAGGTCCTTGAGGATGCGCACCACGCCCGACGAGGACGTCGAGGATCCGTAGGAGGCGACGGCCATGAACTCAAACTGGGTGGGCAACGGAATAGCGCGGGCGAGATCGGTGCAGAACATCACCGCGCCCTTGAGCACGGTGATCAGCAGCAAATCCTGGCCGCCCGCCGCGGATATCCCGCGGTAATCCATACCGATGTGCGCACCAAGTTCACCGACCCGCGCCTGGATCTGCTCCTCGGTCAGCAGCACCGATTTGATGTCGCCGGGATACAGCTCGCCCGAGTGTGCTGCCACGACCACAGCGTGCCATGCCAACGGTCCCACGACCAAGCAGGGCATCGGTTAATGGTCAAACCGGCTCGGCGCGCAGACTCAGCACGCCGTCACGGCGTCCCACGACCAGCCGCTGGCCCCGCAACGGGGATCCGACAGCTATCCCGCCTTGACCGCGCCAGGCGGTCACCAGCGCGTCCACACCCCGGATCTGCTTGTCGGTCAACCCGGTAGCGCCGCGGGCCAATAGCCAGCTTCGGATGACCCGCCGGCGAACCGGAGCGGGCAGTTCCACCAGCGCGCGGACGTTGAGCCCCTCGGCAGTCATCGCCGCTTCCAGCTGTTGGGCGGCGAGCGTGTCAAGCAGTTCGGTGTCTTCGCGCAATGCCGTCGCAGTGCGCGCGAGCGCCTCGGCGACCCCGCCGCCGAGCACGTCCTCCAGCAGCGGCAGGACCTCCTGGCGCAGCCGGGCCCGGGTGAAGCGGCGGTCACTGTTGTGCGGGTCCCGCCATGGCACCAACCCCAATTCTTCGCACGCGGCATGGGTCACGCTGCGTCGCACACCCAGCAACGGGCGGCACCACGGCGGATCATACGGGCGCATACCGGCGATCGAGCGGGCGCCCGAACCGCGGCCCAGACCCAGCAACACCGTTTCGGCTTGGTCGTCGAGTGTGTGGGCCAACAGCACCGGGGCGTCGTTGCGGGCCGCATCCAGCGCGGCATAGCGCGCTGCGCGCGCCGCCGCCTCCACACCACCCCGCCCACCAACTTGAACGCAAAGCACCTGGGCCTCAACACATCCCAACGCGACAGCCTGTAACCGAGCGGTTTCGGCGACTTCGGCCGAGCCGGCTTGCAGCCCGTGGTCGACGATGAGCGCGGTGGTGGGCCGCAGCGGCGCGGCAACTGCCGTGAGCGCCAACGAGTCCGGACCCGCGGACAGGGCGACGCACCACCGCGCGGCGGTGGCGAGATACGCGTTTGCGAACGAGTCGACAGCCGCGTGCAGCTGCGCTACAGCACCCGATCGATCCATCGTTGCGGGTCTGCGATCTCAGCGGGCAGCGGCAATGCCGCCGGGCCTGACCAGACGGTGTTGAACCGCTCCATCCCGACGCGGCTGACCACGTAATCGACGAATGCCTTGCCGCGGGTGTACTGGCTGATCTTCGCGTCAATACCGAGTACGACGCGCAGCAGCCGCTGCAGCGGTGGTTGCTTGCGGTGACGCCGGTCGTCGAAGCGGCGACGGATGGTCGCTACCGACGGCACCACCATCGGCCCCACGGCGTCCATCACGTAATCGGCATGACCCTCCAGCAACGTGCCCAGCGCCAACAGGTGATCCAATGCTTCGCGCTGCGATTCGGATTGCACAGCACGCAGCAAACCCAATATCCCGGAGCTGCTGGCGCTCGGGTCGTCTCGTGAGTTTCCGAACTCGCCACGGCCACGGACGAAATCGGCGAACCGCCTGACTACCCGCATGATGTCTTCGCCGCTGTCGTGGGTCAGCACACCGAGCGCCTGCGACATGTAGCCGGACAACCACGGACTGGCGGTGAACTGCACGCGGTGGGTCACCTCATGAAGGCATACCCACAACCGGAAGTCAGAGGGCTCGACCCGCAATTGACGTTCGACGGCGATGACATTGGGATACACCAGTAGGAGGCAGCCTCGTTCTCCGGCGCCGAAAGGGTCATATTGGCCAAGGATGCCCGACGCCACGAACGCCAACACCGCACCGGTCTGCGCACCAGCCACCCGGCCCGTGAGAAATCCTCGTGGCTTTTCGGTCCCCCCGGTCATCACCCGCATCGACTCGGCCGCAGAGCGGATCCACTCCGGCCGGTCAACCACACGTGCCTCCGGCGCGTCACCGCCGGTATCCAGCCCAGTCACCTCGCGCACCAGCGGCTCCGCCGCTTTGGCGGCGCTGGTGAGGTCGTCGATGACTTTGCGCCGGGTGTATTCAGTGGCCGGCGGACCTGGGCGGGCCAGCCGTTCCCCGACGGTTGCGGCGAAGCGCCAATCAACTGCGCGTCCGATGGTTAGTTCGGCCGGCGCGGTCATGCTACGCACCCGCATGTCCGCAGCCGGGCGGCCAGGGCGTCGAGCGCCGCGCGACCGGTCGGACCGGCGTCGTTGGAGATAAAAGCAAAGGTCAGTACCCGCCCGCTGCTGTCGGTCACCACCCCGGCCAAGGCGTTGATCCCGGTCAGCGAGCCAGTCTTGGCGCGCAACCACCCTGCAGCATCACCGTTGCTCCCCGGCTCCAGGAAGCGGTCCGAGAGCGTGCCGCTGCCCCCCGCAACCGGCAGCAGATCCAGCAGCGGCCGCAGCGCCGGCTGCCCCGGCCCAGCCGCCGCCTGCATAACCTCATCAAGGGTCTTTGCCGTTAGGCGGTTATCGACCGACAATCCGCTGGAATCTACCAGTGCGGCGCCGGTGGTGTCGATGTGTGCGGTGGTCAACCGGCTGATCACCGCATCGACCGCTCCGGCGAAGCTTCGCGGCCGATGCATAGCTGCTGCCACCTCACGTCCGATGCATTCCGCCATCACGTTATCGGACACACTCATCATCTGGCCCAACCGCTCGATCAGCGGCGCCGAATGCACCGCTGCCAGCTCGCGGGCCGCGGCTGGCGCGACACCAGTGCGCACCGTCGCGGGGTCGACCCCAAGCGCGATGGCGAGGGCGCGGCCCGCGTCCAATGCCGGAGTGTGCGACCGGGTCGAGTCCACGGTCGCCGGCTGGATACGCCCGCCGTCGAGCATCACCGACTCGATTGGGGCGACGTCGCCGCCGTCGATATCTGCCGGATCCCAGCCGGGCGCCATCGTCGGGCCGCTAAATGCCGAGGTATCCACCTGAACGGCCGTCGGCCGAATCCCACTTCGGCGAACCTGGTCGGCCAGGTCACTGATCCGCGCCGCACCCGGATACCAGCTGGCCTGATCCGGCGGCGCCGCCGACAGCGTCGGATCACCGCCGCCGACCAGCACGACGACCCCCGGCTGGCGCGCCTGATCGGCGGCTACGACCCGGGTGGTGACACGGGCTTCGCGGTCCAGTGTCAATAACGCTGCGGCCGCGGTGAGAACCTTGTTCGTCGACGCCGGCTGCATCGGCATATCGGATTGCTGCTGCCAGAGCTGTTTGCCGGTGAGTGCGTCGCTAACCCGCCCCCCCAACCTGCCCAGATTCGGATCAGCAAGGTGAGCTGCCAGCGTTGTCGCCAGCCCCTCCTCGGTCGGTACCGGGGCGGTGGCTGTGACAGGCACCACTCCCGGGGCGGCGGTGGCCGCATGTGGCTCCGGCGCGATCCGCGTGTGCTTAGTCCCGTGGTCACCAGCGGTGAGGAAGGCTGCTGCCACCACCGCGGCAGCGACCACCGCCGACACGGCTACCCCGATGACGTGGGTAGATCGTCGCCACCGCCTGGGACACATGACTCTCCTGCCTCTTTGCTCCCATTTTGCCGAACCGATCCGGGACCGACGACGCGGTCGACAACCGTTCAAAAGCGCTCCACTAAGGTGGAGTCCCGACAACTGAGGCAAGGAGCCAGCACGTGGAATTAGACGTAGTCATCGAAATCCCCAAAGGGCAGCGAAACAAATACCAGGTCGACCACCAGACGGGGCGGGTTTACCTGGACCGCTACTTGTTCACGGCGATGGAATACCCGACGGACTACGGGTTTATCGACGAGACCCTCGGCGAAGACGGTGACCCGCTCGACGCCATGCTGCTGCTACCCGAACCTCTGTTTCCCGGGGTGCTGGTCAAAGCGCGGCCAGTGGGAATGTTCCGGATGAGCGACGAAGCCGGTGGCGACGACAAGGTGCTGTGTGTCCCGGCCGGCGACCCCCGATGGGATCACATCAAAGACATCGGTGATGTCTCGACCTTCGAGTTGGACGCCATCAAGCACTTCTTCGTGCACTACAAAGACCTGGAGCCAGGCAAATTCGTCAAGGCTGCCGACTGGGTCGGCCGCGCAGAAGCCGAAGCCGAAGTGCTGCGATCGCGGGAACGATTCCAGACCAGCGGACACTGAGCAGCGAGTATTGGTCCACGCGGCGCTGGCCCGAAAGCGGTCGGCGAGTAACGTTTTCGCGCGCTGTCCTAAGCGGCGTCCACGACGCGGGCTGCGCGCAAGCTGGCCATCACGGTGACCGCCAACGTCGCCGCGATCACCGCGAGAGCAAGTAACGTCGGTATGCCGGGCACATCGACGTGCTCACCGCCGTTGATGAACGGCACGTCGTTTTCACGCAGTGCGTGCAACACCAGCTTCAACCCGATGAACAACAAGATCACCGCCAGGCCCCGAGAGAGGTAGACCAGCCGGTTCAACAAACCGCCCAGCAGGAAGTACAACTGGCGCAAGCCCATCAAGGCGAAGACGTTGGCGGCGACCACCAAGTAGGGTTCGCGGGTAAGACCGTAGATTGCCGGAATGGAATCCAACGCGAAGATCAGGTCAGTTCCGGCGAGCGCCAGGATGACCAGAGACACCGGCGTAACCAGCCGCTTTGACCCACCCCTCGGAAACTTGGGACCATCGCGGCGGTCGGTGGTGTTGAGGTGTTGGTCCGCGAAGCTCGCGGCCCGGTTGGTCACCTCGGTCTTGCGCTCAGGATGGCGCGCAAGTTTGACTGCGGTGCCGACCAGGAATCCGCCGAACACGTAAAAGATCCACGAAAACCGCTGAATCGCCGCCGCCCCCGCCACGATGAAAACACCGCGGAACACCAGCGCGATGACGATCCCGGCGAGCAGCGCGTGCTGCCGATACGCCGCAGGCACGTCACAGCGCGCCAGAATGATCACAAAAATAAACAAGTTGTCAACCGACAGGCTGTACTCGGTCAGCCAGCCTGCGACAAACTCCAACCCGAACTCGTGGCCGTGCGCGCAGGCGACCCAGATTCCAAAGACCAGCGCCAGCCCGACATAGCCCGACAATGCGGCCGCGCATCCGCGCATCGTCGGCTCACGGGGCCGGTGCGCGATGATGAGCACATCGGACAGCAAGACGGCGATTGTCGCACCCAACGTAACAACCCATTCCACGGCGGGCACATACACCACAGACCTCCGGTCGCAGCAAGACACCAGAGGTCTCTCCCACCGTCGAGACGGCCCGCGGCACGGTCGTCCGGTGATGGACGACGAGATGACGACGCCGCGGCGCGGGAATACTCCCCTCTGCGGACAGTGTGGCAGGTTGCAGTCGCCGGCGCCTTTCAGGGCGCAAGCCGGCTCTTAGTATTTTCAAGCTGTGACACCGCAGGAAACTTTTGCTTCATCGCGGTGTCACCCTGTGCGCCCACACGTCGGTTGCGGGCCGACTGAAGTGCTGTGCCGGTGACCGAGGTAGCAGGCACTACCGCCGCCGGGCCGATCACGCGCAGCAGCGTGGCCCGGGTGGGCACAGCGACAGTTCTGACCGCTGGCTGCGGGTACGCGGTCATCTCCCTGGCCGCGCGCGACCTGGCGCCCGTCGCCTTCTCGGTGTTCGGGGTGTTCTGGGGCGCTTTTGGGTTGGTCACAGGTGCCGCGAACGGTCTGCTGCAAGAAACCACTCGTGAGGTCCGTTCGGCCCGATACACCGATATCGTGCCGGACCGCCGGACTCACCCGCTACGGGTGGCCGGGATGGTCGGTCTGGTCGCGGCGGCGGCGATCGCGGGCACCGCACCCCTGTGGAGCCCGCTGGTATTCGCCAACGCACGCTGGCTATCGGTGGGGTTGCTCAGCGCTGGGCTGGCAGCGTTTTGCCTGCACACGACCCTGCTCGGCATGCTCGCCGGCGCCAATCACTGGACCCACTACGGGGCGCTGATGGTCACCGACGCCGTCATCCGGGTGGTTGTCGCTGCGGCAGCCTACGTGAGCGGCTGGGGGCTGGTCGGGTTTTTGTGGGCGACCGTCGCGGGCGCGGTGGGCTGGTTGATCATGCTGATCGTCTCGCCCACCGCCCGGGCAGCAGCGCAGCTGCGGACCCCGGGGAGCACCACCACATTCCTGCGCGGCGCCGCCCATTCGATCATCGCTGCCGGCGCCAGCGCGGTTCTGGTGATGGGGTTCCCGGTGCTTTTGAAGGCGACATCACAGCAGTTGGGAGCGCAAGGTGGGGTCGTCATCTTGGCGGTCACGCTGACCCGTGCGCCGCTGCTGGTGCCGTTGACGGCAATGCAGGGCAACCTCATTGCTCACTTCGTTGACGAGCGCACCCACCGGCTGCGGGCACTGATCGGGCCGGCGTTGCTTATCGGCGTGATCGGAGTGGTGGGAGTGGTGGCCGCAGGGCTGGTCGGCCCGTGGCTGCTGCGGGCCGCGTTTGGGCCCGATTACCGGGCCAGCAGCGCACTGCTGGCCTGGCTGACCGCAGCCGCGCTCGCGATCGCCCTGCTGACGCTCACCGGCGCCGGCGCCGTCGCGGCCACTCTGCATCGGGCCTACGCACTGGGCTGGGTCAGCGCGACGCTGGCCTCGACGCTGTTGCTGTTGCTGCCGCTCTCACTGGCTTCGCGCACGGTGATCGCGCTGCTGTGCGGTCCGCTGGTGGGAATCGCCGTGCATCTGGCCGCACTTGCGCGTCGACGCCGCTGAACAGCGTGTAGCTTGTGGGTTCGAAATGCCATATCCCGACGTCTGGGTGGTTGTTCCAGCCTTCAACGAAGCCGCGGTCATCGGCCAGGTCATCGCCGATGTGCGTGCGATCTTCGATCACGTGGTCTGTGTCGATGACGGCAGCACCGACGGCAGCGGTGAGATCGCGCTGCGTGCCGGAGCGCACCTGGTGCGCCATCCGGTGAATCTGGGTCAGGGCGCTGCCATCCAGACCGGCGTCGAGTATGCCCGGGGCCAGCCTGGTGCGCAATTCTTCGCCACCTTCGACGGGGACGGCCAGCACCGGGTCACGGATCTGATCGCGATGGTCGAGCGGGCGCGAGCCGGCGATGTCGACGTGGTGATCGGTACCCGGTTCGGCCGCCCCGGCGGCACCAGACCCCCGTGGCTCAAGCGCGTTGTGCTGCAGACTGCGGCCAGGGTCAGCCCGCGGGGCCGCCGGCTGGGGTTGACCGACACCAACAATGGGCTGCGGGTATTCAATAAGACGGTCGCCGACGCGCTGAACATCACCATGAGCGGGATGAGCCACGCCAGTGAATTCATCATGTTGATCGACGAAAACGGCTGGCGCGTCGCAGAAGAACCGGTCGAAGTGCTCTACACCGACTACTCGAAGTCCAAAGGCCAGCCGCTGCTCAACGGCGTCAACATCATCTTCGACGGGTTCCTGCGAGGAAGGATGCCACGATGAACTGGATCCAGGTGCTGCTGATCTTTTCGATTATCGCGCTACTGGTCTACCTGCTCCGGTCCCGGCGCAGCGCGCAGTCGCGGGCGTGGGTCAAAGTCGGCTACGTCGGGTTCGTGATGGCCGGTGTGTACGCGGTGCTGCGGCCCGATGACACCACCGTGGTCGCCAACTGGTTCGGGGTGCGCCGCGGCACCGACCTGATGCTCTACGGGCTGATCATGGCGTTCAGTTTCACCACCCTGAGCACTTACCTGCGGTTCAAGGACTTGGAGTTGCGCTACGCGCGGCTGGCGCGTGCGGTCGCGCTTGCCGGGGCGCGGGCACCCGACGAGAGGTAGCCACCGGCGAACCCGAACCCCGGAAAACCACGTGGCTTTCCGCAAAACCCGCTTGACAGCGGGCAACGCTAACCGAGGTCGGTGCGGCGGAAGTACTCCACCGTGCGTCGTACGCCCTCGCTCAGCTCGACCCGGGGTCGCCACCCCAGAACCTGGCCGGCCAAACCAATATCCAGGCAGGAACGACGCAGGTCACCCGGCCGTGGCGGCCGAAATTCCGGGTCGTCGGGGACCCCGACGGCCGCCGCGACGACTGAATGTAGTTGCCGGTCAGATGTTTCCACACCCGTTCCGATGTTGAAACGCTGTCCCCCGCCTATCGGGCCCGACGCTTTGACGAAGGCGTCAACCACGTCGTCGACATACACATAGTCACGGGTGTTGCAGCCGTCACCGAATATTTTGGTGGGCTGACCCGCGAGCAGCGCCTGGGCGAAGATCGCCACCACACCCGCCTCGCCGTGTGGATCCTGCCGCGGGCCATAGACATTCGCTGGCGCGATATGCGAGCACTCCAAGCCGTGCAGGTGCCGAAAAGCGTTCAGATAAATCTCCGCGGCCACTTTGCCCGCCGCGTACGGCGACACCGGGTTGGGAGTTATCTTTTCGCTGGTGGGATATGTCGGCGCCGTGCCATAAATGGATCCGCCTGACGACGTGTTCACGATCTTGCGGACACGCGTGCGCCAAGCCGCTTCAGCGAGCCGGATCGTGCCGATGACGTTGACCGAGGCGTCGAACTGCGGGTCGGCCACCGAGCGGCGCACGTCGATCTGCGCAGCCAAATGGAACACCACCTCCGGGCGGTGCTGGTCCAAAATCGCCTCCAGGTCGGCGGTGAGAATGTCGGCTTCGACGAAAACAAACCGCGGATTGCCGGCCAGGTGCTCGAGGTTGACCGCCCGGCCTGTCGCGAAATTGTCCAGGCCCACCACGGTGTTCCCGTTGGCTATCAAGCAGTCCACGAGCGTCGACCCGATGAATCCGGCTGCCCCCGTGACCAGTGCGCGCACTGGCCCACCATACCGGCGGCCCGCCGGAAGCCTGCGCCGGTAAGAAAGCCCGGTAAGAAAGGACGTATGCGTGTCGCGGCGGCTCGCCTCCCGGGGGTTACCGTGGCCGCTGCGGCGACCAGCCGATTACCCTGGGTCGCTCAGGCTGCCGCGGCGCTGATCGCGGTGCAGCTGGCCATTCGTGCCGTCCTGGCGTTCGGGGGCTATTTCTACTGGGACGATCTGATCCTTGTCGGGCGCGCCGGCACCCATGGGCTGCTGACCCCCTCGTATCTGTTCGATGACCACGATGGTCACCTCATGCCGGGCGCCTACCTGGTCGCCGGTGCCATCACTCGGCTGGCGCCGCTGGACTGGATCGGACCGGCCATGAGTTTGGTGGCGCTGCAAGGGTTGGCCTCGCTGGCTCTATTGCGCACCCTGTACGTGATCCTGGGCTGGCGTCCGCCGCTGCTCATTCCGCTGATCTTCGCGCTGTTCACCCCGCTGGGGGTGCCGGGGTTCGCGTGGTGGGCGGCGGCGTTGAACTCACTGCCCATGCTGGCGGCCCTGGCCTGGGTCTGCGCGGACGCGATTGTGCTGGTGCGCACCGGTCAGCGGCGATACGCGGTGAGCGGTGCGCTGGTCTATTCCGCCGGCCTGCTGTTCTTCGAGAAGGCCGCAGTGGTTCCCTTCGTCGCCTTCGCGGTCACAGCGCTGCTGCGGTATGTGCAGGGCGATTCGGCCGCGGTGGCGACAGTGTGGCGAAACGGTGTCCGGTTGTGGACGGTATCGCTCGCGCTGACCGGCGCCTGGGCAGTGCTCTACCTGCTGGTGGTTGATCAGCAGCGGTGGAGCGCGGATCTGGCGATGACCGCGAATCTGCTGCGTCGTTCGCTGACACACGGCATCATCCCCGGTCTGGCCGGCGGGCCGTGGCATTGGGATCGCTGGGCGCCCGCCTCACCATGGGCCACCCCGTCACCGGTGGTGATGCTGCTCGGTTGGCTGATGCTGGCCGCGGCACTGGCTGTGTCGCTGAGGCGCAAACAGCGCATCGGTGTGGTGTGGCTGACCGCGGCCGGCTACACCGTGGCCTGCCAAGTGCCGATCTATTTAATGCGGTCGTCGAAGTACACCGCCTTGGAGCTGGCTCAGACTCTGCGCTATTTTCCCGACCTTGTCGTCGTGCTGGCGTTACTGGCCGCGGTTGGGTTGTCTGCGCCCGACCGTCCGTCCGCCAGACGGGTCACGCACCCACTGGTGCCGGCTGTCCTGCGCCCGCTGGTGGCGACGGGTTTAGCGGTGTTGTTCCTGGCCAGCAGCCTGTATTCGACGGCGACGTTTCTGCGGTCGTGGCAGGACAATCCCGCGCAGCCGTACCTGCGCAATGCCCGCACGGCTTTGGCCACCGCCCGTGCCCAGTCGAACGCTGCGCTGCTCGACCAGGAAGTCGATCCGCTGGTGTTGCAGCGGGTGGCCTGGCCGGAGAACCTGGCCAGCCACATGTTTGCGCTGCTGCGGGATCGACCGGAGTTCGCTTCGGCCACAACGCGACTGCGGATGCTGGATAGCTCGGGCCGGCTGGCTGACGCGCAGGTGACCTGGGTGCGCACGATCGTGCCGGGGCCGGCGGCGCAGTGCGGATACTTCGTCCAGCCGGATATGCCCACCCGGATGGCTCTCGACGGCCCCCTGCTGCCCGCCGACTGGACCGCCGAGATCAACTATCTGGCCAACAGCGACGGCTCGATGACGATGTCGCTGTCCGATGGCCGCGCGGTGAAGGTTCCGGTGCATCCAGGGCTCAACCGGGTATATGTGCGGCTCGCGGGCGCGGGGAACACGATCGACGTTCGCGCCAACACCGCCGCGCTGTCGCTGTGTATCGCGCCAGGACCGGTCGGATTCCTCGCGCCGCGTTGACCGCGAAGCGCCGGGTTGGCCGCGAGCGTGCGCAGAAACCCGGCCACGCCGGCGTGTCGCCGGACAGACCCGCACGCTCGCGCCGAAAAACCGGAGCCACCTAACGGAATCGAACCGTTGACCTGCTCATTACGAGTGAGCCGCTCTACCGACTGAGCTAAGGTGGCCTGCCCTGCCGGGCGGCACGAGTCTACGGCAGACCGGCTAACCCGCCCAACTGCTAGTCGCGCAGCGCCTGCCCGATGGTGGCGACCATAGCATCGACAGCCACCCTGGGTTTGACATTGACGGCCAGCGCCGCACGGCAGTCCAGCACGGCCTCGATGCAGCGCAGCAGCCGCTCGGGTGGGGCGTGGGCGGCCAGCGCAGCCGCCCGGTCGGCCATATCGGGGTGGTTGGCCTGCACCCGCCCGGCATGAGCCGCGACCCGCAGCGCATCGCGGAAATAGGTCGCCAGGTCCATCAGGGCACGGTCGAGGGCGTCGCGCGATGCCCGGGTCTGGCGGGACTTCTGCCGTCGCTCGAGATCCCGGATCGCAGCGGTCATACCGCGGACCGCCGCCGAGGTGCCCTTACCGGTACCACCGGCCCCCAGCGCTGTGCGCAGCTCCGCGGTCTCGGCCTCGTCGCGCTGCGCAGTCAGCGTGCACGCCTCGGCCTCGGCTGCGGCCACCAACTCCTCAGCCGCCGCATACGCCCGGGAAGGTGTGACCGCGTCACGCACCAGCGCCAGCGCGCGCTCGCGTCGCTGCCGGGCCTCAGGATCAGTGGCCAACCGGCGCGCCCGTCCCACGTGGCCTCCGCTGACTGATGCCGCCCAGTTCGCCGTGTCGGCGGGCAGGCCGTCCTCCTCGACCAGCACCTGCGCGATCGCCGCGGCTGACGGGGTCACCAGCGCGACATGCCGACACCGGGAGCGCAGGGTAACCGCGATGTCGTCCGGGTCGATCGACGGCGCACACAGCACAAACACTGTCGACGGCGGCGGTTCTTCGACCACCTTCAGCAGGGCGTTGGCTGCACCTTCGGTGAGCCGGTCGGCGTCTTCGATCACCACCACCAGCCAGCGGCCGGTGCTCGGCCGTCGCGAGGCGATCTGCACGATGGCCCGCATCTCGTCCACGCCGATTGACAGGCCCTCCGGGATCACCCGTCGTACGTCGGCGTGGGTGCCCGCCATGGTGGTGGTGCACGCCCGGCACTGTCCGCAGCCGGGCACTCCGTCAGCGCTGCATTGCAGCGCAGCCGCAAAGCACAGCGCCGCCACCGAGCGTCCCGAGCCGGGCGGGCCGGTGATCAGCCAGGCGTGCGCCATAGCGCCGGCCGCCGCCGCGGTGTGAGCCGAATCACGACGCGCAGCCTGCGCAGCAGCGACCAGTTCGGATACAACTGGTTCCTGGCCAATCAAACGCGTGAACACTCCGGACATCCACCGGCAACAGTAAACCGTTTTGCCGACAGAACGACGATGAGCAGCTCGACAGCGCGTCTTTTGAGCCCCGCCGAGTCCATGCCGACCGATACGGTGATCTGGTGAGCAGCACAGTGGCACTCGGCGGGCGGATCAATGGGTTCGTCCGCTGGGTGGTGCGCACTCCCTGGCCGGTGTTCACGCTGAGCATGTTGCAAGCCGACATCATCGGCGCCCTGTTCGTGCTCGGCTTCCTGCGCTACGGACTGCCGCCCGAGGACCGCATCGAGCTGCAGGATCTGCCGCGAACCAATGTCGTGGTCTTCGCGCTGGTGCTTGTCGTGCTGTTCAGCACGGGATTTTCGCTGAGCGTGCGATTACTCATACCGGTTTTTCGGTGGCAGCGCCGCGACGGCCCGCGAGCCGACACTGATCCGGCCGCCACCGAGCTCGCGCGCATCCGCGCGCTGCGGATGCCCTTCTACCGCACACTGATCAGCCTGGGCTACTGGGGCGTGGGCGGGGTGGTGTTCATTATCGCGAGCTGGCCGGTAGCCCGGCACGCCGCGCCCGTTGTCGCCGTCGCCACCGCGTTGGGTGCCACCGCGACCGCGATCATCGGCTACCTGCAATCCGAGCGCGTGCTGCGGCCGGTGGCCGTCGCCGCGCTCCGCGCCGGCGTCCCGGAGACTGTGCGGGCTCCCGGTGTCATCTTGCGGCAGATGCTGACATGGGCGCTGTCCACCGGCGTCCCGCTGCTGGCGATTGTGCTGGCGGTGGTGGCCGACAAGGCGTCCCTGCTGCATGCCTCGCCAGAAAAACTGTTCACCCCCATCTTGATGCTGGCGTTGGCCGCGTTGACCGTCGGGTTGATCAGCACGCTTTTGGTGGCCATGTCGATCGCCGACCCGCTGCGTCAGCTGCGCTGGGCGCT
Source organism: Mycobacterium botniense (assembly GCF_010723305.1). Lineage (NCBI taxonomy): Bacteria > Bacillati > Actinomycetota > Actinomycetes > Mycobacteriales > Mycobacteriaceae > Mycobacterium > Mycobacterium botniense. Next base: position 1,611,577 of record NZ_BLKW01000002.1, on the reverse strand, counting down.
CGGTGAGGTGCAACGCGGTAACTACAACGCGCACATGCAGATCTACGACGCCAGCGAATTAGGCATGCTGCAGGCCGGTTTCAACGACATGGTTCGCGACCTCGCCGAGCGGCAACGGCTGCGTGACCTGTTCGGTCGTTACGTCGGCGAAGACGTGGCCCGCCGGGCTCTTGAGCGCGGCACCGAGCTGGGAGGGCAAGAACGGTATGTCGCGGTGCTGTTCGTGGACCTGGTGGGCTCCACCAAACTCGCCGCCACGCGGCCACCCGCAGAAGTCGTCAACTTGCTCAACGAGTTCTTCCGGGTAGTAGTGGACACCGTCGGCCGCCACGGCGGGTTCGTCAACAAGTTTCAGGGCGATGCGGCCTTGGCGATTTTCGGGGCACCCATTGAACATCCTGACGCGTCCGGCGCGGCTCTGGCGGCCGCGCGTGAACTGCACGACGAACTGCTCCCGGTGATCGGTTCGGCGGAGTTTGGAATCGGGGTATCGGCCGGACGGGCCATCGCCGGCCACATCGGGGCGAAGGCGCGGTTTGAGTACACGGTGATCGGTGACCCCGTCAATGAGGCCGCACGGCTCACCGAACTGGCCAAACTGGAAGAAGGCCACGTGCTGGCGTCGGCGATTGCGGTGAGCGGTGCGCTGGACGCGGAAGCCCTCTGCTGGGACGTCGGCGAGGTGGTCGAATTACGCGGACGCACCGTGCCCACACAGCTGGCCCGGCCTGTGAATCTGGCAGCGCCCGAAGAAGTCTCGAGCGAGATTACCTAGGTGTCTCGGCTTGCGCGACACCGCAGCAAGCGTGGGCTGCAAGTCGGCGACAAGCCGCCAACTAGCTGTGTTTGACCGCTTTCTTCGGTGTTTTGCGGGTGGTCTGTTTCGCGGCCCGCTTTGCCGGACCCCGTGCGCGCCGCTCGGCGAGCAGTTCGGCGGCACGTTCGTCGGTGATCGAGAACACGTCATCACCCTTGCGCAGGCTGGCGTTGGTCTCACCGTCGGTGACATAAGGCCCGAAGCGGCCATCTTTGACGACCATCTTCTTGCCGGACACCGGATCGGTCCCGAGCTCTCGCAACGGCGGCGCCGACGCGCTCTGCCGGCCACGACGTTTCGGCTCAGCGTAGAGCTTCAGCGCCTCGTCGAGAGTAATGGTGAATAATTGGTCTTCCGTTGCTAGTGAACGAGAATCATTGCCGCGCTTGAGATATGGGCCGTAACGTCCGTTTTGTGCGGTGATCTCCTCGCCCGTCTCGGGATCGACGCCGACAACCCGGGGCAAGGACAGCAGCTTGAGAGCGTCTTCAAGGGTGACCGTCTGCACATCCATGCTGCGCAGCAGCGACGCGGTGCGCGGTTTGGGGCCGCGTGGTTTCTTGGCCTTCGGCACCGCAGCCTCGCCGCCATCGGGTTCCTCGGGCAGGATCTCGGTCACATAAGGGCCGTAACGGCCGTCTTTGACAACGATTTCGTGACCGGTCTCCGGGTCGATGCCCAGCAGTCGTCCCTCCTGTGGCGTGGCGAACAGCTCCTCGGCCACTTCCAGCGTCAACTCGTCAGGGGTAAGGGCGCCGTTGAGGTTGGCTCGCTGCGGGATGAGCTGGCCGTCCTCGCCGGTGACCATGCGCTCCAAATAAGCACCGTTCTTTCCGACCCGCACATAGATAGGACGGCCCTGCGCATCGTCGAACAGTTTGATGGAGTTGACTTCTCGAGCGTCGATGCCCTCCAGATTGACGCCGACGAGCTTTTTGAGACCCCCGGAGCGGGCAATCGAATCGGGCACGCCGTGGTCGCCGCCGAAATAGAAGTTGTTGAGCCAGTTGGTGCGGTGCTCTTGGCCGGCGGCGATCGCATCGAGTTCGTCTTCCATTGCCGCGGTGAACCCATAGTCGACGAGCCGGCTGAAATGCTGTTCCAGCAGACCGGTCACTGCGAACGCAACCCACGACGGCACCAGGGCGCTGCCTTTCTTGTGCACATAGCCGCGGTCCTGGATGGTTTTGATGATCGATGAGTACGTCGATGGACGGCCGATGCCCAACTCCTCGAGCGCCTTGACCAGTGACGCCTCCGTGTAGCGGGGCGGCGGGTTGGTGGCGTGCTGATCGGGGGTGACTTCGACGGTGCGCAGCCGTTGGCCTTCGGTCAGGCGCGGCAACCGCCGCTCGGCGTCATCAGCCTCACCGCCGGCCAGCTCATCGACAGTTTCCACATAGGCCTTCAGAAACCCGGGGAAGATGATGGTGCGCCCGCTCGCGGCGAACACCACCTGCTGGCTTCCCGACACCCCGGCCACTCGCAGGCTCAGCGTGGTGCCGCGAGCGTCAGCCATTTGTGAGGCGATAGTGCGCTGCCAGATCAGCTCATACAGGCGAAAGTCGTCGCCGTCGAGTTCGCGACGCACCGCATCCGGCGTGGCGAACGTCTCTCCGGCGGGCCGGATGGCCTCGTGGGCTTCTTGAGCGTTTTTCACCTTGCGGGTGTACTGGCGCGGCGACGCCGAGACGAACTCCGCACCGTAGAGCTGACGCGCCTGAGTGCGAGCAGCATTGATCGCCGAATCCGACAGCGTCGTGGAGTCGGTGCGCATATAGGTGATGTAGCCGTTCTCGTAGAGGCGCTGAGCCACGCTCATCGTGCGCTCGGCGGAGAACCGCAGCTTACGGCCAGCCTCCTGCTGCAGCGTCGACGTCATAAACGGCGGATAGGGCCTGCGGGTGTAGGGTTTTTCCTCCACCGAGGTCACGGTGAGCTGTGCGCCGCGCAGTCCCTCCGCCAGGCTGCCGGCACGGGCTTCGTCGAGCACCACGATCTCATCAGGTTTGCGCACCGCGCCCTGGGCGTCGAAGTCACGACCGGTCGCCACCCGCAGGCCGTCGACACTGGTCAGGCGGGCCGTGAAGGTCGGCGGCGACGCCTGCGGGTCGGAGACGCTGGCATCCAGTTCGGCGACCACATCCCAGTAGGACGCACTCCGAAACGCCATCCGCTCGCGTTCGCGTTGCACGATGATGCGGGTGGCCACCGACTGCACCCGGCCCGCCGACAGCTTGGGGGCGACCTTCTTCCACAGCACCGGGCTGACCTCGTAGCCGTACAGCCGATCGAGGATCCGGCGGGTTTCTTGGGCGTCCACCAGGTCGTTGTCCAGATCGCGGGGGTGCTCGGCCGCCGCCCGGATCGCCGGCTCGGTGATTTCGTGGAACACCATCCGCTTGACCGGGATACGCGGCTTCAGCGTTTCCAGCAGATGCCAGGCGATGGCCTCGCCTTCGCGGTCGCCGTCGGTGGCCAGATACAGCTCGTCGGCGTCTTTGAGCAGGCTTTTCAGCTCGTTGACCGTGCGCTTTTTGTCCGGAGTGATGATGTAGAGCGGTTCGAAGTCGGCGTCAACGTTGACCCCCAGCCGCGCCCACGGCTCCGATTTGTACTTTGCCGGAATATCCGCGGCGGCGCGGGGAAGATCCCGAATATGCCCCCGGGAGGACTCGACGATGTAGCCGGACCCTAAATAGCCGGCGAGTTTGCGCGCTTTAGTTGGCGACTCGACAATGACGAGCCGCCGCGCGTTGCCGTTTCTACCGCTGCCGCGGTCACCGCGTGCCAACTGTGCCTACGCTCCACTTCTGTCCTGCCCCGCAGGTTGAGCGATCCCAGGCGACGCGCACCGGTGTCTCTCGGGCCTGTGGGCACTTGACAATTTCGCACCCCGGGCGGGCCGACGCAAACCGACTCCCCGCGACGCCTGCCTTCTCACCGCAACGCCCACCTGCTAAACGCGAGGCCAGTGGGCTAACGCCTCGGCGACACCCGGGGGTTCCCCGACATTTTCTACCAGGCGCCCCAGTCTGCGCCGGCCGCTGATCCGCAATGCCGGGCGAGCACCGCGCGTACCGATGAGGGTAGGCGCAATTCCGACCCTCATCAGCGCCGCTGCCAGCGGCGAATGTGTCTGTGGTGCGTGCGGGTCCAGGCCGAGCACATAACGGTCGGCTTCCCGGCTGCCCGCGGCCAGGGTCCACGCCCGCAGCTCGCGCGGGCCCGGTAACCACAGCGGGGGCACGGTCTTGACCGCCCCCCGAGTCCACTGCGCGGCGATAGCATGCAGCCGAGGATCCACGCCAGTGCGCACCAGCGGACTGTTTTCATCGGTGTAGGCGATCTCAGCCACCAAACCAGCCTGGTCAATCATCTCGGCCAGCGCGGACGCCCGCCACAGCTGATCCACGACAACGGACAGCCGGGCACCTTCACCGACCAGCACGACCTGACCAGTGGCCGCGAGCACCCCGGTGAGGTCGGTGACAGCCGGCGGAACCGACTCCGCCGAGAAGAACGACAGCTGGCTCACGTCACTGACAGTAGGCCTGCTCGACACGATGCACCCCACGGCGAGCCCCGCGCGGAGCCGAGCCCGGAGTCGACAAAAAGCCAGTTGAGGAACATTCCGGTGACCGCTGCACCCTTGATCACGCCGATAATGAAGACCCCCGGTTGGCCCGCTGTGGTGGGCCGCCCGGGGGTTTCGTCGGAATCCGCTGGTCTAAATGGACCGGACGCCGGTGGCTTGCGGACCCTTGGGGCTATGGCCGATCTCGAACTCGACCCTCTGGTTTTCTTCTAGGGTGCGGAAACCTGTTCCCTGGATCTCCGTGTAGTGGACGAACACGTCTGCGGAACCATCCTCCGGGGCGATGAAGCCAAACCCCTTCTCCGCGTTGAACCACTTCACAGTTCCCTGTGGCATTTCTCGATCTTTCCTTCTCTACTGGGTGCGATGCACCGCCTTTCGATGCACCGGGCCTGCTGTGACCGCCATACCTCGCGGAGTCTCCGGAACTTCACCCGAACCCAACCTCGCAGGAACCGCGGCCGCAACGTCGATCCTGCGAAAGTTTGACACGAACACAGAAGCCGCGGCCGTCATCAGTCAACCATGTCTGCGGTTCCGGCAACAGCCTCGGATGATCGATTTCGGTCAACAATTCGATTGCAGACCGGCTACGACGTGGATGGCGCTGACGAAACGCTGGACAACTGACACCGTCGACAAGGCCGGACGAGCCGGGAAGGGGCGAGCGATGGCGAGTTTCGGCAGCGAGCTGCTTGTTGCGGCCCTCGCCGGCACCCAACCGGGCGAGCACCCGCTTCGCCATGTGGCAGAGCTGCCGGCCCGGCCGGCCCGCGCACGCAGTTGGCCGGCATGGGCCGAGCCCGATGTGGTGCGCGCGTTGACCGAGCGCGGCATCGCCGCGCCGTGGTCGCATCAGTACGATGCCGCCGAACTGGCCTACGCCGGACATCATGTGGTGGTGAGCACCGGCACCGCCTCGGGCAAGTCGCTGGCCTACCAGCTGCCGATTCTCAACGTGCTCGCCACCGACCCGCGGGCGCGGGCGTTGTACCTGTCGCCGACCAAAGCACTGGGGCGCGACCAGCTGCGCAGCGCGCACGCGCTGACCGCCGCGGTCCCGCGGCTCGGTGACGTCGCGCCCACTGCCTACGACGGCGACAGTCCCGCCGAGGTGCGCCGCTTCGCGCGCGAACGCTCCCGCTGGCTGTTTTCCAACCCCGACATGGTTCATCTGTCGATGTTGCGCAACCACAGCCGATGGGCAGTTTTCCTGCGCGGCCTTCGCTTCCTGGTGGTCGATGAATGTCATTACTATCGCGGTGTTTTCGGCTCGAATGTCGCGCTGGTGCTGCGCCGGCTGTTGCGGTTGTGCGCCCGGTACTCGGCGGCGCCGACCGTCATCTTCGCCAGCGCCACCACGGCCTCGCCGGCTGCGGCGGCCGCCGAACTCATCGGACAACCGGTCGAGCAGATCACCGAGGACGGCGCACCGCAGGGACCGCGCACCGTGGCCCTGTGGGAGCCTGCGCTGCGAACCGATCTGACCGGGGAGAACGGCGCACCGGTGCGGCGATCCGCCGGCGCCGAAGCCGCTCGAGTGATGGCCGGCCTGATCGCCGCGGGAGCCCGGACCCTGACATTTGTCCGGACCCGTCGCGGCGCGGAACTGACCGCGCTGGCGGCCCGGTCACACTTGGAGAACATCGCCCCTGAGCTCGCCGGGAAGGTGGCCTCCTACCGCGCGGGGTATCTGGCTGAAGAGCGCAGTGCGCTGGAACACGCGCTGGCCGACGGGCTGCTGTGCGGACTCGCCACCACCAGCGCGCTCGAGTTGGGGGTCGACATCGCCGGCCTGGACGCGGTCGTGCTCGCCGGATTCCCGGGAACGATCACCTCGTTTTGGCAGCAGGCCGGCCGGTCGGGACGGGATGGCCGGGGGGCACTGATCGTGCTGATCGCGCGTGACGATCCGCTGGACACCTACCTCGTCCATCACCCGGCCGCGCTGCTGGACAAGCCGATCGAGCGCGCCGTGATCGACCCGGCTAACCCGTACCTTCTGCGTCCCCAGTTGTTATGCGCTGCAACCGAAATGCCACTCACCGAAACTGAAGTCAAAGCACTCGGCGCCCAGGAGGTGGCCGCAACGCTGGTCGACGAGGGGTTGCTGCGACGCCGGTCCGGGAAGTATTTCGCCGCACCCGGCCTGGAGCCGCACACCGCGGTGGACATCCGTGGCCCGACGGGCGGCCAGATCGCGATCGTGGAAACGGACACCGGCAGGCTTTTGGGCCATGTCGGCGCCGCTCAGGCGTCCGCCGCGGTTCACCCGGGGGCGGTTTACCTGCACCAGGGCGAAAGCTACGTCGTCGATTCGCTGGATGCCGACGCCGAGATCGCATTCGTGCGCGCCGAGGATCCCGGCTATGCGACCTTCGCACGTGAACGCACCGACATTGCGATCACCGGCGCTGGTGAGCGCACACAGTTCGGTTCGGTCACCCTCGCCTTGGTCCCGGTCAGTGTCACCAACCAGGTCATCGGGTATCTGCGCCGGCGGCTCAGCGGCGAGGTGATCGACTTCGTCGAGCTGGACATGCCGGCCCACACCCTGGCCACGACCGCCGTCATGTACACCGTCACACCCGAGGCGTTGGCGCGCATCGGTATCGACGCGCCGCGCATCCCCGGCTCACTGCACGCCGCAGAACATGCCGCGATCGGGCTGCTGCCGCTGGTGGCCAGCTGTGATCGCGGCGATATCGGCGGCCTGTCCACCGCGGTGGGCCCTGACCCACTGGACCCGCAACCCAGCGTCTTCGTCTACGACGGTTATCCGGGGGGAGCCGGATTCGCCGAGCGGGGCTTCCGCCAGGCCAGCACGTGGTTGGGTGCGACGGCCGCGGCGATCGCGGCGTGCGAATGCCCGAGAGGATGCCCCTCCTGCGTTCAGTCTCCCAAATGTGGTAACGCCAACGACCCGCTGGACAAAGCGGGTGCGGTGCAGGTGCTGCGGCTGGTGCTCGCCGAGCTGGCACGCGGCTCGCGGTGAGTCATCGCTGACCCTTGAGCGTCGCCCCCGCCCGCAGCCTCGGCGGAGACCCCGACAGCGGCGCCGGGCCCGCGCGGGCCGCGGCACGCACGACCCCGCCAAAGGTGACGTCCATTTCGACGCTGACAACGACATCGAGTCCTTGCACCGCACAGCCGATCCGGGCGATTCCCATCGCCCGGGCGACGGCAGTCGCCCGGGTGCAGGCTGATTCTGCTCCGGCGGGCAAGCGCTCGGCAGCGGCCAGCGCGCCGAGATCGGCCACCGCCTGCACGCGATGACGAGCGACCACCGCCGATCCCAGGTACGCGGCGCCGCCGGTGACGCACAGCAACGCAGCGACCATCGCAGCTGCGGCCACTGTGGCCGAGCCGCGCTCAGCGCCGGGGCTCTGCTGCCGAAACACTTTGGGCTGCAATAGGCAACGCCGGAAGAAGGCTGAAGCGTGCGGTGACGGTGGCGATGACGAATTCACCGTCACGACGCAGCACGACCCGCGCCCCGCCCGGTGCGACTCGGCGCGCGGTCTCAAGCGCGGCCCGGTCGTCACCACGCCCGGCGAGCCGAGCCGCCTCGCGGGCGGCGTCCACACACCGCACCTGCATCGACACCGCGGTGATCCCCGCCAAGCACAACACCAGCACCGTGACCAGCGCGGCTATCGCGAAAGCCGCTTCCACAGTGCTGCTACCGGCATCGTCGACTAGACCTTGGTGTTGAGCGCCCGGCTGATGACGTTGGTCAGCGCTGAGACGATGGAGTCGCCGGTGACGACGGTGTAGAGGATGGCGCCGAAGGCCGCGGCCGCGATCGTCCCGATGGCGTATTCGACTGTCGACATTCCCGACTCGTCGGCCGCCAGAACGGCTATACGCGCCCCCAGAGCACGGAAAATATTTCGCGCCAATGTTTTTCCTCCTTTTAGTTACCGGTTGAAGTTTCCCCGCGGCCGTTCCGCGAGACTTCCGCGTGGCCGGCCGGCGGCCTCACAGCACACCCGATTGCCAGACCGTGCCGGCCAACCCGGCCACCACTGGAACGATGCCCAGGCACACGAACGCCGGCAGGAAACACAGACCGAGCGGAGCGGCGATAAGGACCGCGGCCCGCTCGGCGGCAGCGGTGGCCGCCTGCGCGGCGTCGTGGCGGACCTGCGCAGCCAATTCGGCGACGGCGTCGGCCAGCGCTGCGCCCGAGGACGCCGAGCGCCGCGCCAGCCGCAGCAGCGCGTCGGTGGGGGCATCGATCGAGCCGGCCAGGCTCTGCGAGGGGGCTGACCAGGCAACAGCGGGATCGGCGCCCAACGTCAGCAGATCCGCGGCCCGCCGCAGCAGCGTGGCCAGGCGCGGCGGCGCCGATTCAGCGGTTGCGGCCGCCGCGGTCGACACCGCCATACCCGCGCCCAGGCAGACAGCCAGCACGTCCAGACTCGACGCGACGGCCAGCGGGTCGGAGGCGGGTGCATGCCCACGCGGGGGCCGACCCGGCGCCACCACTTTGCCCGCGCGCGCCCGCACCCTCGACGGCCCGGCGCCGACCACGACCGCGACCGCGAGCAGCACCGCTGCGATGCTCATACTGCGGCTCCTGGAGGCGCCGGTCCGCACTCGTTCGGCGCTGCGATCCTCACTGTCGCCGCGGGGCTCACCGCGCCACCCGGTCGGTGATTCGATCCGACCACAGCAGCCCGGCACAGGTCAGTGTGAGCCCAACCACCAATAGCCACCCACCCGCGTGTCCACCCAGCAGGAAGCGCAGCGGGTGGGCTCCGATCAACTGACCCAGGGCTACCCCGAGCGCCGGCAGAGTCGCCAATATCACGGCGGTGGTGCGCGCACCCGCCATCCCTGCTGACACTCGTGCGGAAAAGCGCCGGCGCTCACCGATATCGTGCTGCGCGGTCCGCATCACAGTGGATATCGCCAAGCCGTGGTTGCATGCCAACTGCCAGCACACCGCAAGCCGCTCCCAGTGTGTATGCACAACCGACGAGCCGCTCACCCCACGCAGTCCTGCGCTGACATCGGCGCCCAGTCTGGCGCGTGCGGACACTGCGCGGAAAGCCTCGGCAACCGCTCCATCGGTCTCCTCAGCGGCGGCGGAGAACGCCTGCGCGGGGTGGGCGCCCGCGCGCAGCTCACCGACCACCACATCAAGGCCGGTTTCCAGCGCCCTGGTGTCCTTCATGGCACGTCGGCTGCGATGGCGTCGGCGCGACCGCACGCCGACGGTCGTTACCAGCACGGCGGCCGCCACCGTGGTTGTCAGTGGGAGTACTACAGCGGCGACGACGGCCGCGCACCCTGCGAGCCAGCTGATCCAGCGGGTTTTGAGCGGCACGCGAATGCTGACGCGGGCAGCGATCCGGCCCCGCGACGACGACGGCGACACCCCTATCGCCAGCACCAACAGCAGCGCTGCCACCAACTGGCCGCTCATGCTGACATCCGTTCTCGCAGCAGCCGCTGCAGATCGCCCGCATCCTCGGTCATGCCCCGCTCTGCGTGCCAGACGGTGACCGCATGAACCCGGCCGTTGCCGGACTGGCGCAATATCGCGATTTCGCTGAGCCGGCGCCGTCCGGCGCGGTCCCGCGCAACATGCAGTAACACTTGGACCGCCGCCGCAAGCTGGCTATGCAGCGCGGCACGATCCAGCCCGCCGAGCGCACCCAACGCCTCCAGCCGGGCCGGAACCTCGCCGGGGTTGTTGGCGTGCACAGTGCCCGCCCCGCCCTCGTGACCGGTGTTGAGTGCGGCCAGCAGATCGACCACTTCAGCACCTCTGACCTCCCCGACCACGATGCGATCGGGGCGCATGCGCAGCGCTTGGCGGACGAGCTGGCGCACAGTAACCTCGCCGACACCTTCGACGTTCGCACCCCGCGCAACCAACTTGACCAGGTGCGGATGCTGAGGCGCCAGCTCGGCGGCATCCTCGACGCACACAATTCGCTCCGCCGCGGACACCGCTCCCAGCATCGCGGCCAACAGGGTGGTTTTGCCTGCCCCGGTACCCCCGCACACCAAGAACGCCAGCCGCGCGGCGATCACCTGCGACAGCAGCGTGGCGGCCTGCGGCGCGATCGCGCCCGCAGCGGTCAACCCGTCCAGGTTCTGGGTAGCGGGCCGCAGTACCCGCAACGACAAGCAGGTACCAGCCACCGCGACCGGTGGCAGCACCGCATGGAGCCGCACCGCGAACTCCCCCGTGCCGATACCGGTCAGCTGGCCGTCAACCCATGGTTGCGCGTCGTCAAGGCGGCGGCCGGCAGCCAACGCCAGCCGCTGCGCCAAACGCCGCACAGCCGCTTCGTCGTCAAAATGGATCTCGCTGCGCCGCAACCCGTTTCCGTCATCAACCCACACTGCGTCGGGAGCGGTGACAAGCACATCGGTGGTACCGTCGGCGCACAGCAGCGGTTCGAGGATACCCGCACCGGTCAGTTCGGTCTGCAGCACGCGAAGACTGGCCAGCATCTCGGTGTCACCGAGCACTCCCCCGGATTCCGCCCGGATCGCGGCGGCGACCACATTCGGCCGCAACGGGGCGGATTCTGCCGCCAGCCGTTCTCGCACACGCTCGATCAGTGACCCGCTCATGCTGCTCGACCGTTCTGCTTCGGCGCCGCTGGGAGCACCGCGAGCACACGACGCGCGGCCGCAGCGAGTGGGGACCTACGGGATAACCGCAGACCACCGTGTTCCAGTTGCGCGGCCAGGTGCGGCTGCGCCTTCATCGACGCCAGCAACGGCACGCCGGCGATGTCCGCGATCTCAGCGGCGCGCAGTCCGCCCGGTGACGGTCCCCGCACGACCAGTCCGACAGCGGGATTGATGGCCGAAAACACCGCGGCGACCGTTGCGGTGGCCGCGCACGCCCGCACGTCGCACGGGCTGACGATAACGAGCAGATCCGCGCTGTCCAAAGCTGTGTGGGTGGCGGCGGTCAACCGTCGGGGCAGGTCGCAGATCACCGTCGCGCCGCCGCGGCGTCCGGCGTCGACGACGGCGTCCACCGGCCCGGGCTCCAGCTCATACCCGCGTCGCGTACCGGAGAGCATGCTCACCCCGCGGTAGCGGGGCAGCGCCTCACGCACGGCGGCCCAATTCAGCCGCCCGCCCTGTAAAGCCAGATCGGGCCAACGCAGACCCGGCACGGTTTCCGCGCCGACCAGCAAATCGATGCCGCCGGCCCAGGGATCGAGGTCCACCAGCAGCACGTTGGTGGCCGCCCGAGCCAACGCGGCGGCAAACCACGAAGCCCCAGCCCCGCCGCATCCACCGACAACCGCGACGACCTGGCCGCGCTTGTGGGTGTCGCGCCCTGATTCCGCGGCCTCGGAAAACTCCCGCACTAACGCGTGTTCCTGTGCGGGCAACCGCAGAACCTGTTGGGCTCCAACAGCAATCGCCGCTTCCCAGGTCTCGGTCGTCGGGTCGCCGCGGGTCAGCATGATCACATGGGCGCGCCGTGGCAGCGCGCGTTGGGCGCACCGCGTGATCGCCGCCTGGTCAAGCACCACAGCCGCGGCCGCAAACCAGGCTTTCCTCGTCATCGGCGACTCGGCGTCGGCATGCACCACCCGCACACCCGCAGCCGCTGCCACCCGGTCGATGTCGGCACGTAATCCGGGTTCGGTCAGCACCGCCAATATTCCGCAACCGGCGGGACTCGTCGCGATAGGCACTCCGCTACCATGCGGGGTGCGCTCACGGCATGCCAGCCGCTCAGACACTTTTGTGGACAAATCCGGATCTGTGCACAACACCGACGCACGTCACGCGCTGTGCTGACGCGCGACGGCACCATCGGTGCATCGGAAAACACCCGGGATGCAGCAATCTGCCCGCCGCTGCCGGCCACCTATTCGGTCAGAAAAAGGGACGACCCCCGCCAGGGGGGGAGGAGGCGAGGGTCGTCGTGTATCAGCCCCGGGGGGTCGGGCTGATACACCCTCGGCACAGCCGAGTACTTGTTACTATACACATGAGAGTCTAGTTCGGCGCAAGTGTTGCCGGCGCCCGCAGGGTGCCTGCGCGATCAGCCCGGGCCGTCACAACGCCGCCTTATAGTCGGGAAAATCCTGGTAGACGCGTTGTGAACGGTGGCTTTAAGCACACCGATCGAGACCACGTCGCGCCCCGCCCTATGCTGGGCCGGTGACCGTCTCCGATCCGGCTGAGCGACAGCGAGCGACACCGGAAACACCGGCAACCGGCCATCCGGAGATCCGCACTGCCGCGTTCTTCGACTTGGATAAGACCATCATCGCCAAGTCCAGCGCGCTCGCATTCAGCAAACCATTCTTCAATCAGGGGCTAATCAACCGACGGGCTGTGCTCAAGTCCACTTACGCCCAGTTTATTTTTCTGCTCTCCGGCGCCGACCATGATCAGATGGACCGGATGCGGGCCCATATGACCAACATGTGCGCGGGTTGGGATGTCGCGCAGGTCCGTTCGATTGTCAACGAAACCCTGCACGACATTGTCACCCCACTGGTGTACGCGGAGGCCGCACATCTGATCGCGGGCCACAAGCTCTGCGGCCGCGATGTGGTGGTCGTGTCGGCCTCCGGTGAAGAGATCGTGGCGCCGATCGCCCGCACCCTCGGCGCCACCCACGCGATGGCGACACGCATGGTCGTCGACAACGGGAAGTACACCGGTGAGGTGGCGTTCTACTGCTACGGCGAGGGCAAGGCCCAGGCCATCCGCGAATTGGCTGCCCGTGAGGGCTATCCGCTAGAACACTGCTACGCGTATTCCGATTCGATCACCGATCTGCCGATGCTTCAGACCGTCGGACACCCCACTGTGGTCAATCCCGACCGTGCCTTGCGCAAGGAAGCAATCGCCCGCGGTTGGCCCGTGCTGACATTCACCCGGCCCGTGTCGCTTCGCAACCGTTTCCAACCCCCCTCGGGGGTCGCGGTTGCCACAACCGCCGCCGTTGGGGTGAGCGCGCTCGCGGCCGGTGCGGTGACCTATTCGCTGTTGCGCCGCCTGGCGTTTTAACTGGGGTTGCACAGTCATGCCCGTTCCGCCCGCATATCACAGCAAACACATTGCCTGGTGTGGTCGACGTCGCTGCGCAGTGCCGGCCGGAATTGGGCCTTGATGTGATAGGGGTCACGTAGTACAAAGGAGTCACGGAAGCCCGGAGAGGCCAAGGTCGATCCGGAAGAGAAGGTTCGATCTCCCGATCCGGGCGTCCTAGCACGGTTCCCGGCACCCACGCGGAGCTACAGCCGCGATAATGGCAGAAGTGTTGCGGGCCTGCGTTATTGCGAGAAACGAATGGTGTCGTCAGCCCTTTGGGTGGGGCTGCGGCCAGACGTCTCGCAAGATCGCCGAGGCCAACCCACGCAGCCCCATGTTGCACGCTTGGTAACCGGGCTCCGTGCTAGCGGGCGGCGGGCCGGAACGCTTCGGACCGCCGCCCGCTTTGCGGGTGTGCACGCGTTGCCGCAGCGGCCGCGGTGCTCGACGTGGCAACCAATCTGGCACCTAATTCGGCAGCGATTCGGCAATCTGCAGAGCCTCGTGCGCGCCGGCCTGCATCGCCCGGCAACACAGCATCAGCCAGGCGGTCACACCGTCGGGCGTGCCGGCGGCAAAACCACGCGCCGTGTCGCGGTACTCAGCTGCGCAGCGCATCCAACTCACCTCTGGCACACCCAGTCCGTGCGGGTCGAGCCCACTGGCGATGGTCACCAGCCGCGAAGCCGCCCGTGCCACGACGCCGTCCGCGCAACCGAAGGGCGCCAGCGCCAGAAGCTCGCCGTGCACGACCGCTGCCAGGACCGCTGCCGGGACCACGGTGTTCCCGGTCACCAGGGTCGCGAGCAGCTCCAGACGCGGCCCGATGGAGGTGTCGGCCCGCGGCCGCCCCAGCCGCTCGTCATCGACCCAACCGGCGGCGGCCAGCATGTGGACTCGGGCCAGCGCCTGCAGTGGCGCGCGCCGCCAGATCGACACCAGGCTGGTCTGCCCACCTTCCACAGCCTGGGCGACCCGCAACGCCCCGGCGAACACCGGATCGCCTGATGCGGACTCGTCCCGGTGCCGGGCACCGCCATCGAGTACCGAGGAGGCCTTCGCGGCCCGGAGCGCGGCCACCGCGGCGGTCACCGGCCAACCTCTCAGGTTCGCCCGGTGCCGATGCACTCGGCCCAGCGCCTCACGTGCGCGTTCGCTGGCATCGGCGACGCCGGGCAGCTCCATCAGCGGAGCCAGCGGGTCAGCGCTCATGACCGGTCACGATAGCCAGCGCGGCTCACGCCCGGAACCGCCGCCAACAGCTGACGGGTGTAGTCAGCGCGGGGCCGGGTGAATATCTCGCCGACGGCCCCAAACTCGACGACGCGACCGGCCCGCATCACCATGACGTCGTCGGCAATCTCCCGGATTACCGCCAGGTCGTGGCTGATGAACAGATACGTCAGACCCAACCGGACCTGCAGATCGGCCAGCAACTCCAGAATCTGGGCCTGCACCACGACGTCCAGTGCTGAGACCGCCTCGTCGCACACCAGCACTTGGGGCCGAAGCGCCAGCGCGCGGGCGATCGCGACCCGCTGGCGCTGACCGCCCGACAGCTCGCGCGGCAACCTCCCCAAAAGCGACAAGGGCAGCGCCACCTGGTCGGCGAGCTCGTACACCATCTGCTGCCGTTGCCGGCGGTCACCGATCCGGTGAACCCGCAAGGGTTCTTCGATCGCGCGGAACACCGAATACATGGGATCCAGGCTGCTGTAGGGGTTTTGGAAAACTGGCTGGACACCGCGACGAAAAGCGAATAACCCGCTTCGATCCAGTGCGTAGATGTCTTTGCCGCCGAAAACCACCGTGCCGCAGGTGGGTTTCAGCAGACCCAGCACCATCCGCGCCAATGTCGACTTGCCCGACCCCGACTCGCCTGCGACCGCCAGCGTTGTGCCGCGCCGCAGCTGAAGCGATACCCCGTCCACGGCGCGGACCTCTCTGTGCCGCCAGGCAGCACCCGACGGTTCCCGAAAAACCTTTGTCAAACCGGAAGCTACGATTACGTTTTCACTCGCAACAGTCGCTGCCGCGTCGCGCCGCATCCGATCTCGCACCCGCACCGCATTGGTGCTTCGAAGCGACGGAACCGCTCCCACCAGTGTTCGCGTGTACTCATGTTCCGGGTCTTGCAGAACGTCCCGCGCTGCGCCGGCTTCCACCACCATGCCGCGGTGCATGACAACCAGATGTGCAGCCCGTTCAGCCGCCACCGCCAAGTCATGGGTGATCAACAGCACAGCGGTGCCGAGCTCTGCGGTGAGCAGCTGCAGATGGTCGAGTATGTGCCGCTGGGTGGTGACGTCCAGCGCGGAGGTCGGCTCGTCGGCGATCAGCAGTCGTGGACGGCCCGCCAGCCCGATGGCAATCAACGCACGCTGGCACAGCCCCCCAGACAGCTGATGCGGATAGCGCCTGGCATAGGTGACCGCATCGGGCACACCGGCCTGGCCGAGCATTTGCGCCGCTTGTCGCCGCACGTCGTGTTTACAAGCGTTGGCGCGCAACGCTTCTCGTATCTGAAAGCCCACCTTCCAGACCGGGTTCAGATTGGTCATCGGGTCCTGCGGCACATAGCCGATGGCGCGTCCCCGGATCGACCGCATCTGTCGTCGACCGGCCGAGGTGATATCGCGGCCTTCGAAGACGATGCGGCCTTTGGTAATCCGGCCACCGGGGGGAAGCAGACCCAAAATTGCTCCGGCAATGGTGGACTTCCCGGAACCGGACTCCCCGACCAGCGCCACGGTTTGCCCGGGATACACCGTCAACCGGGCGCCGCGCACCGCCGGTGCGGCAGCACCGAATCGCACCTCGAGGTCTTCGATGCGCAGCAGCGGTTCGCTCATCGCCCGCTGCACCTGCCTCGACGCATCCGCTGGGCGGCCGGATCCAGAGCCTCGCGCAACACGTCACCGAGCATCATGAAAGCCAGCACTGTCAGGGCCAAAGCCCCAGCCGGGTAGAACACGATCGGCGAGCCTGACCGCAACCTGCTTTGGCCCAGGTTGATATCACCGCCCCACGAAACCGTGGACGGCGGCAGTCCGACACCCAGATAAGACAGCGTCGCCTCGGCCACGATGAAGGCGCCCAGCGATAGTGTCGTGATTACGATGACCGGTCCCATCGCGTTAGGCAGAACATGAGTGAGAAGTATGCGAAACCTGCCGAGTCCTAACGCTTCTGCTGCGGTTACGTAGTCGCGTTGCCGTGCTTCGAGAACCGCTGACCGCGTGACCCGTGCCAGCTGGGGCCACCCGAAAATCGCCAGGACCGCAACCACCGTCCACACACCGCGTCGCGGCAATACCTGCGCCAGCACGATTGCGGCCAGCAACAACGGAATGGCGAAGAACACGTCGGTCACCCGGGACACCACCGTGTCAATCCAGCCACGGTAGAAACCGGCCAATGCACCGAGGGTTCCCCCTATCCCTAACACCGCCAGGGTCGTCGCCATACCGACGGTGAGCGATGCCCGTGCACCGTAGACAACGCGAGCGTAGATATCATGTCCCTGCAGGTCGGTGCCGAACCAGTGCTGCCTCGACGGGGGCAGCAGGCTCTGATACGGGTTGGCGTAGCTGGGGTCGATTCCGGTGAACAGCTGCGGGAATGCTGCGGCCATCACCAGCAGGACGATCACTGCAGCCGATATGACAAATTTCGGGCGGTTTCGCAGCTGCCGCCAGGTCGCGCTCCAGAAACCCGTGGGCGCAGCCAGTTCCCTGTCAGCGTCCTGAGGCTGGTCGGTCGCGACGAACCGTTCTTGCCCGGGCCCGATGTCACCCATAGCGAATCCTCGGGTCCAGGGCCGCATACAGTACATCCACGACCAGGTTTGTGAGCAGGTAGATGAGCACCAACACGGTCACGATCGACACCACGGTAGGCGTCTCCTGCCGCACCAGCGCCTGATACAGCGCGCCGCCGACGCCGTGGATGTTGAAGATGCCCTCGGTGACGATCGCCCCGCCCATCAGCGCACCCAGGTCTGCACCCAGAAACGTCACCACCGGTATCAACGAGTTGCGCAGAATGTGCACCGTGACGATCCGCGGCCGCGACAGCCCCTTGGCGGCGGCCGTGCGCACGTAGTCGGCCCCCGCATTGTCGGCGACCGCAGAACGGGTCAGTCGGACCACATAGGCGAAAGACACCGAACCCAGCACGAAACCGGGCAGCAGCAGGCGGCGCAGCGTCGCCTGATCCCCGACCGTCACCGGGGCGAGGCCGAGCTTAACCCCGAACACGAACTGCGCGACAAACCCGAGCACGAAGATCGGCACGGCGATGACAACCAACCCGGCCAGCAGCACGGCGGCGTCGAATACTCCGCCCCGGCGCAGCCCGGCCACCACGCCGAAACCGACGCCGAGCACCGTCTCGACGGTCAGCGCGATTAGCGTCAGCCGGATCGTCACCGGAAAAGCCTGGGCCAGCACCTCGCTCACCGGCAGCCCAGAGAACGACTGGCCTAAGTCACCACGAGCGATACCGCCCAGGTATTTCATATACTGCAGCCAAAACGGGTCGTCGAGATGGTATTGCGCGCGCAGCTGCGCGGCCACTGCGGGATTGACTGCGCGGTCGCCGCCCAGCACCGCGATGGGATCACTAGCCAGCAAAAACACCATTGCATAGATCAGAAATGTCGCCCCGAAAAACACCGGGAGCATGATCAACAGGCGCCTGAGCAGATAGCGGGCCATCAGGTGCTCTTGACGATGTTCTCGTAGACCGGCAACCCGTTCCAGGCGATCGTCACACCGCTGACGAACCGCGAGAACCCGGCCGCGTTGATGTTGTCCCACAACGCGACCACCGGCATGTCGTGCAGCAGAATCTGTTGAGCGGTGTTGGCCGCCGCATATGCGGCCGGCAGAGTCGGCGCCGCCTGCGCGGCGCGCATCGCGGCATCGAACCGGGGATTGGTGTAGCCGACGTCGTTGGAGGCTGCTCCGGTGACGAACAGCGGCTCAAGGAATTCCAGCAGCGACGGATAATCACCCTGCCAGCCCGCGCGGAACGCGGTTGTGATTTTGCGGCCGGTGATTTGAGTCCGGAACTGCGCGAACGTCGGTTTGGGTGTTCCGGCCGCGTCGATCCCTAACGTGTTTTTGATATTGTTGGCGACCGCGTCAATCCACTCCTGGTGCGCGCCGTCGGCGTTGTAGGCGATCTGGTACGCGCCGCTCCACGGCGAGATCGCGTCGGCCTGTGCCCACAGTCTTTTGGCGCGCTCGGGGTCGTAGTTCAGGGCGTCGTTGCCGGGGATATCGGGGTCGAAGCCCGGCAGGGAACGGGCGGTGAAATCTTTGGCGGGTGCTCGGGTGCCGTTGAAAATCTGCCGACAGATCTGCGGCCGGTCAATTGCCGCCGAGATCGCCAGGCGGCGCAACCGCCCCTCTTCACCGCCGAAATGAGGCAACCAGAGCGGTGTGTCGAGGGTCTGGTTGACCGCCGCGGGTCCGGTGATCGCGCGGTCCCCCAGGTCGCGGCGGTAGGTCGGCAGCGCGCTGGGCGGAATGGTGTCCAGCACATCGAGGTTGTTGGTCAACAAGTCCGCGTATGCGGTTTCCAGACTGGCGTAGAAGATGATCCGCAGCCCTTTATTTTTCGGCATTCGATTACCGTGATAGCACGAATTGGGGACGAGATCGATTCGCACGTTGTGCAGCCAGGGATGCGCGTCGGCCAGCCGGTAGGGACCATTCCCGATGGGGTGCCTGCCGAACGCCGCCATATCGGCGAATGCCGCAGTCGGCAGCGGGTAGAATGGCGAAAACCCAAGCCGCAGTGTGAAGTCGATTGTCGGCACCTTCAGCCGGACGGTGAACTCGTGGTCGTTGACCACCCGCAGGCCAGACATCGTTCGCGCTGTCGGTGCCGGCGCCGCTACCTGGTCGTAACCATCGATCGGGCTGAAGAAGCTTTGCTGCAGTTGGGCGTTGGTAGTCAAGGCACCGTAATTCCAGGCGTTGACGAACGACTTGGCCGTCACCGGCTCGCCGTTGCTGAATGTCCATCCCGGTTTGAGGGTGATTCGATAGTTGATGTTGTCGGTGGTCTCGATGGCCCGGGCGACTTCGAGCGCCGGGGTGCCGTTGGCGTCGTAGGACACCAGGCCGGCGAACAAGCGATCGATGATGCGCCCGCCGTTGGTTTCGTTGGTGTTGGTCGGAATGAGCGGGTTTTGTGGCTCACCGCCGTTGACGATGACCAGGTCGGTGGTCGTGCCGCCCCCACCGCAGCCGGCTAACAGGGCCGCTGGCAACGCGGCGGCGACAATGACCGCTGCCACACGCATCCGACGCATGACAGCGACATTAAGACCTTGGCCGCTTCGGCAATGCGCGCCGCGGGCAACCGCAGACCGCGGCACGGGAGGGATAGCAGCGGCGTTGTCGCCCACGAGACGCATCCGTCGAGCGCATCGGCCACGGTCAACGATTCCCGGCCCCCGGCCCACCCAGCCGCAACGGCCGCCCGCGACGCCTTTCCTGAACCTGCTGGCGGCCTTGCGCGGCGGTGGACACGTTCTAGGCTCAACGACGTGACCCGGACACCCACCCAAGCACCGTCGTCCTATCCGCCGTCCCCGGAATTCGCGGCCCACGCCAATGCCACCGCCGCGGTGTACCGCGAGGCCGATCGTGACAGGCTGGCGTTTTGGGCCACGCAAGCCAACCGGCTTTCGTGGTCGACACCTTTCACGCAGGTGCTGGACTGGTCGCAGGCACCGTTTGCTCGGTGGTTCGCCGACGGCAAGCTCAATGTCGCCTACAACTGCGTGGACCGCCACGTCGAAGCCGGTCTCGGCGATCGGGTGGCCATGTACTGGGAGGGCGAACCCGTCGGCGAGACGCGCACCCTCACCTATGCGGACCTGCGCATCCAGGTGTGCAAAGCCGCCAACGCGTTGAGCGAGCTTGGTCTGGTCGCCGGTGACCGGGTCGCAATCTATCTGCCGATGATCCCGGAGGCCGTGGTCGCAATGCTGGCCTGCGCCCGGCTGGGCCTCATGCATAGCGTTGTGTTCGCCGGTTTCACCGCCAACGCGCTGCGCACCCGCATCGCCGACGCCCGGGCCAGGCTGCTGATCACCGCTGACGGGCAGTTCCGCCGCGGCAGCCCGGCACCGCTGAAGGCGGCGGCTGATGAGGCGGTCGGCCAGGACAGCCCTGTCGAACACGTCCTGGTGGTGCGGCGCACCGGGGTGGCCGTGCCCTGGACCGCGGGTCGCGACCTCTGGTGGCACGATGTGGTCGACCCTGCGCCCTGTGAGCACACACCCGCCGCGTTCGACGCCGAACACCCGCTGTTTTTGCTGTACACGTCGGGCACCACCGGTCAGCCCAAAGGTATCGTGCACAGCAGCGGCGGGTATCTCACCCAGGCCTCCTACACCCACTACAGTGTCTTCGACATCAAACCCGAGACCGACGTGTTCTGGTGCACTGCCGATATCGGCTGGGTCACTGGGCACACCTACGGTGTCTACGGTCCGCTGTCCAACGGCACCACCCAGATCCTGTACGAGGGCACACCGGACACACCAAGCCGCCACCGCCATTTTGAGATCATCGAAAAATGGGGGGTGACCATCTATTACACTGCACCCACCCTCATCCGGACGTTTATGAAGTGGGGCCGTGAGCTTCCCGACGCCCACGACCTGTCTAGCCTGCGACTGCTCGGCTCAGTCGGCGAACCGATCAATCCCGAGGCCTGGCGCTGGTATCGGGAAGTGCTCGGCGCGGGCAACACCCC
The DNA here is from genome assembly GCF_010723305.1 of Mycobacterium botniense. NCBI lineage: Bacteria > Bacillati > Actinomycetota > Actinomycetes > Mycobacteriales > Mycobacteriaceae > Mycobacterium > Mycobacterium botniense. The sequence continues at coordinate 1,590,344 of NZ_BLKW01000002.1, read as the reverse complement.
CGTGGTCGACACCTGGTGGCAGACCGAGACCGGCGCCGCGATGATCTCACCGCTGCCCGGTGTCGCGCCAGCCAAACCCGGTTCGGCGATGAGGCCCCTGCCGGGCATATCGGCCAAGATCGTCGATGATTTCGGTGATCAGCTTGTACCCCCGTCGACCGACGAGGGTGAGCACGCGACCGGCTACCTGGTCCTCGACCAGCCTTGGCCGGCGATGCTGCGCGGTATCTGGGGCGATCCGCAACGCTATATCGACACCTACTGGTCCAAGTTCGCCCAGCAGGGTTGGTATTTCGCCGGTGACAGCGCGCGCTACGACCCCGACGGCGACATCTGGGTGGTGGGCCGTATCGATGATGTCGTGAACGTCTCCGGCCACCGCCTCTCTACCGCCGAGGTGGAGTCGGCTCTGGTCGGACATTTCGCGGTGGCCGAGGCAGCGGTGGTCGGAGCCACCGACGACACCACCGGTCAAGCTGTCTGTGCGTTCGTCGTGCTGCAGAACGACTGCACCCCTCATGCGGGGATCGTCGACGACCTTCGTGCGCAAGTGGCCCGGGTGATCTCGCCGATTGCCAAGCCGCGCGAAATCCATGTGGTTCCGGAGCTGCCGAAGACCCGGAGCGGCAAAATCATGCGGCGGCTGCTGCGCGACATTGCCGACAACCGCGAACTCGGTGACACCTCGACACTGCTCGACTCCAGCGTGTTCGACGCGATCCGCGCCGGATTCGACCGGCCGGCCACGGGCTGATTTGCCGATTGCGCACGATCAAACCGGCACCGGCACGAACCCGGCACCCGGCCGGTTTTTGCTGTTGACGTCGGCCAGCACGGCGTTAATGGACACCACCACCGCCGGAGTGTGCAGCGGAATGTATTTGATCACGCAGGTCGGCAGGTTTTCACTGAACGCACCGTGGATCATTCCGACCAGGAGATTGTTGACGGTGACCGGCCCCCCGGAGTCACCGGGCCGGCCACAGACCTGCATCACGATGGTGCCGGGGTCTTGACCCGGGCCCCAGGTCACCCCGCAGGAGTTGCCCGTGGTGCGGCCTTGTTTGCAGGCGATTTGGCCGAAGGCCGGGTCCGGTCCGATACCGGCGATCAAAAACCCGTCGTAGTTGGCGACGGGGGCCACTCTGGCCGGGTCGAACCGGATCACCGCGTAGTCGAGGTTGTCGTTGCCGGCAACCATAGTGCCTAGCGTGCCGCGATCTTTCGCCGCCTCAGCGGCGACCTGAGCACCGGGCCCGCCACAATGGGCGGACGTGAAACCGACCAGGTCGCCGGCGTTGTCCGTGCCGATCGTGGTCAGGGTGCACAGCGTGTCGCCGTTGACGACGATGCCTGCACCGCCCCCTAACGGGACTTTGTCGTCGGCAGTCGCAGTGGTACCGGACAGACCGACCAGAGCCAGCACCGAGGTCAGGACCGCTACCGCCGCTGCCACACACCGGTGCACGGTCTGCACAGCAACACTCCTGTCAAGGTCGGCGTCCGCAACAGCTGCGTCAGTTTAAATGATCACCGCGAAACTCCCGTCGCCGTTACATGACCGCGGCAACCCGGTTGATCCTATGCAATTTCCGGCGGGCCTCGTACGGCACGGCACCGCGTGGCAACATGAACCGCGAGACAGCCCGCGCAACTCGGAGAGGACCAGCTGTGAACAAGGCCGATCGTAAAAGCGTGGAAAGTGAAGCGGCCGAAACCGACCGTGGGAATGGTGTGCCCGGCGCGCTGACCACCATTCCGTTGACCGATCCATACGCCGCTTCCGGGCAACCGTCGATCGGTGACCTGGTCAAAACTGCTTCCGCTCAGGTGTCAACGCTGGTTCGGGCCGAGGTTGAGCTGGCCCGTGCCGAAATCGCCCGCGACATCAAGAAGGGCCTGACCGGCAGCGTGTTCTTCATTTCAGCGCTGGTGGTGCTGTTTTACTCCACGTTCTTTTTCTTCTTCTTCCTGGCTGAACTGCTCGACACCTGGTTATGGCGCTGGGTGTCGTTTCTCATCGTTTTCGGGATCATGGTCATCGTCACCGCGATGCTGGCACTGTTGGGTTTTCTCAAACTGCGCCGCATCCGGGGGCCCCGGCAAACGATCGAAACTGTGAAGAAAACCCGCACCGCGTTCAGTCCCGGCCACGACAAGACCAGCGAGCCAGCGGTTTCTGCCTTCGACGCCAAGACACCTCCCGATCCCTCAGGCTGGTAATGGGTCCGCCCGATCCGTCGGTAACCCGTATCCACGGACCGTGGCGTCATCTGGACGTGCACGCCAACGGCATCCGCTTCCACGTAGTCGAGGCAGCGTCGGCCGACCACGATGTGACCACACCGCCGACGGCGCGGCCGCTGGTGGTCCTGTTACATGGTTTCGCCTCGTTCTGGTGGTCGTGGCGTCATCAATTGCGGGGATTGAGCGGGGCCCGGGTGGTCGCAGTCGACCTGCGCGGCTACGGCGGCAGCGACAAGCCGCCCCGCGGCTACGATGGCTGGACGCTCGCCGGGGACACCGCTGGGTTGATCCGCGCGCTGGGGCATGCGTCGGCGATTCTGGTTGGCCATGCCGACGGCGGGTTGGTCTGCTGGGCCACGTCGGTGCTTCATCCCCGGCTAGTGCGCGCCATCGCCCTGATCAGCTCCCCGCACCCGGCGGCACTGCGCCGGTCAGCGCTGACGCGACGCGATCAAGGACGCGCATTGCTACCGTCGCTGTTGAAATACCAGCTGCCGATTTGGCCGGAACGTGTGCTCACCCGAAACAACGCGGATGAGATCGAACGTTTAGTGCGTAGCCGCGCCAGCGCTAAATGGGTTGCGTCCGAAGATTTCTCGGAATCGATTCGTCACCTCAGGCAAGCGATCCAGATTCCGTCCGCAGCGCATTCCGCACTCGAGTACCAGCGCTGGGCTGTGCGCAGCCAGCTGCGTGAGGAGGGCCGTCGTTTTATGAAGGCGATCAACCGGCATCACGGAATCCCGGTGCTGCACTTGCGCGGCGATGCCGATCCCTACATACTGGGCGACGCCGTTGAACGAACCCAGCGATACGCCCCGCATGGGCACTATGTATCCATTGCCGGCGCTGGACATTACAGCCACGAAGAGGCGCCAGAGGAAGTCAACCGCCACCTGAGGCGGTTTATCGGGCAGCTGCGCGAGCCGTGGCTCAGCTGACGCATCCTTCGGTGCTCACCGGCTGGGTGTCGCCGATATGCGCCAGCTGACTGGCCACTTCCTTGGCGGTGAGCACGAAACCGGTGTCATTCTCGTCGACAGCCGCACCGAAGACCACGCCGAGCACATGGCCGTTGACGTCGATCATCGGCCCGCCCGAATCGCCTTGCTCAATACTGGCCCTGATGGTGTACACCTCGCGGGTGACTGTCGCATTGCGGTAGATATCAGGACCGTCGAGTTCGATGATTTCACGAATCCTGGCCGGGGTTGCGACGAAATCACCGCCGCCGGGATAGCCCAGCACGAGCACGTCAGTGCCTGTCTTCGCCGCAGCGTCGGCGAACGCCAGCGGAGCCGGAGGCAGGTTGGGGACGGCCAGAATGGCGATGTCGACCCTTGGGTCGTACGACACAACGGTGGCATCGTAGGAATTGCCGCTGGCGGCGACCGTGACACTATTCGACCCGGCTACCACGTGCGCATTCGTCATCACCCTTTCGGGCGCGATCACAAATCCGCTGCCCTCCAGCACTTTCTGGCAGCTGGGTGCGATGGCCCGGATCTTGACCACACTTGGTTGGGCGGCAGCCACCACAGGGTTATCAGCCAGTGCGGCGTCGGGTGCTGCCACCGCGACAACCGGAGTGCGGCTGAACGGCTCCAGAATCGCGGGCAGACCTGAGGTATTCAGCAGTGCGGACAGCCTTCTGGGCACGGTTTTCAACCAGCTCGGCGCAACGTCGTTGACCTGAGCCAGAACCCGTGAACCACGAACGGCAGCGGCCAAGCTGGGCTGGTCTTTCGATTGGGTCAGCGGTGTCGCGAGTAACCAGGCCGCGATCAAAACCACCACCATCTGCAGGGCGACGCCCACAAGCGAGTCGACGAATCGGATTGGGCGACTGTGGATCGCGCCGCGCACCGCCCGGCCCAGCACCACACCGGCCACTTCACCAACGACGACCAGCGCCAGGATCAAAAAAAGCGCAGCGAACAGCTTCGCGCGCGGAGCACTGATATGGGTGACGATATGCGGGGCCAGCAGCACCCCGGCGACCGCACCCAGCAGCACGCCGATGAACGACAGCATCGACCCCAACGCTCCTGAGCGCCACCCGGAGATGGCCGCGATAAAGGCGACGGCCAGCACGGCGACGTCCAGCCACTGCGATGAGGTCATCGATGCTATCGCTGTCATCGCGGCGCACCGCCTTCCTTGCCCACCAGCGCCATCGCCTCGTCCAGCTCACGCACGTCAGTGGTGTCCCACGGCTGCGCCCAGCCGGCCACATCCAGCATCGCCGAAATCACCTGGCCGGTGAATCCCCAGACCAGCATTTCGTTCAACATGAACGCCGGCCCGGCAAAGCGGTGGCTGAAGCTGCGGCGGTACACCATGAGCCGATTGGCCGGATTGATGAAAGCACGTACCGGTACCCGCGCCACCACGGCTGTTTCGGCTTCGTTGACGACAGCCACCGGGCCGGGGTCCGGCGAATAGGCCAGTACCGGCACCACATGGAAACGTGAAGGCGCGATGAAGGTGCGCTCGAGGGTGGCCAGCGGACGCAGTCGGCGCGGGTCAATCCCGGTCTCTTCGTGAGCCTCGCGCAGCGCGGTGGCCACCGGCCCGTCATCGCCGGGTTCGGACGCGCCGCCGGGGAAGGCCGCCTGACCCGCGTGGTGGCGCAGTGTCGAGGCCCGCACGGTCAGCAGCAGGTCGGCCTCGTCGGGAACAGCGCCGCCGGCAGGACCCGAGTCCGGTCCGGAGAACAGCACCAGCACTGCGGCGTCGCGTCCGTCGGAGCGCACTGTCGCACTCGCCTTGGCGGCGGTGACCATCGCCAGCACATCGGCTGGCAGCCGGCGCCGATATGCGTCCGGAATCTGACCGACGTTATCGACCAGCCGCCGCAGCCACGGCGGGCTCCCCTCAGGACTCAGCGGAACCGCTGGGCTCACGGGGGTCTCCCTCGTCCAATTGCCGCCCTCCTCGCTTCGCACCCGGGGCGAGCCCGGTCTGCACCGCACCGCCCGGATTATCACCGAATGGTTCACGCGTGGTTCCCAACCGCAGCCATAATCTCGTCGGCACTGCCGAAAGCTCGTGGCAGGACCTGCGCCACGCTACCGTCAGGCCGCAATACGATCGTCGCGGGCATCACATTGGGGACTCGCAACGCCGCCGCGATGCGGCGGCGGCCGTCTTGCAGAGTGGGCAGCCGAACACCTAACTGCGCCAAGCGCAACAACCCCGCCGTCTCGTTCTCGTCTTGATGCACGGTCACCACCATCACCGCCGGCCCGGCACGCCGCTGATACTCGGCCATCGCGGGCAATTCAGCCGTGCACGGTGCGCACCAATATGCCCACAAGTCGAGGACCACCCACCGCCCCGCCAGCGCCCGCGCCACGTCGACCGCCGACCCGTCCGCCGCGCATTGCACGATGACGCCGCGCAGCGCCGTCGAACCGGGCCCCGCTGCGGCGGAAGGACACGGCGGCAAGTTGGCCCGCTGCCGGGGTCCTGCCAGCGCAGCCGGAGTGTCTGCGTCTCGGTGTTCGCGGTTTTCGGTTACCGGGTTCGTCGGGCTCAGTGCCGGCACGAAGGTTGCGCGTAACTCGACCATCAGCGCAATAAGCAGAGCGGTGACCAACACCAGAATTGCAATGGTCCAGCGAGTACTCATAGTGGCCTTCGGGCGACAGCGGCTTGACTGTTCGAGCATCCCAGCGCTATAGACCGGCCAGAGCCAGGAGGTGTTCGGCTTCCGGACCTTGGACGAGTGCGGCCGCGATCGGCGGCTCGGTGGGACCGAGCCCGAACGACGGGCAATCCTTGGCCAGCACGCATACGCCGCACGCCGGTTTGCGAGCATGGCACACACGCCGGCCGTGGAAGATCACGCGGTGGCTCAGGGCGGTCCACTCGCGACGTTCGATCAGTTCGCCAACCGCGTGCTCGACCTTGACCGGGTCCGTCTCCGCGGTCCAGCGCCACCGCTTGACCAGCCGCAAAAAGTGGGTGTCAACCGTGATTCCCGGGACACCGAACGCGTTTCCAAGGATGACGTTGGCGGTCTTACGTCCTATGCCGGGTAACGACACCAGCTCTTCCATGGTGGCGGGCACCTCACCGTCAAACCGCTCGACCAGCGCTTGGCCGAGCTTGATCAGCGTCGCCGCTTTGTTGCGGTAGAAACCCGTGGGACGGATGAGGTTTTCCAGTTCGGTGCGGTCCGCCTGCGCGTAGTCCAGCGCCGTCCGGTAGCGCGCGAACAACGACGGGGTGGTCAGGTTCACCCGCTTGTCGGTGCTCTGTGCCGACAATATGGTCGCTACCGTCAGCTCGAGTGGATTCGTGAAGTCAAGCTCGCAGTGAGCGTGTGGAAAAGCTTGTGCCAGCTTGCGATTCATGCGGCGAGCTCGTCGCACCAGGCTCAGACGGGTCTCGGACGACCAGCGTTTTGTCCCGGCAAGGTCAGACGCCACAGGTGCCGGCACGGCGCGCCTGGCAGGTTCACCCAGTGTCACCTTCGACAGCGTACTGATTCGTGACCCCACTGAGACCTTAGCCGTGTTTACTTGCACCTTGTGTCATGGTTGCTGGCGGCCTTCGTTCCGGCATTGCTGATGCTGGCAACGTTCGGACTCGAGCGCCTCGAAAAGGGTCTGGCACGTGATGCCGTCACCTCGACTGACGTGGCGGAGTTTCTCGACCAGGCCGGCGCCCAGGAGGTGGGCACCCTGGTCCGGCAGGGGATGCCGGAGGCGCTCGACTACCTGCACCGGCGCCGGGCTCAGCGAACTATCGGTCCCGCGCTGCACGCACCACCCGGCGGGAAACATCGCGCGGACACGTTCTTCACGACGACGTTGGGTGCCGTGGGGCCCGGTTTGTCGGCACAGCAACATCAGCGTTCCCGGGCCAATCCACAATTTCGGGCGACTCCTCACGTCAATCATGTGTAGCGTTGGCACGTTGAACCGATGGGCTGCCTCTAGACTCGATCTCACTAGCAACCGGTTGACCTGCGCGGCCACCAGAGCGGCCGCGCGACGCTGGAGTACGAGCGGGGCAATCGGCTCGCACATATGGCAAACATCGAAATACCGATAGGGGCAATGTGGACGAGATCCTGGCGAGGGCCGGAATCTTCCAGGGGGTTGAACCCAGCGCCGTCGCCGCGCTGACCAAACAGTTGCAGCCGGTCGATTTCCCGCGCGGACATACCATTTTTGCCGAGGGAGAGCCCGGTGATCGGCTCTACATTATTATTTCCGGAAAGGTCAAGATCGGGCGCCGTTCTCCCGACGGTCGGGAAAACTTGCTGACGATCATGGGTCCCTCGGACATGTTCGGCGAGTTGTCGATCTTTGACCCCGGGCCGCGGACGTCCAGCGCGACCACGATCACCGAAGTCCGGGCGGTGTCGATGGACCGCGACGCCCTGCGCTCATGGATTGCTGATCGTCCTGAGATCGCCGAACAGCTGTTGCGGGTCCTCGCCCGCCGGCTGCGCCGCACCAACAACAACCTGGCTGATCTCATCTTCACTGATGTGCCCGGCCGGGTCGCCAAGCAGTTGCTACAGCTGGCCCAGCGTTTCGGCACCCAGGAGGGTGGGGCGATGCGGGTCACCCACGATTTGACGCAGGAGGAGATCGCCCAGCTGGTCGGAGCGTCCCGGGAGACTGTGAACAAAGCGCTGGCCGATTTCGCCCACCGCGGCTGGATCCGTTTGGAGGGCAAGAGTGTGTTGATCTCGGACTCGGAAAGGCTAGCCCGCCGAGCGAGGTAAGCCCGCGAAACGCGGGCGCAACCGAGCGAGCAACCCACCCGGTGCGAGGTAAGCCCGCGAAACGCGGGCGCAACCGAGCGGTCTACCTGCGCAGGTAATCCAGTTGGGCCTGTACAGACCATTCGGCGACACCCCAAAGTTTCTCGTCGACGTCGCCATAGACGTGTTCGACGATCTGGCGGGCGGTCGCGTCATCACCGAGATCTCGCAGGGCGGAGCGAATCTGCTCGAGGCGCTGCTGCCGATGGGCCAGATATCCGGCGGCCGCGGCTTGTACGTCGGGTAAGTCCGGGCCGTGTCCGGGTAAGACCATGCGCGGGCCCAAACCACGCAGACGGTGCAGTGATTGCAGGTAGTCGGCCAGGCTGCCGTCTTCGGTGTCGATGACGGTGGTGCCGCGGCCCAATACCGTGTCCGCCGTCAGCACGGCGTCCTCGAGAACGAAGGACACCGAGTCGGCGGTGTGGCCCGGGGTCGCCAACACGGTGATGGTAAGGCCCGCGGCCTCGATGACTTCACCGTCGACCAAGTGTCCGCTGAGCCCCCGCAAAAACCCGCTGCCCACCGAGCGCACCGGGGCCCCGGTCAGCTCGACGAGCTTGTCGATACCGTCGGTGTGGTCACCGTGGCGGTGACTGATCAGCACCAGCGCGATACGCCCCAGTGCAGCGAGCCGGGCGATATGGGCGTCGTCGTCGGGGCCGGGATCGACGATGACCAGCTCGTCGCTGCCTCTCCCGCGCAGTACCCAGGTGTTGGTGCCCTCCAGCGTCATCAAACCGGGATTTTCGGCCAACAACACCGACGCCGTGTCGGTGACCGGCCGCAGCCGCCCGTAGGCAGGATGGTTCAACGACTCAGCAACCCCGGTCACGCCCGTCAACCGACCTCCACCACCAACTCGACTTCCACCGGTGCGTTCAGCGGCAATTCGGCGACGCCGACCGCGGTGCGCGCATGTGCGCCGTTATCGGCGAACACGTCCGTGAGTAAATCGGATGCGCCGTTGAGAACACCGGGCTGGCCATTGAAACCCGGTGCGGAGGCGACAAATCCGACCACCTTGACCACTCGGGTCACCGCGTCGATACCTACCAGCGAATCCACCGCCGCCAGCGCGTTCAGCGTGCAGATCCGGGCCAGTGCGTGACCTTCCTCGGGACTGACCTCGGCGCCGACCTTGCCGGTCCGGACCAGCTTGCCGGCCTGCATCGGCAGCTGCCCTGCTGTAAAGACCAGGTTCCCAGCACGTACCGCGGGTACGTAGGACGCCAGCGGCGCCGCTACTTGCGGAAGCTCGATACCGAGCTGCCCGAGCCGTGCCGAAGCACTCACGGCATTCACCGGCGCTTACTTGGGGCGCTTGAGGTAAGCGACGTGTTGCTCACCGGTTGGTCCCGGCAGCACCGCAACCAGCTCCCAGCCGTCAGCACCCCACTGGTCGAGAATCTGTTTGGTTGCGTGCGTCAAGAGGGGAACCGTCACGTACTCCCACGCGGTCGATTGGGTCATACCGTGAGCTTATCGGTCGGGCTGGGTGCGACAGGCAGGTCGCCGACACCACGGCGCGGCGCCGGGGATCGGGTGTTCCCGAAGAGACCACCTCAGCGAGAGAGCCGGCCTGTCAGAGGCCGCCGAGCCATCGGGCTAGCATGCGGTGGTGGCAACCACACCGAGCGGCGCCGGTTCCGCGCGCTGGCCCTCGAAGGCTCGGCTGCATTTCGTCACCGGCAAAGGCGGCACTGGCAAGTCCACCGTCGCGGCGGCGCTGGCCCTGACGCTGGCCTCGGGCGGCCGCAAGGTGCTGCTTGTGGAAGTTGAAGGGCGCCAAGGGATTGCACAGCTATTCGACGTCCCGCCACTGCCGTACCGGGAAGTCAAAATCGCGACCGCCGAGCACGGCGGCCACGTGAACGCACTGGCGATCGACATCGAGGCCGCCTTCCTGGAATACCTCGACATGTTCTACAACCTTGGCATTGCGGGCCGGGCGATGCGACGCGTCGGTGCGATCGAGTTCGCGACAACAATCGCGCCCGGTCTGCGCGACGTGCTGCTTACCGGCAAGATCAAGGAATCGGTCGTCCGCGTTGACAAGAACAGACTGCCGGTCTACGACGCGGTCGTCGTTGATTCGCCCCCAACTGGACGTATCGCGCGTTTCCTCGATGTCACCCGGGCAGTTTCGGATCTGGCCAAGGGCGGGCCCGTGTACTCCCAAAGCGAAGGTGTGGTGCAGCTGCTGCATTCCGACCAGACCGCCATCCACCTGGTGACGCTGCTGGAAGCGTTGCCGATGCAGGAGACGATCGAAGCGATCGACGAACTGCGCCAGCTGAACCTGCCGATCGGCAGCGTGATCGTGAATCGCAACATCCCCGCCTATCTGCAGCCCGACGACCTGGCCAAAGCCGCCGAGGGTGATGTCGACGCCGACGCCGTCCGGGCCGGATTGGCCAGAGCAGGGATCAAGCTGGCGGACGCCGACTTCGCCGGGCTGCTCACCGAAACGATCCATCACGCCGCCCGGATCGCTGCGCGCGCTGAAACCGCGGAGCAGCTCGACCAGCTACATGTGCCGCGATTAGAACTCCCGGCGGTTGCCGACGGTGTCGACCTCGGCAGCCTCTACGAGCTCTCTGAATCCCTTGCCCAACAGGGGGTGCGATGAGTCCTCCGGTGCACACGCCGCCAAGACTGGATATGGCGTCCATTTTGTCTGACACCAGCAACCGCGTCATTGTGTGTTGCGGCGCCGGCGGTGTCGGCAAGACCACCACCGCTGCGGCGCTGGCGCTCCGGGCTGCTGAATATGGCAGGACAGTAGTAGTTTTAACGATCGACCCGGCCAAGCGGCTAGCACAAGCACTGGGAATCAACGCCCTTGGCAACACACCGCAACGCGTCCCGCTTGCGCCTGAAGTCCCCGGCGAACTTTACGCGATGATGCTCGACATGCGGCGCACCTTCGACGAGATGGTGGCGCAGTATTCCGGACCGGAACGCGCCCAAGCAATTCTGAATAACCAGTTTTACCAGACCGTCGCCACCTCGCTCGCGGGGACACAAGAGTACATGGCGATGGAAAAGCTCGGTCAGCTGCTGGCCCAGGACCGCTGGGATCTGGTGGTGGTTGACACCCCGCCGTCACGCAACGCACTGGATTTCCTCGACGCGCCGAAAAGACTGGGCAGCTTCATGGACAGCCGGCTGTGGCGGCTGCTGCTGGGCCCCGGGCGGGGCATCGGGCGGCTGGTGACCGGCGCAATGAGTCTGGCAATGAAGGCGATATCGACGGTATTGGGTTCTCAGATGCTTTCCGACGCAGCGGCGTTCGTCCAGTCGCTGGACGCCACCTTCGGCGGTTTTCGGGCGAAGGCGGAACGCACGTATGCGCTCTTGAAGCGGCACGGTACCCAGTTTGTTGTGGTGTCGGCGGCCGAACCGGACGCGCTGCGCGAGGCGTCCTTCTTTGTCGACCGGCTGTCAGAAGAAGGCATGCCGCTGGCGGGCCTCATCTTGAACCGCACCCATCCGATGTTGTGCAGCTTGCCCGTCGAGCGTGCTATCGATGCTGCTGAAACCTTGCAGGCGGAGGCCACCGACCTCGAGGCCGCGGCAGCGCTTGCGATTGCGGTGTTGCAGATCCACGCCGACCGCGCCCAGACGGCCAAACGCGAGACCCGTTTGCTGTCCCGATTTACCGGGGCTCATCCGCATGTGGCGATCGTCGGGGTACCGTCCTTACCCTTCGACGTCTCCGACCTGGAGGCGCTACATGCGCTCGCCGACCAAATCACCGCCGACCACATCACGCCGGTCGGCGATGATGCGAGTGGCTAGCAGCCTGAACCCGAGTGTTGTCAACCCGCCGTGCGGCGTTTGCGTTGGGCGGCGAAGAAATCCGCCCACGACACCACCTCAGGGTGCTGTTTGAGCAGGGCACGACGCTGACGTTCGGTCATCCCACCCCACACGCCGAACTCCACGCGGTTGTCCAGGGCGTCGGCACCACACTCCAACATCACCGGACAGTGCCGACAGATCACCGCAGCCTTGCGCTGTGCGGCCCCGCGGACGAAAAGTTCATCAGGGTCGGCGGTGCGGCAGAGCGCTTGGGACACCCAAGCGATCCGGGATTCGGCATCGGCGCGTCGGAGCGTGCGGTGAGCAGATGTCGTCTTGGTGCTGTGCGCCGTGGTTCGTGTACCTGACACCAGCGGTCCCCTTCGCTCCGGCCGCCCTCTGCTTGACGGCAAGTCCCTCGGGTGCAGACCAGATGCGATCTACGCCACACTATGCAGGCTGCTGTTACCTATGTCTCAGTGTGTGTCTAAGTTAGGTGGTCAGGTGGCAATTGCGCAACTGCCTCATACAGGCTTTTTTGGGACGACCGTGCCGTCCGATCGTGATCGGGGCGTCCAAACCGCCCGACGAGACGCTCGGCAACGCCCCTGACCTGTGACGCGGCCGAAAATTCCAGGGTTGTCACGGCCCGTCGGCGCTGTGGGCCAGAGAGGTACTGGGGGCTCAGGCCCAGGCACCGCTACTGTAGTAGCATGCTGGAGCGCCGCGAGACTGTCACGGTCCTCAAGCTCGCCGGCTGTTGTCTGCTGGCCAGTGTGATCGCCGCCGCGCTCATGTTCCCGGTGGCCGGCGGGATCGGGCTGATGTCCAATCGCGCCTCCGAAGTGGTTGCCAACGGCTCGGCTCAGCTGCTCACAGGCGAAGTGCCGGCGGTCTCGACCATGGTTGACGCGAAGGGCAACACGATCGCCTGGCTGTACTCGCAACGTCGGTTCGAAGTGCCCAGTGACAAGATCGCCAATACCATGAAGCTGGCAATCGTGTCGATCGAGGATAAGCGCTTCGCCGAGCACAACGGTGTGGACTGGAAAGGTACGCTGACCGGACTGGCCGGCTACGCCTCCGGTGACGTCGACACCCGCGGCGGCTCGACTATCGAACAGCAGTACGTCAAGAACTATCAGCTGCTGGTCACGGCCCAGACCGACGCTGAGAAACGCGCCGCCGTCGAGACCACCCCGGCCCGTAAGCTGCGCGAAATCCGGATGGCGCTCACCCTCGACAAGACGTTCAGCAAGCCCGAAATCCTGACCCGTTACCTCAACCTCGTATCGTTCGGCAACAACTCGTTCGGTGTGCAAGACGCCGCGCAAACCTACTTCGGGGTGAATGCGTCGGACTTGAACTGGCAGCAAGCCGCACTCCTGGCCGGACTGGTGCAGTCGACCAGCGCACTCAACCCCTACACCAACCCCGAGGGCGCGCTGGCGCGGCGAAACCTGGTCCTGGACACCATGATCGAAAACCTTCCCGGGGAGGCCGACGCCCTGCGTGCGGCGAAAGCGGAGCCGCTGGGGATATTGCCGCAACCGAAAGAATTGCCGCGCGGCTGTATCGCGGCGGGCGATCGCGCCTTCTTCTGTGATTACGTGCAGGAGTATCTGGCGCGCGCCGGCATCAGTAAAGAGCAATTGGCCAGAGGCGGCTATACGATCCGCACCACCTTGGACCCGGACGTCCAGATGTCGGTCAAACAGGCCATCGACAAATTCGCTCCGCCCGATTTGCCGGGAATCGCCAGCGTGATGAGTGTGATCAAACCCGGTAAGGACTCCCACAAGGTGCTGGCGATGGCCAGCAACCGCAGGTACGGGCTGAACACCGACGCCGGCGAAACGATGCGGCCACAGCCCTTCTCCCTGGTCGGCGACGGTGCGGGATCGATATTCAAGATCTTCACGACGGCCGCTGCGCTGGAGATGGGCATGGGCATCAACGCCCAGCTCGAGGTGCCGGGCCGGTTCCAGGCCAAGGGCATGGGCAGCGGGGGCGCCAAAGGCTGCCCGAAGGAGACCTGGTGCGTGGTCAACGCGGGAAACTACCACTCCCCGATGAACGTGACCGACGCGCTGGCGACCTCACCGAACACCGCGTTCGCCAAACTGATCTCGCAGGTCGGCGTGCCACGCGCGGTGGACATGGCCATCAAGCTTGGACTGCGCTCGTACGCCGACCCGGGCACTGCCCGCGACTACGATCCTGACAGTAACGAGAGTTTGGCCGACTTCATCAAACGCCAGAACATCGGCTCATTCACCCTGGGCCCCTTCGAGCTGAACGCCCTGGAGTTATCGAATGTGGCGGCCACGCTGGCGTCGGGGGGTGTCTGGTGCCCGCCCAATCCGGTCGACAAGTTAGTCGACCGAAACGGTAAGGAGATCGCGGTCAACACCGAGGCCTGCGACCGGGTGGTGCCCGAAGGCCTGGCGAACACGCTCGCCAACGCGCTCAGCAAGGACTCCCAGCCCGGCGGCACCGCGTCGGGTTCGGCGGCGGCGGCGGGCTGGACGTTGCCGATGTCCGGCAAGACCGGCACCACCGAAGCCCACCGCTCGTCGGGTTTCGTGGGGTTCACCAACCGCTACGCGGCGGCCAACTACATCTACGACGACTCGAGCACACCGTCGGATCTGTGCTCCAACCCGTTGCGCCGCTGCGGTGACGGGGATCTATTCGGTGGCAACGAGCCGGCCCGTACGTGGTTTACTGCCATGAAGCCGATCGCCACCAAGTTTGGTGACATCCACCTGCCGCCGACGGATCCCCGCTACGTCGAAGGGTCCGCCAACGCGCACGTGCCCAGCGTGGCCGGCCTGGACGTAGAGGCGGCGCGTCAGCGTCTGAAGGAAGCCGGTTTCCAGGTCGCCGACCAGCCCACGCCGGTCAACAGCACCGCAAAGTACGGCGAGGTGGTCGGAACGTCACCGAGCGGTCAGACGTTGCCGGGGTCGATCATCACAATACAAACCAGCAACGGGATTCCCCCGGCGCCGCCCCCGCCGCCGGAGGGCCTGCCGCTGCCAGTGGGCTCGCAGGTAGTGGAGATCCCCGGACTTCCGCCCATCACGATTCCGCTGCTGGCACCACCGCCGCCCGCCGAGCCGCCGCCACCGTAGGCCATCTCACGGTGAATGCCGTGCTGGCAACGAGCGGCCGGCAGTAGGCTGGCTGCCATGAGTGCTGTCATGAGTGCCGCTCATGACCCGATCGCCCTGAAACGCGTGTCGGCTGTGGCGCTTGGCTCAGCCGTGGCCGGTGTGGGCTACGCCTCGCTCATCGAGCGCAACGCGTTTGTCGTGCGCGAGGTCACCATGCCCGTGTTGAGCCCGGGCTCCTCTCCGCTGCGGGTGTTGCATATCAGCGACATTCACATGCGGCCCCACCAGCGCCGCAAGCAGGCGTGGCTGCGTGAATTGGGCGCGTGGGAACCCGACCTCGTCGTCAACACCGGCGACAATCTGGCTCACCCGAAAGCGGTGCCTGCCATCGTCCAGGCACTCGGCGATCTGCTATCCCTACCGGGTGTTTTCGTGTTCGGCAGCAACGACTATTACGGGCCGCGGCTGAAGAACCCGCTGAACTATGTGACCAATCCAAGTCATCGGGTCTACGGTAAACCGCTGCCCTGGCAGGATTTGCGCGCTGCGTTTACCGAGCGGGGCTGGCTCGACCTGACCCACACTCGCCGCGAATTCGAGGTGGGCGGGTTGCTCATCGCCGCCGCAGGTGTGGACGACCCGCATATCGGACGCGACCGCTACCAGACCATCGCGGGCCCGGCAAACCCGGCGGCGAACCTCCGACTGGGGCTGACCCATTCGCCGGAGCCGCGCGTCCTGGACCGTTTTGCCGCCGACGGCTACCAACTGGTGCTGGCCGGCCACACCCACGGTGGGCAGTTATGCCTGCCGTTTTACGGGGCGGTGGTGACCAACTGCGGTCTGGACCGCTCCCGGGTGAAGGGAACATCACGCTGGGGGGCCGGCATGCGGTTACATGTTTCGGCCGGAATCGGAACGTCCCCGTTCGCGCCGCTGCGATTCTGCTGCCGGCCGGAAGCCACTTTGCTGACACTGACCGCTGCCCCGATGGGCGACCGCGACTCGCGCAGAAAACTGGGCCGGTCACAGCCCACTGTGTCGGTGCATTGACGCAGCGATCCCGCATCGCAGTCCGGAGCCGGTCACGCGACTGGTCGGATAACGCAATCCGGCTGATCGAGGCCGACGCGCGCCGCAGCGCCGATACCCATTTGCTGCGTTATCCGCTGCCGTCGGCCTGGTGCGCAGACGCTGGTGTCGAGCTCTACCTCAAAGACGAGACGACACACATCACCGGCAGCCTCAAACATCGGCTAGCGCGCTCGTTATTCCTGTATGCGCTGTGCAACGGGTGGATCGGTGAGAACACGACGGTGGTGGAGGCGTCATCCGGCTCGACCGCGGTGTCCGAAGCATATTTTGCCGCCCTGCTGGGTCTGCCGTTCATCGCCGTGATGCCGGCGTCGACCAGCGTCGCCAAAGTCGCGCTGATCGAAGCACAAGGTGGCCGTTGCCATTTCGTACAGCACGCGAGCGAGGTCTACGCCGAGGCGGAGCGGGTCGCCAAAGAGACGGGGGGACATTACCTGGATCAGTTCACCAACGCCGAGCGAGCGACTGACTGGCGGGGCAACAACAATATCGCCGAGTCGATCTACGTTCAGATGCGCGAGGAGAAACATCCCATCCCGCACTGGATAGTGGTCGGGGCGGGTACGGGCGGCACCAGTGCGACGATCGGCCGCTATATCCGCTACCGGCGTCACGCCACCCGGTTGTGTGTGGTTGATCCCGAGAACTCCGCGTTCTACCCGGCCTACGCCGAATCCCGCGGCGACGTAGTGATCACCGCATCGTCGCGCATCGAAGGCATCGGCCGACCGCGGGTGGAGCCGTCCTTTTTGCCCGACGTAGTTGACCGCATGGTCTCCGTGCCCGATGCAGCCTCGGTAGCCGCCGCCCGCCACGCCAGCGCTGTGCTGGGCCGGCGGGTGGGCGGGTCGACGGGCACCAACCTGTGGGGAGCTTTCGGCCTCATTGCCGAAATGGTTGCCTCAGGTCGTAGCGGCTCGGTGGTCACGCTGCTCGCGGACAGCGGTGATCGCTACGCTGACACCTACTTCTGTGACGAGTGGGTGGCCGCCCAGGGGCTTGACACCGCCGCAGCGGCTGCGACGCTGGCTGCATTCGAACGCTCGTGCTTGTGGGAGTGATTCCCGTCAACTTGAGCGCCTACAACTCCGTCGTCATACGGACCGGTCAGCAGAAGCCAGAGCACTGCGAGACCGAATAGTCCACCGAACACCACTGCGCCTAACGCCGTCATGGCCTCACTCACTTTCTCGCTTCCACGCACACAGCGCACGTTTAATTAGTCTGTTTAACGTCACGGATAGCGTCGTTGTTCCGCCGCGGACCGTGGCATGGGTCGCTGACCGGTTCGGATGTGGCCGGGCACACACGCGAAAATCTCGGCATGGGCCCTCGCGCGCGATGTCCGCAGGATACCCAACCTTTGACGTCTCTAACCCCCGCCTCTCACCCCCCCAGCGCCGTTTGGCCAGCCAGCGCGCGGGTGCGATACGCTGACGTCGCTTGCGCGGGGTGTGGCGCAGCTTGGTAGCGCGCTTCGTTCGGGACGAAGAGGCCGTGGGTTCAAATCCCGCCACCCCGACTCGTGGTATGAGGCTCTGAGGCGATCACCGGGCGCGGGCGCTGTGATCACACAAGCAGGCAAAACCCCGGGTTCGCCGCACCACTTGAGAAGCCGACGATGCAGCTGCTCTAGTGATCGAATTCGCTGTCCTGGATCGCCGTCAGCGCATCGTCCACGGTGGAGTACACAGCGAACATTTCGTCCAGCCCCGTCAAGTGGATGGGCCGCCGTGTCGCCGGCCCATGTGCGACCACTGCAAATCGAGACGAGCCACGGATTTTCTCGCGGGTGGCCGCCAGCAGTTTGAGCCCTGCCGAGGCGAGAAACTGCACCGCAGAGAGATCGATGACGAGCGCTGTGGGGCGATCGGCGACCACGGTCGCGATCACCTCTTCGAGGGTCGGAGCGGTGACCAAGTCGACGTCACCGTCGACAGCGAGCACGGCGATCCCCTCGTGGTAGCCCACCGAGGTCGTCATGGGATCCGTAGCTGACAACGGCAATCCTTTATCCAGCGCCCCACCACCCGGAGCAGATGCGGTGCAAGCCTAACCCAGCGAACAGCGAGAAGAACACGACTTCAACGCTTCCCACACCGCTGCACCGGCGCTAGTCTCAAAACTCGCGCCTTTTGCCGAGGGCGAGCGGGATCCGGGAGGTTTGATGTCCGATCCGACGACAGGTTTCGCCAGTACCGCTGCCGCCGCGCAGACGACCGGGATCTCCACCGACGGTCTGCTGCCGCAGCTGGTTCAGCATCTGCGGCAGAATCGAACCGCCTTGCGCGAGGAGTGGGCCCGCAGGATCGCCGAGGCGAAGCTCCTCACCGCCATGACGCCCGAGGAACTCTTCTCCGAGGCAACCGCCGTCTACGACAACTATGTGGAGGTGCTTGAGACCGGCAGCGTCGAGGCGCTGCAGGCCTACGCGCGTGACCTCTCCGAGCGGATCATCCCCAGGGGCGTGGAGACCGACGAGGTCGTCGGCATCGTGTTGCTTTTGCGGGACGTCCTCGCGCGCTCCTTGTTCAAGAAATACCAGTCGGACTTCGACCTGCTCAACAGGGTGCTCGACGCCTACGAGCCGGCGGCCAACCGTATTGCCAACACGGTGGCGGTCAGCTTCGTCCAGGAACGCGAGCGGATCATCCGCCAGCAACAGGAAGCGATCCGCGAGCTGTCCACCCCGGTGCTCCAGGTGCGTGAGCAGTTGCTGATCCTGCCGATCATCGGCGTCCTGGACAGTCAACGCGCCAGACAACTCACCGAACAGCTGCTGCGCGCCATCCGGGCGAACCGGGCGAAAGTCGTGGTCATCGACATTACCGGTGTGCCCACCATCGACTCGACCGTCGCCAACCACCTCGTGCAGACGGTCGACGCATCGGGGTTGATGGGCGCGAGCGTGATCATCACCGGTCTGTCCTCGGAGATCGCGCTGACCCTGGTGACGATCGGGCTGGACCTGTCGAAGATGAATGCGGTCGGCGACCTGCAGGGCGGTATCGAGGAGGCCGAACGTCTGCTGGGCTACGAAGTCACCCGCACCGGCGAACAGACCGGGTAACCCGGTCCCACCGCAGACGTGTTATGCCGGTACCAATCCTGAAACAGGGCCCGATTCTGATCGCGACGGTGCAGGCTGCGCTCACCGACTCCGACACCGAACGCCTCCAGCACGACCTCATGGAACGTGTCAGCCGGTTTCGCGCACAAGGAATCATCGTCGACGTCACCGCCATCGACGTGATGGATTCGTTTGCTGCCCGCTCGTTGCGCACCATTGCGCACATGACGCGGCTGCGCGGGGCCGAAACCGTGATCGTGGGTGTACAGCCGGAGGTGGCCTTCGCGATGGTCCAGCTCGGTCTTGGGTTCGAGGACATGCACACCGCACTGGACCTGGAAGAAGGCCTTGCTCTATTGAATCGTCACCGCGCCCAAGGCAAATCAACGATTGGACGCGACGATGGCAGATGACGTGGTCGTCGAGGTCGATAACCCCGACGACATTGTCACTGCCCGTCAGGCGGGTCACCAACTCGCCAGTGATCTCGGTTTTTCGTTAACAGATGTCACCATGATCGCTACGGCGATCTCCGAGGTTGCACGCAACATCACCAGCTACGCTGGTCGCGGCGCGGTTCGGGTCATGGTGGCCGACCGGGAGGGTCGCAAAGCGTTGGTGGTGCGCGCCGAGGATGCCGGACCCGGTATTGCCGACGTCGAGAGGGCGCTGGAGGATGGGTATTCGACCAGCCGCGGGCTTGGGTTGGGTCTGCCCGGTGCCCGCCGGCTTATGGACCGGTTGATCGTGGAATCCGCCGCCGGGCAGGGCACAGTCGTCGAGATGTGGAAATGGGTTCCGCCGAGTGCGTGAGCACGGCCGGATCGGTCCAATCGAGTGGGCAGGGGCAACCCGCTCACTGCCCGGTGAGCAGGCCTGCGGGGACTATGTGATCGCGCTCGACGTGGGAGGTCAGGCCGCATTGTTCGCCGGGCTGGACGGATTGGGCCACGGCGAGGAAGCCGAAACGGCGGCACTGTGCGCGGTGGAGGTGCTCAAGCACGCCCGCGCCGAACCCCTTGAGGCGATGATCGAACTGTGTCACCGGGCCTTGATGTCCACCAGAGGGGCTGCGATGACCCTGGCCCGGATCGATTTCGAATCTGACATGCTGAGCTGGATCGGCGTCGGCAATGTCACCGCGAACCTCATCGCTAAGGCGCCAAGCGGTGTCGCGATTCGTTCTGCCACTCCGCTCGCCAGCGGCATTGTCGGATTCCGTATGCCGGACACGGTAGTCGCGCGGAACGTTGCAATCCGCCCCGGCGATCTGCTGGTCATCGCAAGCGACGGTATCAGCGAAGGACATTTGGACAGCGTCGACTTCGCTGCGTCCGCCGTGGCGATCAGCGACCAGGTCCTGGGTAAACACGCCAAGGACACCGATGATGCGTCGGTGCTTGCCGCGCGTCACCGAGGTGCATCGCCATGACCGATGCGGAAAAGTTTCGCCTCCACTATGCAGCGGCGCTGCACTGCTATCTCGACGCACGGGATCAGGCCAGCCTGGCCGTCGGACATGAGCTCGGACGCGAAGCCCTGCGGGAACAAATCAGCATGCTCGATATCGTCGAGCACCACTTCCAGCTGATCGACGAACTCGCGAAGGACGCTGGCGTCGACGGAACGGCAGCACTGGAGTTTTTGCTGCAGACACTGGCCGCGCTCGACGTCGTCACTCGGGGATTCCTCGACGGCACGAGACGTTACGAGGAACAGCGGGCGCGGTTGGAGGATCTCGCCGACCGCGACGAGTTCCGTACCGCTTTGGTGAACTCGCTGCAGGAGGGATTTTTCGTCGCCGACCACGACGGTGCGGTCATCGAGATCAACGATGCGTTCACTCAAATCACCGGTTACCCGGCAGAGGGTTTGCCATACCGGTGGCCACACCCATGGTTGGTGGACAAGAAGGCGGCACGGCAGGCGTGGGACCGCCTCAACCGGGAGAACAGCGTCCAGTACGAGACACCGATTCGGCATCAAGGCGGCACTCTCTTATGGGTAGCCGTGAGCATCAACGTGGTCACCGCCTATAGCGGCGATCGGGACGTGTATGTGGGTACGGTCCGCGACGTCACCGCTGAGCGTGCCTTTGCGGCGCGGGAAAGCGCGGTCTTGCGCCTCGCCACAGCGGTCAGTGTCGCCAAGAACATTGCCGAGTTGTTGTCGGCCACTCTCGATGAGTGCGGCACCGCCATCGATGCGCAGCGCGTGGTCGTGGTCATGTGGCCACCGAACGATGTTGAGCCGGTCGTGCAGGCAGCGGGCCAGCCGCCCGTATCGAGCTGGCGGGATCTCGATCCACTGCTGCGCCAAACGCTTGAGGAAGCCCGCCACCACTTGCCGCTTACGGTCCGGCTGGTGGAGTCGGCCGATATGCCGGGTGAGTCACGCGGCATCGTCGCGGTGCTCTCTGGCGCCGGCGATGCGCTGTGGTTGGAGTTCGGCGGCCCTCGCCGGATCAGCGCCGAGGATCGACTCTTGGTGACTATGCTCGTCGGTCACCTGGGTCTGGCGATGCACCATGTCCGACAGTTCGAAACTGCGCGCGAGACTTCGCTGACATTGCAGCGTGCCATGTTGGCGCCCCTGGAGCTTCCGGCAGGTTTTGCCGTTCGCTACGAACCCGCTGTCCCGCCACTGGAAATCGGCGGCGACTGGTATGACGTATTGCCCATCGACGAGCACCGCATCGGAATCGTCGTCGGCGACTGCGTGGGCCGGGGCCTGCCCGCCGCCGCGGTGATGGGGCAGCTTCGCAGTTCGGCACGCGCGCTTTTACTGACCGGCGCCGAACCAGCCCTGTTGCTCGAACAACTCGACTCGGTGGCGGAGCTCATACCGGGTGCCTACTGCACGACAGTGTTTCTGGCGACACTGGAGACCGAAACCGGCGTCCTGCAGTACAGCAGCGCCGGTCACGTTCCCGCGGTGCTTGCTACACCGCAGTCCGGGGCAACCTTGTTAAGCGCTGCGAGTTCGGTTCCGCTCGTGGTGCACCGAGACCGGTCCCGCCCGCAGGCATCCCAGGTGCTGCCGCCGGGTGCGACCCTGATGTTGTTTACCGACGGCCTCGTAGAACGGAAACATGATTCGATCGACGCAGGGATCGCGCGTGCCGCTGAGGTTCTCACGAACACGATGAATTTACCTGTCGAGGCTGTCGCGGATGCGGTGCTTCGGGAACTGACACCGGCAGAAGGGTACGACGACGACGTCGCAATCGTCTTATATCGAAGGATTCTTAGCCCTCTTCGGATCGAAACCGATGCTACTGCTGACTATTTAGTGGATATCAGACATCAGCTCGCCAGCTGGCTGAGCGCTTTGACCGTTCCGGAAGCGCTCATTTCCGACATCGTCTTGGCCGTAAACGAGGCCTGCACCAACAGTGTCGAGCACGCATACCGTGGACATGACCGGGGAACGATGATGGTCGACGCCAACGTCGACGGCTCCGGAGTTCGTGTGCGCGTCGCCGACTCCGGTTCCTGGAAGACCCCGGGTGCCGATGACCATCGTGGCGGGCGGGGCCTGCCGCTGATCCGGGCCGTCAGCCACCAGGTCGACCTCAACTGCACCACAACCGGGACCACCGTGGAAATGCGCTTCGTCGTGTGACATCACAAATTCTGACGCGCCAAGACTGCGCGGCCGTTCTCCCCAATGCCGTGTCGACGGGGATTCAATACGCCTCGCTTGATTTTCCGCCAAACCAGGGTTGGACCAACTACAACGGATTGCAGATTCTCGCCTACTTCACTACGGTGTTCATCGCCGCGCCATTGGCATTTATCACCGGCCTGTTGCAAGCGCCGGCGATTGCGGCACGGTTCGGTTTCGGACGGGGCATTTTCAATCGGCAGGTTGCGCGGACCATTCATTTTGCGGTTCTTGTGTGGATGGTGTTCTTCATTATCGTTCACACAGTGATGGTATTCACCACCGGGCTCGTCGCCAATCTCAACCATATCGTCCTCGGCAAGAATACCCAATCGTATTGGGCGCTGCTGATCTACGGGGTGGCCATGGTCATCATTACCGGTCTGTGGTTGATTGCATCGCCCATGACACTCCGCTATCCCGCTGTGGTCCAAATAGTAGGTCGTTGCATGGTCGGGTGGGTGAAGTCATTGATGGAGTGGTCCCATCCGAATGCCACATATTCTGAAAAAGATATTTCCCCGTACCTCTGGCCCAATGGCACGATACCCACATCCGAACACTACCGGAAGCTGCAGGCCAGCAATTGGAAAGATTATTCGCTGCGGATAGCGGGGCTAGTCGAAAACCCGATTAATCTATCCTACGATGAGCTGCGCGCGCTGCCCAAACACGAAACCGTCACCCAGCATTACTGTATCCAGGGCTGGTCGGGCATCGCTAAATGGGGAGGGGTGCGCATGGCTGACATCCTCGACATCGTGCGCCCGCTGCCGTCGGCCCGCTGGGTGGTGTTTTACTCGTTGGCCGAAGGAGCCGGTGGAGCAGAAGAAGGGCGCTACTACGACTGCCACCAAATCGGGCACATGCGCGAACCGACGTGTCTGCTGGCTTACGAAATGAACGGGAAGCCGCTCAACGTATCCCATGGCGCTCCGCTACGGCTGCGAAATGAGCGCGAACTCGGCTTCAAACAAGTCAAATGGATCGAGGGCATCGAGTTTGTGGAGAGTTTCGCTCAGCTGGGATACGGCCAAGGCGGCTACAACGAAGACCACGAATTTTACGGGTACCGCATGCCGATCTGACGATCTGTTCGCGGGCGTGGCGTGTACGCAGACTCCTCCTTCTCGGCTTTCGACAAACAGTTCCAATCCACACCAGTCACTCCTCTCGCCGGATGAGCACGCCGGTTACCGGCCCACCGGGCCGCGGTAGTCACCGACTGCCCGATTGCCGGCTCTGACCGCGGTTTGTGCACCCCGCTGTTCACTGTTTGATCCGTGGCAGCTCACGGGTATACGGCGTGCGTCACCCGGTATTGATTCCACGCGCGGGCCACACGGTCGCCGAGTGACGCCGCGGGTTGACAGTTCGGGTCATCCGAACGGGCCGAGAAGGAGCGACGATGCCCAAAACCGGACGCGCTGCAGCCCCCCACTATCCGCACACCAGCACGCCGGCGTCAGCCAGTGAGCCGCAGCTACCCGAGCCGTACGGTCCGCTCTCGATGACGGTCCGGCGGTGGCTCATCCAACCTGCGCCGCACAGCCAGCCCGTGCACATCGGTGCTTCGGTCTGCGATGCCGACCCCTATGGTCTTGACCTCCAATTGGCGCTGTATATGTGTTATGAGCTGCACTACCGGGGGTTTGCTGGTGCAGACCCCGCTTGGGAGTGGCATCCGGCGCTGCTCGATCTACGTGCTCAGTTAGAGCGCATCTTCCTCACTGGGCTGCATCGCGACATCGGCCCGATTGACGCCCACCACACCGCGATTGCCGAAATCGAGTCACTCATCATGGAACCGATCGAGGGCGCCGACGTGTCGCATTACCTGCGCGACCACGCGACGTGGGACCAGATGCGCGAGTATTTCGTGCACCGATCACTTTCTCACCTCAAAGAAGGCGATCCGCATGCGTGGGCGATCCCACGGCTATCCGGTCCGGCCAAGGCCTCCTTTGTCGCCCTCGAATTCGCCGAGTACGGGGCCGGACGTGGACAAGCAATGCGTCAATCGCTGTTCGCGGACTTGCTGACCGCCGCGGATCTTGATGCGACGTATGCGGGCTACCTGGATGCGGTGCCCGCGGAGTCGCTGGCGGTGGTCAACCTGATGTCGTTATTCGGGCTGCACCGCCGGTGGCGCGGAGCCGCCGTGGGACATTTCGCAGCGACCGAAATCACCTCGCCGCCGGGATCGCGCCAGCTGGTCGCGGCCCTGCAACGGCTGGGCGCGCCGGCTGCGTGCCTGGCCTTCTACTGTCAACACGCCCAGACCGGCGCGGCGCACGGCCAAGCCGTGCGCCGTGATGTGGTTGGCGATCTGCTGGCCCGAGAGCCGCATCTGGAACGCGATGTGGTCTTCGGTATACGAGCCTACAACGTTGTCGAAAGCCGGCTGTCGGAAACACTTCTGACATCATGGAAGGCCGGCCAGACGTCATTGCGGCGACCGCTTCACTGAGCCGATCCGCCCGGAACCATACCGAATGGCCGTATTGCAGTGGCAGCAGCCGCAGGTGCAGACAGCGAGCATCAATCAGATTCGATGACGCGGTCGAGCCGGTGCGCCCAGCGGCTCGAGAAACGTTGCGGCGAATACAGCCCACCGGTGTCCAGTGACTCACACCCCCGCGCCGGGGGGCCGTA
This sequence comes from Mycobacterium botniense, assembly GCF_010723305.1. NCBI lineage: Bacteria > Bacillati > Actinomycetota > Actinomycetes > Mycobacteriales > Mycobacteriaceae > Mycobacterium > Mycobacterium botniense. Next base: position 1,564,900 of record NZ_BLKW01000002.1, on the reverse strand, counting down.
TCGTCACCGATGTGATATGAATTCACAGCCAATCGGTTTGACATGTGCCGCTGTCTCGATCCCGTGACGTCGTACGGCAGCGGCCGAACTTGTCAGAGGCGTCCGGCCGAATCCACTGATCCAGCCCCTCGCGAGCATTTCGGCAGCAGGCCGCGGCGTCAGGCATCTGCACCGCCTGACGCCGCTCGCAGGGCCCTCAACAACGGTTCAGCAGCTTCTTGGAAGAAGATGTCCTGCGCTTGGCCGCCGATCTGCACCACCGCCACGTCGGTGAAACCCGCTTCCCAATATGGTCGGGCCGCCTCGACGATGGCGTCCAAGTCGGGCCCGCACGGAATACTCTCAGCGATGTCGTCAGGGCGCACAAACTGCGTGGCGCCGGCGAACGCCGCCGTCGTCGGCAGGTCCGCGTTGACCCTCCAGCCGCCGCCGATCCAGCGGAACTGATCGTGAGCACGCCGGATCGCCGCATCGCGGTCAGGATCCCAGCTAATGGGTATCTGTCCGATTACCCGGCCGCGGTCGGCCTGCCCGGCTGCGTGCCGCGCGCTGAGCCATGCAGCCACCAGCTCCCCGTCGGGTTGTGCCGCGACCAGGTGGTCGGCCAGCGCCGCGAATCTATCCAGGGACTTCTTCCCGGCCATCGCGACCGCAATGCTCACCGGCACGTCGGGCAAGTCCCACAGTCGCGCCGAATCGACCTGGAAATAGTCGCCCCGCCAACTTACCAACCTGCCGCTGAACAATGCGCGGATGATCTCGATCGCCTCGCCCAACATCTCTTGCCGGGTGCGGATCGCCGGCCAGCCCTTGCCGACAACATGCTCATTGAGGTTCTCCCCGCTGCCCAGCCCCAGTGTGAAGCGTCCGTCGGCAAGAATTTGCATGGTCGCGGCTTGCTGAGCGACCACCGTCGGGTGATACCGCATGGTCGGACAGGTCACATAGGAGTAGAGGTCAACCCGTTCGGTGACTTGCGCCACCGCCCCCAGCAACACCCACGCATTGGGCGCATGCCCCTGCGACGTCAACCACGGCGAAAAGTGGTCACTACAGACCTCGAAGTCGAAACCACATTCCTCGGCCGAAACTGCGTATCTGACAAGGTCTTTCGGGCCGCTCTGTTCTGTCATCAAGGTGTAGCCGAAACGGGTCGTACTCATACTCAACACATACCCCGCTGCGGCGTGCACAAACTGCCCGGCCCGCATTCACCGGCCCCCGACGCTGCACCCTCGCAGCCGGTCCGGCCATGGCGTCTGCGGTCATGCCATCACTCACCGAGATGCGATCAGACCGCGCCGAACAGGTCCGGGCGTGGTGATGAGCCCCGTTGAGCCGCTATCGCGCGCAACCGACACCTCACTCCAGCTCGAACTGTCAGAGGCGTTGTTTCACCGCGGCGGCCAGGCGTGCACCATCGGCTTTCCCGGCCGCGATGGCACTGGCGGCTTTGATCACCAGCCCCATTTGCTGCATACCAGGCTGCTCACCGAGCTGCTCGGTCACCTGGGCGACGGCGGTGTCGACAACGTCGGCCAACTCTGCGTCGGTGAGCGGCGTAGGCAGGTATTCGTCGATGACGCGCGCTTCGGCGTGCTCGTTGGCGGTGAGGTCACCGCGGCCGTTCTGGGCGTAGATCTCGGCTGCCTCATTACGTTTACGTGATTCGCGGGCCAGCACCCTGAGCACCTCGTCGTCGGAGAGCTCCCGCGACTGCCTGCCGGAGACCTCCTCGGTGCGGATCGCTGCGAGTAACATCCGCAGGGTCGCTGTTCGCAACTTGTCCTGGGCTTTCATCGCCTCGGTCAGATCTTCCCGCAGCCGGGCTTTGAGTTGCGCCATAGCCCAGACACTACGCGGTGAGGTGGGCGCTAGTTCGAGCGGCAATACGACCCAACGTTGAGAAATACCTCACCGGCCGACAGGATGGGACTCATGATCGTCGACGACGGCGGCCGCCGCCAGTGAGCACGCTGCCGCATGGTGCTCCGGGCTATCCGGCACCCGGCGATCCGCCACTCGACTACGATTCTGCGGGCGCTGTGCCGCCCGGCTACCCGGCGTGGGGCTATAGCCCGCCGGGTTATGGCGCCCCGGGCTATCCGCCACCCGGTTACGCTCCGACGGGTTACGGAACACCGCCGGGTTACGGCTTCCCGGGTTACGGCCCGTGGCCAGGCTACCCACCGCCGGCTCATGGGCCCCTAGCTGGGTATGGTCCACCGACCGGCTATGGTGCACCGGCAGGCTATGCCGCCCAATTGCAGCCGCCCCCGGCGGTCGTCAAACCCGGAATCATTCCGCTTCGGCCGTTGAGCTTAAGCGACATCTTCAACGGGGCGGTCAGTTATATCCGCGCCAACCCAAAGCCGACACTGGGATTGACTGCGATCGTCGTCGTCCTCATGCAGCTCATCGCCTTGATCGCCGAGACCGGACCACTGGCCGCCGTACGCCAAATGCGCGCAGATCCATCGTATGAACCCACCTGGGGAGACATCGGCGCCTGGAGTATGTCGACCAGTGCCAGCGCTTTCGTTTCCTGGCTAGCCGGAATACTGCTCAGCGGAATGCTCACCGTTATCGTCGGACGCGCGGTGTTCGGGACCTCGATCACCGCCGGTGAAACATGGTCCAGAATCCGTGCCCGGCTCTTGCCGTTGATGGGGCTGGCGGCGCTGGAAGCCGCCGGAATGGTTGCACTCGTGGGACCGGTTGTCTTGATAGTCGCCGCCGTCGCAGCGCTGGGCAACGGCGTGGCGGCGGTCGTCGTCGGGTTCCCGTTGGTGCTTGGCCTGATCGTCACGATCGGCTACCTCTACACTGTGCTGTTGTTCGCACCGGTGCTGATCGTATTGGAGAGACTCACCGTTTTCGACGCGATCACCAGATCCATTGGGCTGGTGCGCAACAGCTTCTGGCGGGTACTGGGCATCCGGCTACTGGCCGCCGTGGTGGTCTTTGTGGCCAGCAGCGCTATTGCGATGCCGTTCAGTATCGGCGGCCAGCTGCTCATGACCGCCGCGTCATCCACCGGCCCGCTGCTCATCGGCACCGCGCTGACACATCTCGGCTCGGCGATCGGGCAAATTGTCACCGCGCCGTTCGGCGCCGGGGTGATCGTGTTGCTCTACACCGACCGCCGAATCCGTGCAGAGGCCTTCGACCTGGTGTTGCAGACTGGCGCTGCTGGCGCGACAGCCCCGGCGGCGGCTACCGACTCCCTGTGGCTGACCCGGCCGGTGTGAGGACTGGCCGATAATGCCCGCTATCGACATCGATCGCAACGCGGCCCATGAAGCTGCGAAACACGAACTGGCCAAAGCGATCTACCCTAAAGACTCGCCGAGACAGCTGGTCCGCGACTGGGTCGAGGACCTCCTGTATCGCCTGGCGCTAAAAGGTTCCTCGGTACCCGGCGGATGGCTTGCCATCACCGCTGTACTGACCGCGCTGGCAATCGCGGTCGTGGCTGGTATCCGGGTTGCCCGCCGCACCATGCACACCCACCGCAATACCGATCTCCAACTCTTCGACACTAACCTCCTCAGTGCCGCGCAGCATCGAACAAGTGCCGAAAGCCATGCGGCGGCGGGCAATTGGACTGCAGCGATTCGACATCGGGTGCGCGCCGTTGCTCGTGAGCTCGAGGAGAGAAATATCCTCAACCCGGCTCCTGGCCGCACCGCCAGCGAGCTGGCCCGCGACGCCGGTACATCCTTGCCGGATTTGTCGCCTGAATTGGTCACGGCGGCGATGGTCTTCAACGACGTTACCTATGGAGGCCGCCGTGGGACCCCGGAGGAATATCAGATGATCGTCAACCTCGATGATCATCTGCGGACCCGTTCACCAGCCACACCACCGGAGGTTGTCCATCCGGCGGAGTCCGGTTCCTGGGCACAAGTCGAATGACCGTCGGCACCTCGGGTCGCCTCGCCGTAGCCCCGTCCACGTCGCGGCGGTGGCGCTCATGGCGTGGGATGGTGGCGGCTGTGGTCGCTGTCGCGGCCGTCGCCGCGATTGGCACATATCTCACCGCACCGCGACCCGGTGGGCGGATGGACCCGGCCTCAACCGAACCCGCAGGGGCGCACGCTCTTGTAGCGCTGCTGCGTGACCACGGGGTGCAGGTGGTAGTTGCGCACAACATCGCCGATGTCGAACACGCAGCCCGGCCAGACGCGCTGGTGCTGGTGGCCCAGACTCAGCATCTGGCCGGCGATTCGATACTCGAACGGCTGGCGAAAACTCCCGCCGACCTGCTGTTGGTCAAGCCAACGTCACGTGCGCGTGCCGCGCTGGCCCCGGTGCTGCGAGCCGGTGGGCTCGAAATGCCCGACAGTTTCCCCAATTGTGCTCTACAAGAAGCGAACCGCGCTGGCTCGGTACAGTTCGGGCCCACCGACACCTATGTGGCCACCGATCAGCGGCCGGTCACGAGCTGCTATGGCGGCGTGCTGGTCCGCTACCGCGACGGCACGCGTACCATCACCGTGGTCGGCGACAGCCACTTCATGACCAACAAAGGACTGTTGCGGGCAGGCAATGCCGCGCTGGCGATGAACCTCGCTGGCTCCCGCTCACGCCTCATTTGGTATGCACCACAACGCACCGAAGGTGAGACATCTCGTTCGGCAACTATTGTCGACGTCATTCCAGACCGGGTCATCTGGATGGCCGGGCAGCTCTGGGTCGTGGTGATCGCGCTGGCACTCTGGAAGGGACGCCGACTCGGTCCGCTGGTGGCCGAAAATTTGCCGGTGGTGGTGCGTGCGTCGGAGACCGTTGAGGGCTTGGGCCGGCTGTACCGGTCCCGGCGAGCGCGCGACCGTGCCGCCCAGGCGCTGCGCACCGCTGCGCTGCAGCGGATGTTGACCCGGATCGGACTCGAAGCCGACACACCGGCGCCGGCAGTAGTATCCGCTGTGATACAACGCACCGACGTCTCCGCGGACTGGGTACACCACAGCCTGTTCGGTCCGCCACCGGCGACCGATGCCGATCTGCTACACCTTGCCCGTGCGCTCGACGATATCGAAAGGCGGGTCACCCACTCGTGACACAGCCAGCGTCCGCATCACCCCAGGCCCCGGCTGCTGAGTCGGCCCGACAAGCACTGCTGGCCCTGCGTGCCGAAATCGCCAAAGCTGTTGTCGGGCAGGACGCCATAGTCAGCGGCCTAGTGGTCGCGCTGTTGTGCCGGGGGCACGTCCTGCTTGAAGGCGTTCCCGGGGTTGCTAAGACGCTGCTGATCCGGGCTTTGGCCGCTGCTCTGCAGTTGGAGTTCAAGCGGGTGCAATTCACGCCGGACCTGATGCCCGGGGACGTCACCGGTTCGCTGGTCTACGACGCGCGCACCGCCGCATTCGTGTTCCGGGCGGGCCCGGTCTTCACCAATCTCATGCTGGCCGACGAGATTAACCGGACCCCGCCCAAGACGCAGGCGGCGTTGCTGGAAGCCATGGAAGAGCGCCAGGTCAGTATCGATGGTCAACCCAAGGCGCTGCCGGACCCGTTTATCGTCGCTGCCACCCAGAACCCGATCGAATACGAGGGCACCTATCAACTGCCGGAAGCGCAGCTGGATAGATTCCTGCTCAAGCTGACTGTGCCTTTGCCGGGGCGGGACTCGGAGATCGCCATCCTCGGCCGGCATGTGCACGGCTTCGACCCCCGCGACTTGTCCGCGATCGACCCGGTGGCCGGGCCGGCAGAGCTGGCCGCCGGTCGCGACGCGGTAAGTCAGGTTTTGGTCGCCGATGAGGTGCTCGGGTACATCGTCGACATCGTCGCCGCCACCCGGCGGTCGCCCGCACTGCGACTCGGTGTCTCGCCCCGCGGCGCGACGGCGCTGATGGCCACCGCGCGTTCGTGGGCATGGCTATCCGGGCGCCCCTACGTCACCCCTGACGACGTCAAAGCCATGGCGCGGCCGGTGCTGCGGCACCGGGTGTCGCTACGCCCGGAAGCGGAGCTTGAGGGCGCCACAGCCGACAGCATCCTCGACGGGATCCTGGCTTCCGTCCCGGTGCCCCGCTAGTGAGTCTGACCCGACGGCCAGCGCTGGTTGCACTGCTGTGCATCCTTCCGATCGCGATAACACCTTGGCCTGCTGCGTCTTTCATCGTGCTGCTGGCGCTCTTAGTGGCGGCAGTCGCGGTCGATACCTGGTTAGCGGCGAGCACCCGGGCGCTGCGATTTACCCGAGCGAACTACGCCTCAGCGCGGCTCGGCGATTCGGTGGGCGTCGACCTGTTGATCCGTAACAGCGGTCGGCGACGGTTCCGCGGCGAGGTGCGCGACGCCTGGGCTCCCAGTGCACGCGCGCTGCCGCGGTGTCACCGTGTTGATATCGCACCCGGGCACTGCGTTCAGGTCACGACCCAGCTGGTACCGGTTCGCCGCGGGGACCAGCTGTCTACCGTGGTCACCGCCCGGTCGATCGGGCCGCTGGGGCTGGCCGGCCGGCAGAGTTCGCAGTCCGTCCCGTGTCTCCTCCGGGTGCTGCCGCCGTTCTTGTCGCGTAAGCACCTGCCGTCGCGACTGGCCAAACTGCGCGAAATCGACGGCCTACTGCCGACGCTGACCCGCGGACAAGGCACGGAATTCGATTCGCTGCGCGAGTATGTCGTGGGCGACGATGTTCGCTCGATCGACTGGCGAGCCACTGCCCGGCGAGCCGATGTCGTGGTACGCACGTGGCGGCCTGAACGCGACCGGCGAGTCATCATCGTGCTCGACACCGGCCGCACGGCCGCAGGTCGCGTCGGCGTCGATCCCACGGCCCGCGACCCGGCCGGCTGGCCCCGGATGGACTGGTCGGTAGACGCCGCGCTGTTGCTGGCCGCACTGGCTTCACGGGCCGGCGATCACGTCGACTTCCTGGCTCATGACCGGGTGCTCAAGGCCGCCGTGTTCGGCTCGTCACGCACCGAACTGCTCGCACAACTCGTCGATGCGATTGCACCATTGCAACCGGAGCTGATCGAGACAGACTGGCGCGCAACAGTTGCCGCAATCGTGCACCGAGCTCCCCGGCGTGCGCTGGTGGTCCTGCTGACCGACCTCAACGCGGCTGCGCTCGGCGAAAGCCTACTGCCGGTCCTTCCCCAACTAGCGGCCAGGCACCAGGTCATTCTGGCCGCGGTCACCGACCCCCGCCTTGACCAACTGGCCTGCGGTCGCTCCGATGCGGCCGCAGTATACGAGGCGGCAGCCGCCGAACGTGCCCGCAATGACCGGCGCGCCATCGCATCACGGCTACGCCGCCGCGGGGTCGACGTGGTGGACGCGGCACCCCCACAACTCGCTCCCGCACTTGCCGACAGCTACCTGGCGATGAAAGCTGCCGGCCGACTTTAGCCAACATGGCAGTGGGGCGGCGCGATGTGTCCGAGCAGGATCGAAAAGTCAGTCACGAAGGGTTTTTCGCGATTCCGTGCATCACCAGTTCACGCTCCACGGTGGTCACCCCGTTGGGAGGGTATCGGGCGCATCCTCGACGTCCCCAGTACGGCCTGCTCGTGCGGCCCGGCTGCCAAAGTAGACAATGTAGGTCAAAAAGGCTGCCTCCGCAGTTATTCCAACGCCTACCCGCACTACGGTGGGTAACGGGGACGGTGTCACCAGTGCTTCAATCGCCCCTGAGACCAACAGCACCGCCACCAGTCCGACAGCGATCGACACCATCGCACGCCCCTGCTCGGCGAGCACCTGGCTCCGCGGCCGCTGACCAGGCGATATTACAGTCCACCCCAACCGCATTCCGGCCGCCGCCGCCAAGAACACCGCGGTCAACTCCAGCAGCCCGTGCGGCGTGAGCAGGCCCAGCAAAATGGCACCCTTACCCGCCTGGAACATCAGGCCGGAGATTACTCCGAGGTTGGCGGCGTTTTGAAACAGCACCAACGGGATCGGCAGCCCGAGCAGCACCGCGAATGCAATGCACTTCGCGGCCACCAGGGAATTGTTGGCCCACACCTGCAGAGCGAAAGACCCGGCCGGGTGCTCACGGTAATATGAAGCGAAATCGTGGTTGACTAATTCGTCTATGTCACTTGGTGTTCCGATGACGGACTGGATTTCCGGGCTGGTGGCAACCCACAAGGCAATGACTGCGACGAGGGCGAAGAAGGCCAGTGCCGTGGCCAGCCACCACCGCCACACGCGGTAAGCCACCACCGGGAAAGCCACCGTCCAGAACCGGATGATCGTACCGGTCATTGGGGCGTGCGCACCGGTGACAACGGCCCGGGCACGCGCGACGAGGGTCGAGAGCCGGCCGATCAATGCCGAGTCCGACGACGCCGAGCGCAGCATTGACAGATGGGTGGACACCCGCTGGTACAGCTCGACAAGTTCGTCGACTTCGGCGCCGGTGAGCCGCCGCCGGTTCTTCACCAATTTCTCAAGCCGGTCCCAGGTGTCCCGGTGAACCAGCACGAACGCGTCGACGTCCATCTAGCGCAGCGTAGTGCCGAATGCAGCGCGATGCGGCAGGTCACGGTCCTCAAATGCCACCGGCAGCCGCCGTCGACCCGGGACCACATCTTTTTGCCGGTGAGCGCCCCAGTCACACACGGTAGCGTTCGAAGGTATGTCCGCAGAGCTGGTCACTGGTGATGCCGTTGTGCTTGATATGCAGATTGCCCAGTTGCCGGTGCGGGCAGTCGGCGCGTTGATCGACATCACGGTGATGTTTGTCAGCTACATGCTCGGTCTCATGCTGTGGGCGGCCACGCTGACCCGGTTCGACGACGCGCTGACCACCGCGGGCGTGATCATTTTCACAGTGGCAGTGCTGGTCGGGTATCCACTTATTTTCGAAACGGCGACGCGGGGTCGCTCTGTCGGCAAGATCGTGATGGGTTTACGCGTGGTAGCTGACGACGGCGGTCCGGAACGTTTTCGGCAGGCGCTTTTTCGTGCGTTGGCCTCGGTGGTGGAAATCTGGATGTTCGCCGGGAGTCCGGCAATGATCTGCAGTATGGTGTCACCGAAAGCCAAACGTATCGGCGATATTTTTGCCGGCACGGTCGTCATCAGTGAACGCGGGCCGCGGTTAGGCCCACCACCGGAGATGCCGCCCGCGCTCGCCCAGTGGGCGTCGTCGCTGCAGCTGTCGGGCCTCAGCGGTCACCAGGCTGAAGTGGCACGGCAATTCCTCTCTCGAGCAAAACAACTCGACCCTCGGGTGCGTGAGCAAATGGCGTACCGAATCGCCGGTGACGTGCTCGCGCACATCGCGCCACCACCTCCGCCAGGTACTCCGCCACAGCTGGTGTTGGCCGCCGTGTTAGCTGAACGGCATCGGCGCGAGCTCGCGCGACTGCGTGCGACGCCCCGCTCACCCGAGCCGCTGCGATCACCGGGCCCGCCCTGGCCAACGCCGGGGACACCGTTGGGGCATGGCCCCCAGCCCGCCTCCTCGCAACGGCCGCCGGACGCCGACGGGCTCACACCACCTCAGTGACGGCTTGATCGCAACAGCCGGCAAGGTGATCTCGCCGGCGAGCGGCTGGTCCGGCCCCCAGTCCAGCCCACCAACTCAGCACACGTCGACCCAGTTCAGCGTGCGCTGCACCGCTTTACGCCAACCCGCATATGCCGCTGCGCGTTGGTCGGCAGACCAAACCGGCCGCCACCGCTTATCCTCCCGCCAGTTCGCCCGCAGCTCGGCCGGATCCGCCCAGAACCCGACCGCCAGGCCCGCGGCGTAGGCCGCGCCGAGCGCTGTGGTTTCGGCAACAACGGGCCGTACCACATCTACTCCCAGAACATCAGCCTGAATCTGCATGCATAAGTCGTTGGAGGTAACACCACCGTCTACCTTTAAAACCTCAAGGCGCACATCGGAATCAGCTTCCATCGCATCGACCACGTCACGACTTTGGTAGCAAATGGCCTCCAGCGTAGCGCGTGCCAGGTGAGCGTTGGTGTGGTACCGGGACAAGCCCACGATTGCGCCACGGGCATCGGATCGCCAGTAGGGAGCGAACAAACCGGAAAATGCCGGCACGAAGTACACCCCGCCACTGTCGGGAACTTGGCGGGCCAGCGCCTCACTTTCCTCGGCAGCGCCGATGATACCCAGCTGGTCACGCAGCCACTGCACTGCAGCACCGGTTACCGCGATCGAACCTTCAAGGGCATAAACTGGTTTCGCGTCTTCGAACTGGTAACAGACGGTCGTCAGCAGGCCATTGCGTGACCGTACGATCTTCTCACCTGTGTTAAGCAGCAGAAAATTGCCTGTGCCGTACGTGTTTTTCGCTTCTCCTTCGGCCAGGCAAACCTGACCGACCATCGCCGCATGCTGGTCGCCGAGGATTCCGGTGATCGGCACCTCACCGCCCACCGGTCCGGTCTTGGACGTCACGCCGTAGGGCTGCTGCGGCGATGACGGCGCGATCACCGGCAGCATTTCCCGCGGAATAGTGAAGAGCGACAGCAACTCATCGTCCCAGTCCAGCGTCTCCAGATCCATCAGCATGGTTCGGCTGGCGTTGGTGACGTCGGTGACGTGCACCCCGCCGCGCGGTCCGCCCGTCAAATTCCACACCAGCCAAGTGTCGACGGTGCCGAACAGGGCGTCACCGTGTTCGGCGGCTTCACGCACACCCTCGACATTGTCAAGAATCCACTGCAATTTCCCGCCGGAGAAATAGGTGGCCGGCGGCAGGCCGGCTTTGCGGCGTATCACATCGCCGCGCCCGTCACGATCCAGCACCGCGGCGATATGGTCGGTGCGGGTGTCCTGCCAGACGATCGCGTTGCAGTACGGCCGCCCGGTGTGCCGATCCCACACCAGCGTGGTCTCCCGCTGGTTTGTCACTCCCAGCGCAGCAATATCTTTTGGTGAAAGGTTGGTCATCTGCAGGACGGATGTGAGCGCTGATGCGGTATGCTCCCAGATCTCGGCTGGGTTGTGTTCGACCCAGCCCGCGCGCGGCAGGATCTGCTCATGCTCACGCTGATGGCGCGCGACTTCGGCGCCGTCGTGGCTGAAAATCATGCACCGAGTGCTGGTGGTGCCCTGGTCGATAGCGGCGACGAATTCGGCCACCTGTGCTCCTTTGGCCCGCGGTCAGTGTAACCATCCATGATGGCCTTCCGGTAGCTCTACGAGGTAGCCCGGCACAGGATGCGGGCGAGGGGGCCGCTGGCTCGCACACCCCAATCCATCGCCTTGGTTGCGCAGAAGCCGGGAAACCTGTTGCATCGGCGATGTGGGTGAAGAGGTCAAGCGCGCCGCCTACAACCGCGCTCACCGGCGTCAATACCGGCGCAAAGTACAGCTGTGCCTAGACGTCTTCGAAACGATGCTGGCGCAGTCCAGTTTCGAATTCGACCGACCGCTCACCGGCATGGAAATCGAGTGCAATCTGGTCGATTCGGAGTACCGACCAGCGATGGCGAATCAGCCCGTACTGGCCGCTATCGCCGACCCCGCTTATCAGACCGAACTGGGCGCGTACAACATCGAATTAAATGTTCCTCCCCGGCCCCTGGCCGGGCACACCGTTCTGGAACTGGAGGCCGACGTCCGGGCCAGCTTGAACGCAGCCGAAGCTAAAGCCAACACCAACGGCACCCACATCGTGATGATCGGTATTCTGCCCACGCTGATGCCCGGGCACCTCACCGAAGGCTGGATGAGCGAGTCGACGCGGTATGCGGCGCTCAACGACTCCATCTTCAGCGCCCGCGGCGAGGACATTCAGATCGACATCAGCGGCCCCGAGCCGCTGAGTCTGCATTCCGCGTCCATCGCTCCCGAATCCGCTTGCACGAGCGTGCAATTGCACCTGCAGGTGCCTCCCGGTGTTTTCGCCCACAACTGGAACGCCGCGCAGGTGCTGGCCGGGCCGCAACTGGCGTTGGGGGCGAACTCGCCCTACTTCTTCGGTCATCAGCTGTGGGCGGAAACCCGCATCGAACTGTTCACCCAGGCCACCGACACTCGCCCCAACGAGCTCAAAGCCCAGGGGGTGCGGCCCCGGGTGTGGTTCGGCGAGCGCTGGATCACGTCGATCTTCGACCTTTTCGAAGAAAATGTGCGCTACTTTCCGTCATTGCTGCCCGAGGTGTCCGACGAGGATCCCGTCGCCGAGCTGGCTGCCGGACGGACTCCGCAGCTTGCCGAGTTGCGGCTGCACAACGGAACCGTATACCGCTGGAACCGGCCGGTATACGACGTCGTCGACGGCCGGCCCCACCTCAGGGTCGAAAACCGGGTGTTGCCCGCCGGGCCGACGGTTGTCGACATGCTGGCCAATTCGGTGTTCTACTACGGCGTGCTGCGTGTCCTGTCAGAGGACGATCGTCCGCTCTGGACTAAGATGAGTTTCACTGCCGCTCATGCCAATTTCTTGAATGCCGCGCGACACGGCATCGCTGCCCGCATGCACTGGCCGGGTGTGGGCGAGGTCACAACCGATGAATTGGTCCTGCGCCACCTGCTGCCGATGGCCGATGAGGGCCTGCGGCGGTGGGATGTTGCCGTCGAGGCACGTGACCGGTTTCTCGGTGTCATCGAAGGCCGCGCCAAAACGGGCCGCAACGGCGCCGTCTGGCAGGTGTCCACCGTGCGGTCACTACAGGAGGCTGGGATGACCCGGCCCGCGGCTCTCGCTGAGATGCTGCGCCGATACTGCGAGAACATGCACACCAATGAGCCGGTGCATGTCTGGGATCTTGCCGAGTAGCGTGGATTTCATGGCCAATGAAGTGATGGACTGGGACAGCGTCTACCGGCAGGAGGGCGTCTTCGAGGGCCCGCCGCCGTGGAATATCGGTGAACCACAGCCGGAGCTGGCTGCACTGATGCGCGCAGGCAAGTTCCGCAGCGAGGTGCTCGACGCCGGCTGCGGATATGCCGAGCTATCCCTGGCGCTGGCCGCCGAAGGGTACACGGTCGTCGGCGTCGACCTCACGCCCACCGCCATCACCGCCGCACGAAAAGCGGCAGCGGAACGGGGGCTGGGCAACGCCAGCTTCGTGCAGGCCGACATCACCACATTGACCGGCTATGACGGCCGCTTCAACACCGTGGTCGACTCCACGCTGTTTCACTCGCTACCGGTCGAGGCGCGCGACGACTACCTGCGCTCGGTGCACCGGGCCGCGGCCCCCGGGGCCAGCTATTTCGCGCTAGTGTTCGCCAAAAGTGCATTTCCACCAGAGGCCGAGCAGGGGCCCAACACGGTCGACGAAGACGAGTTGCGGGCAGCGGTGTCAAAATACTGGGAGATCGACGAGATCCGCCCGGCCTTCATCCACGCCAACACCCCAGCGGCCCGCGCCGATGCGCCGTTCCAGATGCCGGAGTTCGCCAGGGACGAGAAAGGCCGGGCGAAGATGCCTGCGTACCTGCTCACTGCCCACAAGACCGGCTAACGCAAGCTGCTCGGGCCGCACCAGGTGGGGCGAGCCGCGGCCTACTTGACAGCCAGTGACAACCCGAAGTCGCCGGCGTCGTCTGTCCACCAATGCGTTCGGCGCAGTTCCGCGGCGGCCAACTCGGCTGCCACCGCGGCGGGCCGGAACTTGCACGACACCTCGGTGAGCATCTCTTCGCCCGCAGCGAACTCGACGGTGAGGTTCAGCGCGCGCACCCGCACTCGCTGGGGCCGCTCGGCACGCAACCACATCTCGATCCGCTCTTCACCGGCATTCCAGCGTGCGACATGCCGATAGGCGCCGAGGTCGAAATCGGCGTCGAGTTCCCGGTTGATGACGGCGAGCACATTGCGGTTGAACCGGGCTGTCACCCCGGCGGCGTCGTCGTATGCACGCACCAGCCGCTCGCTGTCTTTCACCAGATCGGTGCCCAGCAGCAGGCTGTCCCCGGGGCGCAGCACCGCGGCCAGCGCCGCCAGGAACTGCGCGCGCGGCCCGCCGGTCAGGTTGCCGATCGTCGAACCCAAGAACACGAAAAGCCGCCGCCCGCCGCCGGGAATCTCGCCCAGGTGTTCCTCGAAATCTCCGCACACGGCTTCGATTTCGATGTACGGATATTCACGCTGGATGGCGGTCGCTGCCGCGTGCAACATGGCGGCGTCGACGTCGAAGGGCACGAATCGGCGCAGTGACCCGCGGTGGTGCAGTGCGTCCAGCAGCATGCGGGTTTTCTCCGAGGTGCCGCTACCCAGCTCGACCAGGGTGTCGGCCCGGCTGGCGTGGGCCACTTCCGCTGAGCAGGACCGCAGGATAGCGGCTTCGGCACGCGTGGGGTAGTACTCGGGCAGCCGAGTGATCTGGTCGAACAGATCGCTGCCCACCGAGTCGTAAAACCACTTGGGCGGCAAAGATTTCGGTGTTCGCTGTAGGCCGTCGAACACATCCCGACACAAGGCCTGATATGCCGAACCGGCGGCCAGGTGGTTCGACAGCGACAGGGTCATCACGATCCTTTCGCAGAGTGCAGTGCGGTCAGCGTGACCCCGTCCGCGGTGACCTGCACGAGGTGGCGGTCGGGCACGTCTTCCCAGCGGGGATCGTCGTCGTACGGCTCACTGGCCACCACCACCCCGTCATCACGGCGCAGGATCGACAGTGTGTCCCCCCAGGTGGTCGCCAAAAGCCGGGAACCGTCGGCAGCAAGGATGTTCAGCCGGGCGTTGCGGTCCGCGGCTCCGACTGCGGCGACGGTTTCCCCCAGAGCGTCCAGCCCGCGTTCGAAGAGCACAGCCGCGAGGATGGTGCTGTCGCACACCGGTTCGGCCGACACACAGCGGGGCAGCACCGTGCGGTCGACGGTCCCGTTGTGCGCCAACAGCCACTGACCGTCGGTGAACGGCGCGGTAGCGCCGAGTTCGATCGGCATTCCCGCGCTCGCCGAGCGCACCGATGCGACCATGCACCGGGTGCGCAGCGCCGGCGCGACCGACTCGAACGACGAATCCGCCCATAGCGGCGCCGTGCTGCGCCAGCGTCTCGGCGTGACACCATCGAAAAAGCCGACACCCCACCCGTCGGCGTTGATCATCCCGTGCTTTTGCCGACGCGGTGCGTATGACTGCACTCGCAGCGAGTGCGGCGGATCCAGCATCAGCGAGGAGACCGTGACCTCCCGCCCGAGCCATCCCAGCTGGCGGCACATCAGGCCGGTTCCCGGACTTCGCCGTCCGGGACCGACCAGGCCAGCCGGACACCGCAGAATATCTGCCGACGGTAGGGGTGATCCCAGTTACGGAAGCTGGGCCGCAGGATGCCCGGCTCCACCGCCCACGATCCCCCCCGCAAGACCCGGTAATCGCCACCGAAGAATGGTTGCGAATAGCGCTGGTAGATCATCGGGACGAATCCCGGCCAGGGCCGCAGCGGTGAACTGGTCCACTCCCACACATCGCCGATCATCTGCTCGGCCCCATACGCGGACGCACCCGCCGGGTAGGCGCCGACGGGCGCGGGACGTAGCGCAGCGCCGCCGAGGTTGGCACGCGTGGCCGACGGCTCGTCGTGCCCCCACGGGTAACGGCGCCTGCTGCCAGTCGCGGGATCCCACGCACAGGCCTTCTCCCATTCGATTTCGGTGGGCAGGCGGGCACCTGCCCACGCGGCGTAGGCTTCGGCCTCGAAGTAGCTGACATGCTGCACCGGTTCGTCAGCGGGAATGGTCTCCACATACCCGAACCGTGTGCGGGTGCCGTCGCCATTCCAAAATTGGGGCGCCGTCAAGCCGGCGCGCTGGCGATGTTCCCAACCGCGCGGCGACCACCACCGCGGGTTGGTGTAGCCGCCGTCGTCGACGAACTGCTGCCATTCGCCGTTGGTGACCGGAACCCGGCCGATCCGGAACGCCGGCACGTCGACGAGGTGGGCGGGGCGTTCGTTGTCCAGCGCGAACGGCTCGTCTGCGCCGTCCACACCCAGCACGAACGGCCCGCCCGGCACCAGCACCGATGTCCCGGCCAGCCCTGGCCGGCCCGCGGGCACGGTAGCTGTTGCACGCAGCAGCGGCGCACCGCGGCGCAGATTCAATGCCTGCAGCATGGTTTCGTTGTGCTGGTGTTCGTGGCTGACCACCATGGCGAACACGAAGCCCGGATCGGACCACGCTGCCGTCCCCTCCGACCTGTCAGCACAGCCCATCGGATCCCCCAGCTGGTGCTCGGGCAGGGCATCGAGGGTATCCAGCGCAGCCGAACGCACCGCGCGGCAATACGCCCGCGCCTCATCCGGGGACAGCAACGGTAAAGCGCCGCGGCCGGCGCGCGGATGCTGGAAGGCGTCGTAGAGGCTGTCGATTTCGGGCGGCAACATCCCCGGCCGCGTGCCGTCGCCTCCGCGCAGCAACCACAGTTCCTCCTGCTGGCCGATATGCGCCAAGTCCCACACCAGTGGGCTCATCAACGGGTCGTACTGGCGGCGAAGCTCGGCATCATCGAGATCCACCAACCGAAGCGTGCGTTCTCGTGCCCGCCCCAGATCGCGGGCCAGCTGTTCTCGCCGACTCACAATCCCCCTTGCGCCAACCGTGCGAGCGCCGGTGCGATACCGTGCCCGACCACCTGCTCACAGAATTCGTCGGCCGGACAGCGGCCCTGTTCGACATTACGAACCAACCGCTGCATCGGCTCGGTCAGTTGTTCCGGTGCTCGCTCGACAGCGGCGGCCACACACCGATTGGCCGCCGTATACAGCCGCGGATCGCGCAGCCCGACCCGGGCCGCGATGTCCCAGGCAGCGGCGACCGGTTCGACGGCTTCGGCCGCGGTGTCGGCGGCAACCGGATCGTCCAGCAGCGCGACCAGCGTGAACACCACCGCCGGCCAAATCGGGTCGGGCACCGCATCGAGGTAACGGATTTCCAGCCACCCGCGGGGCCGCACAGGTGGGAACAGCGTGGTCAGATGGTATTCCAGATCAGCGGCGGTCGGACGGCGATCGCCCAGTAACGCCCGGCCGTCGGCCCACTCGGCGAAGGGTACGTACTGCGTCACTGGCACGGCCTCGGGGTTGTGGACCAGCATCACCGGCGCGTTCAGCGCGTAGCGCGCCCAGTCGGTGCCCGGATCATCGCCGCTGGCACCCAAGATCGGCCCGCAACGCGCGGAGTCCAGCTGCCCCCACACCCGCTGCCGAGTGGAGCGCCAGCCGGAGAATCGTCCGCCCAGCAGCGGAGAGTTCGCGGCGATCGCGATCATCGTCGGGCCTAGAGCATGCGCTAACCGCACCCGCGCCGCCCAGTCGGCCTGCGGCCCGGCGTCGAGGTTGACCTGGATCGATGCCGTCGAGGTCATCATCGCCGCACCCGCTGTCGCGGTGTTGGTGGCGGCGAAGAACTGTTCCATGGCGCGGTAACGCGCGCTGGGATTGACTCGCTCCGCGGGCCGCAGCGGATCGGCGCCCAGCAGCACCAGCCCCAGACCGGCCTCGCAAAAGGCGGACCGCAGTAGCGCTTGATCACGCGTCATCGCCTCGATCGCCGACACCACCCCGTCGGCGGGTGGGCCGGACAGTTCCACGGCCCCGCCGGGTTCCACGCTCACCGTGCTGCCGCCCGGCAAATCCGGCAGCGAGTCCAGAACCTCGCTGATTTCCCCCCATGCCGGGCGGCGGTGCGGATCGGCCCGGTCATAGCAGTGCGCTTCCACTTCGAGCCCGACCCGACCTAGCGGCGCGTCGGTGAGACAGCTGTTGGCGATAAGTTGCGCGGCGGCGGACGAACCGAGCAGTTCGGTGTCGGAGCGGCTGCTGCCAGCGGGGCACGGCGCCGGGGCTGGCGCAACCGGAGGACGTGTCATATCGCAAAACCCCTCCCGGCCCCGACCGATGTGTCGCGACCCGCTGCTTGCCCGGCTACTACTATTCGACGAGCCACGACCCTTCGGGCAATATTCTCCCCAAGGCGTCGGCAAACTCCCGCGATTGTGGTGAGCGACATGTCGGGGAGGAATACCCAAATCCGCGCCGCTTTACTGTCCGAGCATGTTCTGCATGGCTCCGGCCAGCGCATTGACGGCCGGACCGCCGTTACCGGACTGGCACACCTTGGCTTGCAGCAACACATTCTCTCGCAGCCGGGTTTGGGTGAAGCAGCGCCGGTCGGTGCCCACTTCCTGTTTCGTCCAGGCCGCATCGGTGGCCGTCGGCGGCCCGCCGTCGAAAGTCCACACCTGCGTGGTGCCGTTGTCGAGGTGCATCGCGGTAGTTTGGCCAGAGCAGCCGACGGTGCGGTCCACGACACGGTGAAAGGCCCGGTCGGCGGCGCCGTTGGTGGCGAAGACACCAACGGCTTGTTTGACCAAGTGGGCCTGGTCGGTCGCGGACGTCTGCGTGACGGCGCTGTTGAACGAGGCCAGATCGGGGTCGTTGTACACCTCGGGCAGCCCGATGTCAGCCCAGTTGTTGCACACCGGATCGTCAACCCAGTACGACTGGTAGGGCTCGGTCGACATGGATTCCCACCGCATCGGCCCACCGACGATATTGCCGACCGAACCCTTGCCGAGCACGGCGTAGTTGACCACGCCCGGATCCGATGGGCCGGCCGCGCCGACCGGGGCCGCGAATCCTGTGCCGATGCCGACAATCACACCGGCACCCGCCGCCGCGGCGATCAGCCGCATTGACCCCAACTGCCCGGCTAAACCTTGGCCGAAACGTCGATATCGACGTTTCCCTTGGTGGCCCTCGAATACGGGCAAACCTGGTGAGCCTGGTGCATCAGATCATCGGCCACACTCTGCTCCACGCCGGGTAGGTAGCCGATGATGGTGCCAGTGAGCCCGAATCCGCCAGCAGAATCCTTGCCGAACCCGATCTTGACGGTGACCTCGGTGGCGTCGTTCAGTTTGACATTGCTCCTGCCCGCGACCAGGCGCAGCGCGCCGAGAAAGCAGGCGGCATAGCCGGCGGCGAATAACTGCTCGGGGTTGGTGCCCTCTCCAGTACCACCCATCTCCTTCGGCGGGCGGGTGTCGAGGTCGATACGACCGTCTGCTGACTTCACGTGACCGTCGCGGCCACCGCCGGTGGCGGTGCACTCCGTGGTGTAGACGACTTCAATGCTCATGGGCTCGATCATGCCAACAAGAAAAGGCCAGCAGAAGCCCGGGTTGCCCCGTCCGGCGTGCCCGGACCCGCGATTGCGGACCCGCCAAGAAAACCACGCGCCGTTACCCGAGCCCGCAAATACCACGCCCGCATCGCTGCGGACAGGTCAGGGACGCGACGAAGGCGTGGTAGGCGGCGTGGCCGTCGGAGACATGCCCCCCGGTCCCATGCCCGGGCCCATACCCGGGCCCATGCCCGGGCCCATGCCCGGACCACCGGGTCCACCCGGCATCATCGGCATCATCGGTGGACCACCGGGCCCGCCCTGCCCCATCCCTGGCCCACCGGGGAAAACGAATAACCACTGGCCCGCCCCAGGCGGCGGCCCGCCACCTGAGCCAGCCGGACCGAATACCCCATGGTGGTTCGGGTGGTAGCGATATTGGTCGTGCCCGGCAACGAGCGCCCCGGTAAAGAAGATCACCGCCACGATGAAAACGATGCCGGCGACAATCACCACCCACGCCGCGAACTGATAGAGCCTGCTCGGCTTCGCCGGATACGGCGGCACCGCAAACGGTGGCGCAGCCGGGACGGGGGGAGTCGGCTGCGCCGACGGTTCAGGTGTTTCGGTCATGCCTTGAATCATGCCCATGCATGACGGACACCAAAAGCTCCCCAGGCATGAAATCGCTGTGAATCGAGGTCACTGCGAAGCCGATCGCGATGGTGGCTGGTGATGTTGTCGACCACCGGGCGGTGTCTCGGCCCGCGAGATCCGGAAGCTGTGCCGGGGATTGAGCCCGGCGGCGGTGCGGCCGGCTATCCGATCATCCAGACGAGAAACAGCACGAGCACGCCGATGAGCAGGATGCCTGAGACGATCACGATCCACGCCGCGACCTGATAAAGCCTGTCCGGTTTGGCCGGCGGACCCCCCAGCGGTGGTGGCACCGTGGCGGGAGTCGACGGCATCGACGGTTCGGGTACTTGGCTCATATTTCGCATCATGGCAAGGCCCCTCACGGCCGTGCCAGTGTTCCCGCTAGGAAACTACTGTGAGCGATCATCCGCGGGTTCAGCCTTGCGCGACCGGCGACACTCGTGGCGCGGCCCGGCGCTATTTTGCACGCGCCGGGCCGGCTCTTCAGACACTGCCCCGTGGGGCTCGTCAAGCGCGAAACCTGTTCACGGGGTCGACGGAGCGGGGGGAGGCGCAACAGGCGCCGGCAACTGGCCGGGTCCCGGAGTCACCCGATGCTGGCCGCCGGGAGCGGCAGACCCGGGCCCACGGTGTGGGTGGCCCGGCTCAACGAGGGCGTGGTGGTGCCGGTGATGGTGGTGATAGCGGTGCGGTCCGGTGTGTCTGCCGAGTGCAAATCCGCTGAAGAAGACGACCGCGACGATGAACACGATTCCGGCAATGATCGCGACCCAGGCCGCGGCCTGATAGAGCCTGTTCGGCTTTTGCGCTGCCGCATCCGCAGACGCTGGCGTGGCGGCAGTCCGCCTGGTGGTGGGTTCTGGTGTTTCAGTCATGCCTCGAATAATGCCCCAGCAAACACTAGTGACAGCTATGTACTGGTTATGTACTGGCTATGAGCAACACCCGCTGAGGTTGACCGCCGGGCTGCTAGTCGGGCTTATACGGGTTGACCGCGAACTGGATGACGCGGTATGGGGCGCGGGCTCGTGGATCAACGTTATTCCACTGGCTGACGAACACCCGCAATTCGTCCAGCGTCGAACCTGGTGAGATGTAGCCACCGTAGGGTTGGGCGAGCCGGTTGTCATACGGTGGGGGCAGGCTCTCTGCGGGCTCAGGCCACTCGTCGTGTTGGACGACCGTGGTGACCGGCGCGCTCCCCAGCGATGTCGGATCGTTGGCCACCCGAACCTCCATGTTGCCGGTGGTGGCGTTGAAATATGACAGCACCGCTTTGCCTTCAACCTGCTTGAAACTCATCTCCCCCACGTGATCACCCCACAAGGGCGTCGGAGGTTTGTTCCAACCGCCGTCCGGCCCGGAGGCCCAGCCCTGCCACCGGGACCGGTCGGTGAACGCCTCAGGCGTGGCCCGGTAGAGCACCACGGGCTGGCTGCGGTCGAAGCTATCGGCCACGATGTAGACCCACCCCCTGGGGGAGTCAGCGGTGGGCAGCGGGTCATAGTAGCCGCTGATTTGCGATTGTCGACCGTTCTGGTAGGACGCTTCCCGTACCGACCCCGCTACGGTTTCCCAATCACCGTGCGCTACTTCGGCTTTCACCAGACGGGAATTCAGTGGCACCAGCTCTCTTGTGGTGGTGACCAGTAGATAGTTTTGCCGGTTAATCTGCACTACCCCAGCGGGTAGCTGTGACTCTCCCGGCGGCGTGGGCTCAGCCAGCAGCCGCTCCCAGACACCGGTGACCCCGGTGTAGCGCACCCCTGCCGGGTCATCGACCGAGGACATGTCCACATGCAACGCGATCGGGGAGAACCAGGGACCGAACCCGACACCCTGGCCGGCGAAGCTATCACCGCAGACCTGTAGCACTTCGGTGGGGAACTCCATGAACTCGCACAGGTCGGTGGCGCCGATGCCGTACTCGCGGGTGGGTGTGCCGGTGCCCGCGGCCGGTCCGATCCGGATCACCTCGCCCGGGGCCAGCGGCTGCACGATTGGCTCCGGCCGGGGAGCGGGCGGATCAGCTTTCGCCACCCAAAGAGTCTGCGGCACAAGCAAACACGCCACCGACGCAGCTGTCAGCGAACACCGGGTGACCCGGCGGGGGTAGGCCGAGCTCACCCGCGGATCACAGCTCGTCGGCCAGCAGCTCGGCGATCTGGATGGTATTGAGCGCCGCCCCTTTGCGCAGGTTGTCGCCCGCGACGAAAAGCGCCAGGCCGCGCCCGTCGGGCACCCCCGGGTCAGGCCGGATCCGCCCGACCAGCGATTCGTCGACCCCGGCGGCGGCGAGCGGTGTCGGCACGTCAACCAGTGTCACGCCCGGCGCGTTGTCGAGCAGCTCACGGGCCCGCTGGGGTGAAAGCGGCCGGGCGAACTCGGCGTTGATCGACAAGCAGTGGCCGGTGAACACCGGCACTCGCACGCAGGTGCCGCTGACCTGCAGGTCCGGGATCCCGAGAATCTTGCGGCTTTCGTAGCGCAGCTTCTGGTCCTCGTCAGTCTCTCCTGAGCCGTCGTCAACCAACCCCCCCGCCAGCGGGACCACGTTGAAGGCGATCGGCGCGAGATAGGTTTTCGGCGTCGGAAACTCCACTGCGCTGCCGTCATGCACCAGCTTCTCGGCGTTGTCGATGACCGCGCGTGCCTGGGTGGCCAGTTCAGCCACCCCGGCTACGCCACTGCCGGACACCGCCTGGTAGCTCGACGCCACCAGGCGCACCAGCTGCGCTTCGTCGTGCAGCACTTTGAGCACCGGCATCGCGACCATCGTCGTGCAGTTGGGATTGGCGATGATGCCCTTAGGCCGATGCCGGGCGTCACGTGCAAAGTTCACCTCGGCCACCACCAGCGGCACGTCGGGATCTTTGCGCCATGCCGAAGAGTTGTCGATCACCGTCACCCCGGCCGCGGCGAACCGCGGTGCGTGCACCCGCGACATTGCCGCACCCGCTGAGAACAGCGCGATGTCCAGTCCGGTCGGGTCGGCGGTCTCGGCGTCTTCGACCTCGATATCCTGCCCGCGGAACGCGAGTTTGCGGCCCTGGGAGCGGGCAGATGCGAAAAAACGCACACTGGTGGCCGGGAAATTCCGTTCCTCCAGCAACGTGCGCATCACCTGCCCTACCTGGCCGGTGGCGCCCACGATCCCTATCGCCAGGCCGGTGGGCGCCATTTAGCGGCCCGTCCCCGCATACACGGTCGCCCGCTCCTCACCCCCGAGACCGAACGCCTCGTGCAGTGCGAGCACAGCCTTATCCACCTCCGTGTCTCTGATCAGCACCGAGATCCGGATCTCCGACGTGGAGATCAGCTCGATATTGACCCCCACCCCGGCCAGCGCTTCACAGAATGTCGCGGTGACCCCGGGATGGCTGCGCATACCGGCCCCGATCAGCGACACCTTGCCGATGTGATCGTCGTACAGCACCTGGGTGAAACCGATTTCGTCTTTGAGCGAATCCAGTTTGGCCACCGCGGTAGGTCCGCTGTCGCGGGAACAGGTGAACGTGATGTCGGTCTTACCGTTTTCCACCTTGGACACGTTCTGCAACACCATGTCGATGTTGACGTCGGCGTCGGCGACCGCCCGGAACACCTTGGCCGCGTAGCCGGGGATGTCGGGGATGCCGACGATAGTCACCTTCGCCTCGCTGCGATCGTGCGCAACTCCGGTCAGGATGGGATCTTCCATGGGCTTGTCCTTGATCGATCCGGTGACGACAGTGCCCGGCTTGTCCGAGTACGACGAACGGACGTGTACCGGAATGTTGTAGCGGCGAGCGTATTCCACGCAGCGCAGCATGAGTACCTTCGCGCCGCAGGCCGCCATCTCGAGCATCTCCTCGAATGTGACGGTCTCCAGTCTGCGGGCGTTGGACACAATCCGCGGGTCTGCGCTGAAAATGCCGTCCACGTCGGTGTAAATCTCGCAGACGTCGGCGCCCAGCGCCGCGGCCAACGCGACCGCGGTAGTGTCCGAGCCGCCGCGGCCGAGCGTGGTCACGTCGCGGCTGTCCTGGCTGACGCCCTGAAAGCCGGCGACCAACACAATCTGACCCTGGTTGAGTGCGTCTTGTAAACGGCTCGGCGTGACGTCGATGATTTTCGCGTTGCCGTGGGTGCTGGTGGTGATAACACCGGCTTGCGACCCGGTGAACGAGCGGGCATGGGCGCCTAGCGATTCGATGGCCATGGCCACCAGCGCGTTGGAGATGCGTTCACCGGCGGTCAGCAGCATGTCCAGCTCACGCGGAGGCGGCGCGGGGCATACCTGCTGGGCCAGTTCGAGCAGACCGTCGGTGGTGTCGCCCATCGCGGAGACCACGACGACAACGTCGTTTCCCTGCTTTTTGGTCTCGACGATGCGCTCGGCCACCCGACGGATCCGCTCGGCGTCGGCCACCGATGATCCGCCGTACTTCTGCACGACGAGCGCCACTGTTCCCCTCGTTACCCTCTCGGATTCGCCAGCATCGCTGGGGTTTAGGTCCACAACAGAATACGTGGGCCCACCTCGTCACGACGCGGGCCGTTGCCCGGACACCGACGCGCCGGTAACGATCCGAGCCGGGCAAGTCGATCGCCGACTGTGAACCTTGCGACGCGACACGCCGGATCGCCGTCGTGTCGTTCACTCTGGGCGCATCTAGGTCAGGTGGGCTGGCCGGCAGGCGTGCGCCCGCGTCGCGGATCCCTGCCCTGGCCCGGCCGGGCTCGGCATCGTGGTCGCAAATCCGGCCATCGGCTTGCTCCTCCTGACCGGCGTTCGTCGATGGATCAGCGGCGACACGTCCGGCAAAACCGGCCACGGTACACCCCGGCCGGGCCAGCCTGCGGCTTTGGCAGCGGCATCGGGCGCGGTAGAGTGCATAACGTGCAGCGGGTGCTCCTCCTCGGACGCCGCGACGGGGTCTGATCCAGACCGGCTTCCCGTCGCGGGCGTGTGTGATGCGCCGGTCTGAGGTCCCCTTATCTACGGAGCAATCACCGTGACTAGCTTTCCCCCACCCCCGGTCAACACCCCCGATGCGTTCACGTCGATTCGTAGCATCACCCAACCCGGAGGCCCACCTAATCCCGGTCAGCCGGCGTGGAACCCGCAGCGCGGCTCGAGCATGCCGATTCACCGGTATCGTTCGTTTGCTGAGGAAGTCGAACCCATCAGCCTGCCCGACCGCACCTGGCCCGACAAGGTCATCGACCGCGCGCCGCTGTGGTGCGCGGTGGATCTGCGCGACGGTAACCAGGCACTGATCGACCCGATGAGCCCGGCCCGTAAGCGGCGCATGTTCGACCTGCTGGTATGCATGGGCTATAAGGAGATCGAAGTCGGCTTCCCGTCGGCGAGCCAAACCGATTTCGATTTCGTCCGGGAGATCATCGAGCACGATGCGATTCCCGAGGATGTCACTATTCAGGTGCTGACCCAGTGCCGCCCAGAGCTGATCGAGCGCACTTTCCAAGCATGCGAAGGCGCGCCGAAAGTGATCGTGCACTTCTACAACTCGACGTCGATCCTGCAGCGGCGCATTGTGTTTCGCGCCGACCGGGCCGCTGTCCAGGAGATCGCGGTGCAGGGTGCCCGTAAATGCCTCGACGAGGCTGCCAAGTACCCCGGCACACAGTGGCGGTTCGAATACTCCCCGGAGTCGTACACCGGCACTGAGCTGGAGTACGCCAAACAGGTCTGCGATGCGGTTGGCGACGTCATCGAACCGACGCCGGACAACCCGATCATCTTCAACTTGCCTGCCACTGTGGAGATGACCACGCCCAATGTTTACGCCGACTCGATCGAGTGGATGAGCCGCAACCTGGCCCGCCGCGACGCTGTCATCTTGAGCCTGCACCCGCACAACGACCGCGGAACCGCAGTCGCTGCCGCCGAATTGGGTTATCAAGCGGGTGCTGACCGAATTGAGGGCTGCCTTTTCGGCAATGGTGAGCGCACGGGCAATGTGTGTCTGGTGACGCTGGGGCTGAACCTGTTCTCCCGCGGCATCGACCCGCAGATCGATTTTTCCAACATCGACGAGATCCGGCGCACCGTGGAGTACTGCAACCAGCTGCCGGTGCACGAGCGTCACCCGTACGGCGGCGACTTGGTGTATACCGCCTTCTCCGGAAGCCACCAGGACGCCATCAACAAGGGGCTGGACGCGATGAAGGTCGCGGCCGACGAGGCCGACTCGGATGTCGACGACATGCTGTGGCAGGTTCCGTATCTGCCCATCGACCCGCGCGACGTTGGCCGCACCTACGAGGCGGTGATCCGGGTCAATTCCCAGTCCGGCAAGGGCGGGGTGGCCTACATCATGAAGACCGATCACGGTCTGGCGCTGCCGCGCCGGCTGCAGATCGAGTTCAGCCAGGTGATCCAGAAGATCGCCGATGGGGAGGGTGGAGAGGTCTCGCCGAAGGAGATGTGGGAGGCGTTTGCCGAGGAGTACCTCGCGCCGGTGTGGCCACTGGAGCGGATGAAACAGCGTGTGATCGCCTCGGAGGTCGACGGAGGCACGGACCGTATCGAAGCCGTCGTCAAGGTCGATGGAGTGGAGACCGAGATCAGCGGCACCGGCAACGGCCCGCTGGCCGCATTCGTCGACGCGCTGAGCCATGTTGGCTTCCTCGTCCACGTCTTGGACTACTCCGAGCACGCGATGTCCGCGGGCGAGGAAGCACAAGCCGCCGCCTACGTCGAAGCGTCGGTGGTGAGGATGGCAAGCGCGGCGCAGCCGGGCGACGCAGGTCCTCACCCCGAACCCCCCGTGAGGATGGCAAGCGCGGCGCAGCCGGGCGACGCAGGTCCTCACCCCGGGTTTCAGGGCGGGCGCACAGTTTGGGGTGTGGGCATCGCGCCGTCGATCACCACCGCCTCATTGCGGGCCGTAGTGTCGGCGGTGAACCGCGCCTGCCGCGGCTGAACTGCGGCGGAACTGTCGCTACTAGACTGACCGCCACAGTCGAAGGTGAGGAGCAGCCAACGTGTGGCATACGTTCTGGGATTTCCTGTGGTCGGCGATCGTGATTTTCGCGTTCATCGCCTATCTTTTGATCCTGTTCAACATTGTTGTCGACATGTTCTGGCGTGATCACCAGACGTCGGGCTGGGTCAAGGCCATTTGGGTCGTGTTCCTCATCGTCTTTCCATACCTCACTGCATTGGTCTACCTGATCGCGCGCGGGGAGGGCATGGCGATTCGGGCACGCGAATCTGCCGCTGCGGCTAAGCGGGAAACCGACGCCTATATCCGCGATGTCGCAGGCCGCTCGCCGACCCAGGAGATCGCCCACGCCAAGGAGCTGCTCGACGCCGGCACCATCACTCAAGCCGAGTTCGAATCGTTGAAGGCCAAAGCGCTCGGCTAATCAGAACAAGGCGTACTGCTGGTCGACGCCGATCACTTCGGCGAATTCCGTCACGCCGGTGCCGGCGGCGACTTCGCCGACACATTCCATGAACTGGGCATCGCAGAGCACCGGTATACCCAGCTCACGAGCCAATAGGCCTTTGCCGTGTGCGGGATGTGGTTCATTGCAGATCACCAGCGAGGTTTCCGAGTCGACGACAGCGGTATAGGCCAGCCCGGCGTGCACAATCCGCTCGAGGAGCTCCTCGTGGGTCCGCTTCACCTCCGCAGCAAGCGCCACGCGCATACCCTGGACCAGCGGTTGGCCCCGCACATATCGGCCAGGGTTGAGATACGGACACGGTATCCGCGATGCCAACACCGTCAACGGTCGCAGTTCGTCGTGGGTGACCCGGCCATTGGGCCAGTAACGGCGCGTCACCGGACGCACAGGCAGCCACACGCCACGGTCGCGAGCGCGCTCGACCGCCGCAAGCAGCACCCGGCTCAGCACCTGCGCGTCGTCGAACGCGTCGTGCGGCTGCTGCTGGTTTACCCCCCAGTGCGCGGCGAGCGTTTCCAACCGCAGATTGTCAACGCCAAGGTCTAGCCGGCGGGCCAGCTCGACCGTGCACATGGCGGTGTCGACCGGGAGTTCAGCGTTGGCCATCTCGGCTTCGGCGACCAAGAACGCATAGTCGAACGCGGCATTGTGCGCGACCAGGGTGCGGCCACGTAAAACCTCGACCACATCAGCGACGATGTCGGCGAACCGCGGCTGGTTTTCCAGCATGGCTGCGGTCAGGCCGTGCACATGAGTAGGGCCAGGATCTACTCCCGGGTTGAGGAGGCTGATAACAGAGTTCTCCACGTGCCCGTCGGCGTCCAAGCCCAGCACAGCCAGGCTGATGATCCGTGCCTGACCAGGCTTAAAGCCGGATGTCTCGACATCGACGACAGCCCAGCCCTCGCTGGGATCCGTAGCCGGCCGACCCCAGGTCATTCCCCGGATTGCCGCAGGAGTGTCCACATAGCTTGAGCATGGCACGTCACGGCGCGATATCAACGGCTCGCTGCGTGCCGTGTCGTGAACTTAAACTGCGCGGGTGATCACCACCCGCGCACATCTGGCCCTGGCCGCCGGAGCCAGCGCACGGTGGGCCTCACGGGTCACCGGGCGCGGCGCCGGGGCGATGATCGGCGGGCTGGTGGCCCTGGCACTAGACCGCTCGGTGCTGCGTCAGCTCGGTGCGGGTCGGCGCACTGTCCTCGTCACCGGCACCAACGGCAAGTCGACCACAACCCGGATGACCGCCGCCGCGCTGCGCGGATTGGGCGCGGTGGCCACCAACGCCGAGGGCGCCAACATGGACGCCGGTCTGGTGGCCGCGCTCGCCGCAGACCGTGATGCCAAGCTGGCCGTCTTGGAAGTCGACGAAATGCATGTTCCGCACGTCGCCGACGCTGTCGAACCCGCTGTCATCACCCTGCTCAATTTGTCGCGCGACCAGTTGGACCGCGTCGGTGAGATCAACGTCATCGAACGCACACTGCGCGCCGGACTGGCCAGACATCCCAAGGCCGTCATCGTCGCCAACTGCGACGACGTGTTGATGACCTCGGCCGCCTACGACAGCGCCGAGGTGGTGTGGGTGGCCGCGGGCGGTGCGTGGTCACGCGACTCAGTCAGCTGCCCGCGCAGCGGCGAGGTAATCGTCCGCGAAAACGGCCACTGGCATTCCACGGGAACGGATTTCAAACGGCCCAGCCCACATTGGTGGTTCGACGAGGACATGCTCTACGGTCCCAATGGGCTGGCGCTGCCGATGCGGCTGGCGCTGCCCGGCTCGGTGAACCGCGGTAATGCCGCCCAGGCGGTCGCGGCCGCTGTCGCTTTGGGTGCCGACCCTGCCGCAGCGGTGGCAGCCGTATCGCAGGTCGACGAGGTCGCTGGACGTTACCGGCGCATCCGCGTCGGCGCACATACCGTGCGGCTGCTGCTGGCCAAGAATCCCGCCGGCTGGCAGCAGGCTCTCGCGATGGTGGACAAGCAGGCCGGAGGGGTGGTCATCGCGGTCAACGGGCGGGTGCCCGACGGCGAAGACCTCTCATGGCTCTGGGACGTACACTTCGAGCATTTCGCACACACCTCGGTGGTAGCCGCTGGCGAGCGGGGCACCGACCTGGCGGTCCGGTTGACGTATGCAGGGGTGCCGCACACGCTGGTACACGACCCTCTCGCGGCCATCGCGTCATGCCCACCGGGGCAGGTGGAGGTCGTCGCCAATTACACCGCGTTTTTGCAGCTGCAACGAAAATTGGTGCGGCTGAAATGAAAAAGACGGCTGACTCGACATTGCGTATCGGGCTGGTACTGCCCGACGTGATGGGCACCTACGGCGACAGCGGCAACGCCGTGGTGCTGCGGCAGCGGCTGCGGCTGCGCGGCATCCCCGCGGAGATCGTCGAGATCACGCTGGCCGACCCGGTACCGGAGTCGTTGGACCTGTACACGCTGGGTGGCGCGGAGGACTACGCGCAGCGGCTGGCCACCCGGCATCTCCGCCGGTATCCGGGGCTGCAGCGTGCCGCCGCCCGGGGCGCACCGGTGCTGGCGATCTGCGCGGCGATCCAGGTGCTCGGGCAATGGTACGAAACATCGTCGGGTGAACGGGTCGAGGGCGTGGGCCTGCTTGATGTGACCACTTCACCGCAACGCGTGCGCACGATCGGTGAACTGGTCAGCAGGCCACTGTCGGCGGGCCTGACCACGCTGCTCACCGGATTTGAGAATCACCGCGGCGGCACGGTGCTGGGGGCCGCGGCCTCGCCGCTCGGCGCGGTGCACAAAGGTGCCGGCAACCGTGCCGGTGACGGCTTCGACGGTGCGGTGCAGGGCACCGTGATCGCCACCTACATGCACGGTCCGTGCCTGGCCCGCAACCCGGAGCTCGCCGACCTGCTGCTGAGCCGCGTTGTTGGCGAGCTGGCACCGCTGGAGCTGCCTGAGGTGGAGTTGCTGCGCCGCGAACGGCTTCGGGCCTGAGCGGCTGGTAAATAGCGGCCTACACCATCACCCGGCGGCCGGTGAGCGCGCGACCGAGGGTCAGCTCGTCGGCGAATTCCAGGTCGCCGCCCATCGGCAGCCCGGACGCGATCCGAGTCACAGTCAGGCCCGGAATATCGCGCAGCACCCGCATCAGATAGGTGGCCGTCGCTTCACCCTCGGTATTGGGGTCGGTGGCGATAATCACCTCGGTGACCTCGACCCCGTCGACCGGCTCGCCGATCCGGTGCAGCAGCTCACGGATCCGCAGCTGCTCGGGCCCAACTCCGGACAGCGGATCCAGCGCGCCGCCCAGCACGTGGTAGCGGCCACGGAATTCACGAGTACGCTCGACAGCCTGGACGTCTTTGGGCTCCTCGACCACGCACACCAAAGAGCCGTCCCGGCGAGGATCAGCGCAGATCCGGCACCGCTCGTTGTCGGAGACATTGCCGCACACCGCGCAGAAGCGCACGCCGTCGCGAACCTTCGCCAGCACCTCCCTCAGCCTGTCGATCTGGGGCGGTTGCACCGACAACAAATAGAAAGCGATGCGCTGCGCGCTCTTCGGCCCGATACCCGGCAGTTTCCCGAGTTCGTCGATCAGATCCTGAACCGGTCCTTCGAACAAATCAGGACTCCGGCATACCCAGCGCGCTGCCCATCCCGCTGGCCAACGGCGCCAGCCGCGCCTGCGCCATGGCGGTGACCTGTTTGGACGCATCAGCGAGGGCGCCGACAATCAGATCCTGCAGGGTCTCGACGTCGTCCGGGTCGACGACCTTGGGATCGATCTTCACCGCCGCTACCTCACCACTGCCCTTCACTGTGACCTCGACGAGGCCCCCGCCAGCCTGACCGCGCACCTCGGTATTAGCCAGTTGTTGCTGGGCCTCGATCAGCTTTTGCTGCATCTGCTGCGCCTGGGCCAGGAACGCTGACATATCCGGCTGAGCTCCGGGTTGCATGACAATCCCCTTGCGTTGTGGTCTCGACTTGGTTTCGCCTCGCGGTTTTGCGGCGGTTCGAGACATCCAGCGTAGACGGCCGGGGCTACGGTGGCACGGTGCGCGTACCAGTTTGCCTGCGTGTCGGATTCGCGATGGCCAGCGGCATACTTGTCGCCGCCTCGACACCAACCCTGCCCGCAGCGACCGCCGTCCCCGCCAGTATCGCCGGCAGCATCGTGTTCCTCGACCCCGGCCATAACGGGGCTAACGACGCATCCATCGCGCGTCAAGTACCCACCGGACGCGGCGGCACCAAAGACTGCCAGGCCAGCGGGACCTCAACCACCAACGGTTACCAGGAGCACACCTTCACCTGGGACACCACGCTGCGGATCCGGGCCGCGTTGAATGCGCTGGGCACCCGAACCGCCATGTCACGCGGCGACGACAGCTCGGTTGGCCCCTGCGTTGACGAGCGCGCCGCTATGGCTAACGCGTTGCACCCCAACGCTATCGTGTCCATCCATGCCGACGGCGGCCCACCGACGGGGCGCGGTTTCCACGTCAACTATTCGGCGCCCCCGCTCAACCAGGTTCAGGCCGGTCCCTCGGTGCAGTTCGCGCGCATCATGCGCGACCAGCTGCAGGCCTCCGGCATTCCGCCGGCTAATTACATTGGTCAAAACGGCCTCTACGGGCGTTCGGACTTGGCCGGACTCAACCTGGCGCAGTATCCAGCGATCCTGGTCGAGTTGGGCAACATGAAGAATCCCGCCGATTCGGCGCTGATGGAGACCCCCGCCGGGCGCCAGAAATACGCCGATGCCGTCGTTCGCGGTATTGCGGGGTTCCTGGCCGCTCAGGCCCAAGCCGGCTAGCGCCGGGCTTCGTGCACAGACCCCACCAGCCCAGCGACGGGCAGCGGCCACATGTGCCGCTAACGTTCAAGTTCCTTCTTCAGGTTGGCTAACACCTCGGCCTGGATCTTTTTCAGTCCCAGGGGGGCAAAGACCTTCTCGAAAAAACCTTTGACCCCGCCGGCGCCGGTCCATGTCGTCTTCACCGTGACGCTGGAACCCGCGCCGGCCGGAGCCACGGTCCAGTTCGTCACCATCGACGAGTTCGCATCCTTTTCGATGACGGTGTGCCCGGCGACGTCGACGCTCGCCTGCACGTCGCGCACACGGGATTTGGTTGCCCGCAGCTTCCATTGGGCAACCGTGCCCTGCCCTGTGCCCCCGCGCAGCACCTGATAGTCGCTGTAGTGCGATGACAGGATTTTCGGGCGGAAATTTTGGTAGTCGGTGAGTGCGTCGAGCACAGCCGCTGGCTGAACGTTGATCATCGTGGTGCTGGCGGCACTGATCTGTCCCATCAGACGAGGCTCCTCTATGTGTGGTCGCAGCGACTTGTGATCGCAGCGATGCCGTGTTCGGCTGCACCGGCTGCTGTCGAGGACTAGGGTATATGTGGTGGCTGTTCCTGTAGCCGGACCAGCGGCCCACGCGGCGGGTGTCGAGCGGTTGTTGGCGAGCTATCGTGCCATTCCTGCGACGGCGTCCGTCCGGCTTGCCAAGCCCACGTCAAACCTGTTCCGCGCACGTGTTAAACGCAACGCTCCCGGCCTCGACACCTCGGGACTGACACATGTCGTAGCAATCGACCCCGAGGCTCACACTGCTGACGTGGCCGGTATGTGCACATACGAAACCCTGGTGGCCGCCACGCTGCCCTATGGGCTCTCGCCGCTGGTGGTCCCGCAGCTGAAGACCATCACCCTGGGCGGCGCGGTGACCGGATTGGGTATTGAGTCCGCCTCGTTCCGCAACGG
Source organism: Mycobacterium botniense (assembly GCF_010723305.1). NCBI lineage: Bacteria > Bacillati > Actinomycetota > Actinomycetes > Mycobacteriales > Mycobacteriaceae > Mycobacterium > Mycobacterium botniense. The sequence continues at coordinate 1,532,043 of NZ_BLKW01000002.1, read as the reverse complement.
CCTGCCCCACGAGTCCGTACTGGAGATGGACGTCCTCACCGGCACCGGTGAATTGCTCACCGTCTCCCGCGAACAACACAGCGACCTGTACCGCGCTTTTCCGAATTCCTATGGCACACTGGGTTATTCAACGAGACTGCGTATCGAGTTGGAGCCTGTCACCCCGTTCGTGGCACTGCGGCACGCCCGCTTCCACTCGCTGGCCGAGATGGCAGCGGCGATGGACCGAATCATCGACACGAAGGGCTTCGACGGCGTCCCGGTGGACTACCTCGACGGCGTGGTGTTCAGCGCCGACGAAAGCTATCTGTGCGTGGGCGTGCGCACCAGCACACCCGGGCCGGTCAGCGACTATACCGGCCAGGACATCTACTACCGGTCGATCCAGCACAGCACGGGTCTGAAAGAAGACCGGTTGACAATCCACGACTATTTCTGGCGATGGGACACCGACTGGTTTTGGTGTTCACGTTCGTTCGGGGCGCAAAACCCGCGGGTGCGGCGTGTGTGGCCACGGCGCTACCGGCGCAGCAGCGTCTACTGGAAGCTGGTGGCCTTAGATCAGCGTTTCGGAATCAGCGACCGAATCGACAAACGCAAAGGTCGGCCCCCCCGCGAACGAGTGGTGCAAGACATCGAGGTCCCGATCGAACACTGCGTCGAGTTCTTGGAGTGGTTTTTAGACACCGTCCCCATCACGCCGATCTGGCTGTGCCCACTGCGGCTGCGTGACCGGGAGGGTTGGCCGCTGTACCCGATCCGTCCAGACCATACTTACGTCAACATCGGGTTCTGGTCCTCGGTGCCGGCGGGTGCCACCGAAGGCGCGACCAACCGGCGGATTGAGAAGAAGGTCGCGGAGCTCGAGGGGCACAAATCGCTGTATTCGGACTCCTACTACAGCCGTGAGGAGTTCGACGAACTCTACGGTGGCGAGACCTACAAGACGGTGAAGAAGACCTACGACCCCGACTCGCGTCTCCTGGATCTCTATGCAAAGGCGGTGCAACGACGATGACGACGACCAGGGAGCACACATACACCGCGGGCAAACTGGGCCTCGCCGAAATCTTGGCGACCCTGACCGGCAGCGGCCAGGCGCCACTGCGGTTTACCGCGTACGACGGCAGCTCCGCCGGACCCGAGGACGCCGTGCTGGGTCTGGACCTGTTGACTCCGCGCGGCACCACCTACCTGGCGACCGCCCCCGGTGAGCTCGGGCTAGCCCGCGCCTATATCTCGGGTGACCTTGAAGCACGCGGCGTGCACCCCGGCGATCCCTACGAGCTGCTGAAAATGATGGCCGAAAGACTTGATTTCAAACGGCCGTCGCCGCGGCTGCTGGCCAGCATTGTCCGCTCCATCGGTGTGCAGCACCTGGTTCCGGTCGCGCCGCCGCCGCAAGAGGCGCTGCCGCGCTGGCGCCGGATCACCGAGGGTTTTCGGCACAGCAAGACACGCGATGCCGAAGCCATCCATCACCACTACGACGTCTCCAACACCTTCTACGAATGGGTGCTGGGCCCGTCGATGACCTACACGTGCGCGGTCTACCCACATCCCGACGCCACACTTGAGGAAGCCCAAGAAAACAAGTACCGGCTGATCTTCGACAAATTGCGGCTCCAACCGGGTGACCGGCTTCTCGACGTCGGCTGTGGATGGGGTGGCATGGTGCGCTACGCGGCCCGCCGCGGGATTCGCGCTATCGGCGCCACGCTCTCAGCCGAACAAGCGAAATGGGCGCAAAAGGCGATCGCCGAGGAGGGCCTTGCCGACCTTGCCGAGGTGCGTCACTGCGACTATCGCGACGTCCCGGAAAGCGGATTCGATGCCGTTTCCTCGATCGGGCTGACCGAGCACATCGGGGTGAAGAACTACCCTTCGTATTTCGGTTTCCTCAAGTCCAAGCTGCGCACCGGCGGGCTGTTGCTCAACCACTGCATCACCCGGCACAACAACAGGTCGACTTTCCGGGGTGGGGACTTCACCGATCGCTATGTCTTCCCCGACGGGGAGCTGACCGGCTCGGGCCGCGTCATCACCGAGATCCAAGAGGTCGGTTTCGAGGTGTTGCACACTGAGAACTTCCGCCACCACTATGCGATGACGCTGCGTGACTGGTGTCGCAACCTCGTCGAACACTGGGATGAGGCGGTCGCCGAGGTGGGTCTGCCCACCGCCAAAATATGGGGCTTGTACATGGCGGCTTCTCGAGTGGGCTTCGAGCAAAATAAGATTCAACTGCATCACGTGCTGGCCAGCAAGGTCGACCAACGCGGTAATGACAGTCTGCCGCTGCGGCCGTGGTGGCAGCCCTAAGCTACCAAGCAAACCTCGATCCATCGAGGTTAATGGCCAACGTGGGCCCGGAGCCGACCATTACTTCCAGAACGCGTTCATGGGTGGGGCGTACATGTCGTTGGCGGTCAGCGGGGCCAGAGTCCCTGGCGTAGTGCGCAAAGCGTCCTCGATAGTGGCCATCAGACTGTACTGGTTGTAGTAAGCGTCGGTGGTAAAGGGGCCGGCTTGCATATCCCCAGCCGTCACGGCGCCCTGGTTCGGGATGACGATCAGCGGAACGTTGTTGCCTTGGTTATCGATGCCCAGGGACAGGTTGTTGAAGTCCTCGTCCCACGTGATGAATATCGCATCCTTCTCGTTCGGGTCAGTCCACGTCGGCGAGTTCTCAATAGTGGATATCGTCTGCTGGAGGTACTGGTCGCCGGCTGCGATGTTGTACTGGTGCGTCGTGAGCTGGCTGATAAGCCACTGCAGAGCGCTACCAAAAGTATTGACAGGGCCTTCCATGTTGTTGGCCTCATCGGGTTCGACCCACGCGAATGACGGGAAGGTACTCGGGTTTTGCAGAGCACTGGACAAATCCGCCTGCGGGACAATGTGTTCCTGCAGGTAGGCTGGGGTGTTGTCGTAGACGTAGGTAAATAGACCGAAGGGGGTAGCCTCGACCGAGTCCTGCGGCGTGATGACGGTGCCCGGGGCGATGCCCTGCTCGTAGCCGGCCCACGATATACCCGCCTGATCCATTTCTTGCATGAGGCTGGGTGCAGTGACGACGTCGGTGTCGGGGTTGTAGTCGATGCCGAAGCCCGAGCCGCCCATGACCCGGATGTAGTTGGGATCGCTGGGGTGGCCCAGCGCGAAGTAGTTGCTGTCGAAATCTTCTGTCTTGATCAGGTTGTTGATATACGGCGCGTTAGGGCTGCCGACGATGTCGCCGACACCCTTGTTCTCCAGGTAGATCAGGAACACGTGATCGAGGTGGCCAACGTCGGACACCGGTGGGGTGAGGGTCGCCGCGGTGAGGTTTGGATCGCCGACGGTAAACGACTCGTTGGCGGCGTAGGCGCCATTGTAGTTGCCAAGGAACGGGTTTTCGTCGTGGAAGATCGTGGTTACCTGCGCCGAGGTGGTACCTTCCGGGACCGTCCCGCTGATGTCTCGTTGCTCAAAACCGGTGATACCCAGACGATCCCACACCGTCACCGGGCTAAGCGAGCCGGTGCCCAAAACGTTCCCATTCGAACCGAAGAAGGTGACCTGCACCGAGGCATACGACGGGTTCAAGCCCTGGCCACCGAGATCTGCACTCAGCGTGTACGGCGTCCCGGCTGCGCCCGTGAGATCGACAGTTTGACTGATACTAGATGTGGCAACGGGTCCGCCGCCGGCGAAAACGTCATCGCCGGCGGGGGTGCCCGCAGGCGCGTGCTGCGGAAAACCCAGAAAAGCCGGCAACTTCGGGAACGGAAACGACAACGGCGACGGATAACCACGCAGGGTGCCGTACGCGATCACAGTCGGGGTACCGGTCTCGGTCCAGCCCGGAATGGTCACCCCGCTGTAGCCCGACGCGGACGGGTCGGCCATTTCGAAGCCAGGATCAACCAGCAAGTTCTGACTCATCGGCTGCGCACTATTGCCGGCGTCACCAAAGATCAACCCGCCGCCTACCCCATCGACCCCATCAGTGCCGTTACAGATCAACCCACACGCACCACTGGTGGGATCGACCAGGGTGAACCAACTATTGAGCACAGTGTCCACCTGCTGGCCCAATCCGCTGTTAATCCAATCCTGCTCAAGCCCCTGCACCCAGCCATTAAGCGGACCGGCCGCCATCGAGCCCACACCGGCGGCACCCCCACCCAGACCACCGAACTCCGAAACCGCCCCGGACACACCAGCCAGACCGGCCCACGAACCCGTAATCGCATCGAGGACCTGGTCAATGACCGCGTCAAACACATCGGCACGAGCCGTGGGCCCACAAGCCAGCGGCGCCCACCCCGACGCCAGGAACGCACTCACCGCCGCGGTAGTCCCCACGACACGTCGACACCGCTGCGCCCTCCCCTTCCACGACGCCCACTTGTGCTTCCCGAAACTACGATGCGCCATTACTTGTCGACCTTCCCGCGCAGCAGAAGGGCTTTTCTCAAGAGAATTTAACGTTAGTGCATAGATAACGCAGCGGCAAGACATTCTGCAACGAGAAATGTGAAGACCTGTTGGGATAATGCTCTCGCGGAATCGTTTTTCGCGAGTGTGAAGAACGAACGCGTCCACCACAGGTCTATCCGACACGGGAGAAAGCAGAGGAAGACAATCCCATGCTCCATTGAATTGTTCGACAAGCGACGCAGAATGCACTCGGCACTCGGCTATCGGACACGTCACCAAGTCCGCAACCGATACATGAATTCACAGCTGGTAGCATAAATGGAAGTCAAATTCGAAGTCCGGGAAACACGGGGCAGCCCAGTGAGGTGACGGTGCTGTGCTGAGTCCAACGGCGGCGGCGACGCCTGCACCGATCTCGATTAGCCTGCTCACGGCTTAAGCGTGGACCCGGCAAGCCCCGATGGTGCAGACTCAGCAAATTGCGCCTGAAGGTTCCGCGGACGGGGAAGTCTGAGCTGCGGCCTCCCGCATCACCCGGCGTGATAGTTTCCCGGCACCAGGCACTGACAGGCGGACTCCGATGAACGGTCACGGTGTGGATTGGCTGCGATTTGGCGCAGTGGCCGGCGGCGGTAGTGGGGCGATGGCGCTCGCCTCGCTGCTCACCGCCGCGTTCGCGTTAGGTCAAGACGACACTGCGTTGATCATGGGCGGTAGCGGGATCCCGATCCCGCCATCGAGCTACATCCAGGACGTCAACGAGCTCTATGTGAACTGCGATCCGCCCGCCTGCGCCACCCAGGGCCTGGCCACCCCCGAGGGGTTGTACCCCATCATCGGCGGCCCGAAGGGGCTGACGCTGAATCAGTCGGTGGCCGAAGGTGTCACGATCCTCAACAACGCCATCGCCGGGCAACTCACCGACGGGCACGACGTCACCGTCTTCGGCTACTCTCAGAGCGCGGTCATCGCCACCGAGGAAATGGCGGACATCGCCAACGGAACTGCGGCCATCGACCCGACCCCCGGGCAGCTCAGCTTCGTCCTGATCGGCGACCCCAACAATCCCAACGGCGGTATGCTTGAACGCCTCGACCTTCCGCCCGGCTCGAATCCGACGATTCCGAGTCTGGGTGTCACCTTCAACGGCGCGACACCGGTTAGCGAATACCCGACCACCATCTACACCGGAGAATACGACGGTTTCGCCGACTTCCCGAGGTACCCGATCGATCTTCTCTCCGATCTCAACGCCCTCCTGGGCATCCTTTTCGTGCATACGCAGTATCCGGATCTCACGTCGTATCAGCTCCAGGGTGCGGTGGAAGTACCCACCTCTGGCGGCTACGACGGCGCTACCACCTACTGGATAATTCCGACCGCGGATCTGCCGCTGTTGGACCCGGTGCGCTCAATACCGGTGATCGGTCCGGTTGTCGCCGATCTGCTGCAACCGGACCTGCAAGTGCTGGTGAACCTTGGCTACGGCAACCCCGACTACGGCTGGGTGAACGCAGACGCCAATGTGCCGACCCCGGCGGGGCTGTTTCCCAGCCTCGCCGACCTGGAGAGGGTCCCCGCTCTGCTGGTGACGGGAACCACAGAAGGTATCCACCATGCGCTGAGCGACCTTCAAAACCCGTCCCAGTTGTTGTCCCTGGCCAACAATCCGCTGCTGACCCTCGTGGAGACCCCCTACTTCACCGCCGTAGCCTCCGAAGACATATCCTTGCCCACCACCTCGGACACCGTCAGCGGGATCGTCAACGCGCTCAGCGATGCGTCCTCGAACCTGTACGGAACCTTGCTGCCGACCGCCGACATCGTCAATGCCGTGACCACGACGCTTCCGGCCGAGGACGCGGCCATCTTCGCTGATGAGCTCGGCCAGGGCCACCTGCTCGACGCGATCGGCCTGCCCCTCGCGGCCGATGTCGCGCTGCTGCCGCTGGCGGGACTCTTCGAGATCGCCGCCGTCGGCGAGGGCGTGCTGATCGCCGCCCTCGATGCTGCGAGCCCCGTCGTCGACGTCTCCAGCCTGCTGCCTTAACGGGCCGTTGCGAGTGAGTGGTTGTTACCGGTCACGCGACCCACCCCGGGCCACCCGGCCTCGCCTTTACCGCGGTTGGTCGTGCTCGATGCGCCGCGCGCCTAACTCATTTCGCAATAACTCCAGCGCAACCTCTTCGGGGTCGCGACGCGTTGCCGACGAGTCGTCACGGCCGGTTTCGGATAGCATGCTGTCCTCGTCGACTCGCTGATCGGGGTCTGCATCGGCCGGTGCCGGGTGGGTGGTCTCGCACCGGACCCGCCAGTCCACGCCTAGAGCGTCTTTGAGAGCTTCAGCGATCACATCGGCGTTGCGTTGTTCGCATAACCGTTTGGCCAGCGGCGCTGATTCGTGGCTCAACACCAGTGTGTTGCCCTCTACTGCCCGCACAGTGGCCCCGGCAAGCATCACCTCGGTCGTGCGGCTGCGTTGCCGCACCTTGTCGCGCACTGTGGGCCACATCGTTCGTACCGCTGCGGCGTCGGGTTCGCCGGCGGTTGCTGCCGGAGTGGGGGTCTGCGCGCGAGCGGGGTTACCCCGGGGCTGAGCGCCCTTCGTCCGCTTGGCTGGGCCCGGCTCCCCGGAGGATTCGCCGCTGCGCGACGGCGGCGCTTTCGCGCTCCCGGGTATCGACATGTCCAACCGCGTTTCGATCCGCTCGATGCGTTGCAGCAATGCCGACTCGCTGTCGCTGGCTGACGGCAACAACAGGCGCGCGCACACCACTTCGAGCAGCAACCGCGGCGCAGTCGCACCGCGCATCTCACCCAGTCCGGTCTGCACCACCTCCGCGTACCGGGTCAGTGTGGCCCGCCCGAGACGGGCCGCTTGATCGCGCATCCGCTCCAGCACGTCCTCGGGCGCGTCCACCACACCGCGGGCCGCGGCGTCGGGAACCGCTTGTAGCACAAGAAGATCACGGAACCGTTCAAGAAGGTCGGTGGCGAATCGGCGGGGATCGTGGCCAGCATCGATCACTGACTCGACCGCTCCGAACAACGCGGCCGCGTCGTCGGCGGCGAGCGCCTCGACGGCCTCGTCGATCAACGCGATGTCAGTGGCGCCCAGCAGCCCTAACGCCCGCTGATAACTCACCCGATCACCATCGGCGCCGGCCAGCAGCTGGTCGAGCACCGACAGCGTGTCGCGGGGTGAACCGCCGCCGGCCCGGATCACCAGCGGGTAGACCGCGTCGTCGATCACGACGCCCTCGTGCTCGCAGATCCGTTCGACGAGCGCGCGCATGGTGCGCGGCGGCAACAACCGGAAGGGATAGTGGTGGGTGCGCGATCGAATCGTCGGCAGGACCTTCTCCGGTTCGGTGGTGGCGAACACGAAAATGAGATGCTCAGGCGGTTCCTCCACGATTTTGAGCAGCGCGTTGAACCCGGCCGTGGTCACCATATGCGCTTCGTCGATGATGAAAACGCGATAGCGCGACTGCGCGGGTGCGTAGAACGCGCGATCCCGCAGTTCGCGGGTGTCGTCCACGCCGCCGTGGCTGGCCGCGTCAAGCTCGATGACGTCGATGCTGCCGGGTCCGTTGGGCGCCAATGCGACACAGGATTCGCAAACACCACACGGGGTGGGTGTGGGTCCTTGTGTGCAGTTTAGCGACCGAGCCAGAATGCGCGCCGAAGATGTCTTGCCGCAGCCGCGCGGCCCGGAGAACAGGTACGCGTGGTTGATCCGGCCAGCTGCCAGCGCGTTCGATAGCGGTTCGGTGACATGCTCTTGCCCCACCACCTCCGTGAAGGTCGCCGGCCGGTACTTGCGGTAGAGGGCCACGCTCAGCAGGCTACCCACGCCCGCCGACGACGCGGACCCGCAGGGTCCGGGGAGGAGACGGGCGCGATAAGCCCGGCCCGCCGACGACGCGGACCCGCAGGGTCCGGGGAGGAGACGGGCGCGATAAGCCCGGTCCGCCGACGACGCGGACCCGCAGGGTCCGGGGAGGAGACGGGCACGACAAACCTCGCCCGCCGACGATGCTTAATCCCCCGACAGCAGTGCCTCAGTCGCTGCCAGCAGCACACACGTCGCCAGCCCGTCGATCGCGTTGCGCAGGTCCGGTATCGAAGGGAACGTCGGTGCGATTCGGATATTCTTGTCCTCCGGGTCTTTTCGATAGGGGAAGGCCGCACCCGCCTCGGTGACCGCGATACCGGCGTCTTTCGCCAGGGCGATGGTGCGCCGAGCGGTGCCGGGCAGCACGTCGAGGCTGATGAAGTAACCCCCTTTCGGCTCGGTCCAAGTAGCGATCTTGGAATCACGCAGTCGCTTGTCCAAGATCTCCAGTGCCAACGCGAACTTCGGCGCCAGTAGCTGCTGCTGGCGCAGCATGTGCAGACGCACGCCGTCGGCGTCGCCGAAGAACCGTAGATGCCGCAGCTGATTGACCTTGTCCGGGCCGATCGTCTTCTTGCCGGCATGCTGCAGATACCAGGCGATGTTTCCCAGCGACCCACCGAAGAAACTGACGCCAGCGCCGGCGAAGGTGATCTTCGACGTGGACGCGAACACGTAGGGCCGGTTGGGGTTGCCGGCCTTGGCGGCCAGCCCGAGCACATCGATCTGGCGGACAAACTCCAACGTCAGCGTGTGAACCGCATACGCGTTGTCCCAGAACAACCGGAAATCGTTTGCCGCCGTCCGCATCTGGACGAGCCGGCGAACTGTTTCCCACGAGTAGGTGACGCCGGTGGGGTTCGCGAACACCGGTACGGCCCACATCCCCCTGATCGCGGGGTCGACCGCGACGAGTTCTTCGATCAGGTCCACATCGGGGCCGTCCTCGCGCATCGGGATTGGGATCATCTCGATACCCATCGACTCGGTGATTGCGAAGTGCCGGTCATAGCCGGGGACGGGGCACACAAACTTGATGCCCGGTTCGTCTTTCCATGGTCGCGGCGAGTCCACACCCCCGTACAGCATCGAGAACACGACGACGTCGTGCATCATCTCCAGGCTGGAGTTGTTGCCTGCGATCAGGTTGGGCACCGGAATGCCGAGCAGCTCACCGAAGATGGCCCGCAGCTCGGGCAGGCCGTGTAAGCCGCCGTAGTTGCGGGTGTCGGTTCCCTCCCCGTCGCGGTAGTCCGCCCCGGGCAGGCTCAACAACGCGTTGGACAGGTCGAGCTGCTCAGGTGACGGTTTGCCGCGGGTCAGGTCCAGCGCCAGCTTCCTGGCCTGCAGTTCGGCGTATTCCTGCTGATAGCGCGCGTGCAACCTGGCTAGTTCCGCACGGGTGAGGCAATGGAACGACACCATGCGCCCTTTCACCGTCAACGCCGTGGGCAGCTCCTGCGACCGGCCACCATCGAGCTGGGACTTGGGGGACCCCGCGCACCCGCCAGAGCCCGTTGACCCTTGCTGCCTTCCGGCCCTGGGGGAGTTCACAGGATGGACGCCGCACGGGGTCCACCGCGAGTCTAGTACCGGGCTCGATGCCGATAAGGAGGTGCTCGGACCCACTCGGTTACCATGGCGGCGGAGGATTCGCCTAGTGGCCTATGGCGCTCGCCTGGAACGCGGGTTGGGTTAATAGCCCTCGCGGGTTCAAATCCCGCATCCTCCGCTCTCGGGTCCGAGGCGCGACCAGACGTGACTGTCGGGTTGGCGCCCGTACACCGGCTTGAGCCCGCCAGCATAGGAGGGGTATGGGGCGCACCATCGCCATGCTGTGGCACGCGTCGTTTTCGATTGCCGCCGGTGTTCTCTACTTCTTTTTCGTGTTGCCCCGCTGGCCTGAGCTCATGGGTGACACGCCGCACGCCCTGGGGACGGCGTTGCGAATCGGGGTGGGCGCGCTGATCGCCCTGGCCGCATTGCCGGTGGTGTTTAGCCTGTTGCGGGCCCGTAAACCCGAATATGGCACCCCGCAGCTTGCCCTGTCCTTGCGGACAGGGTCGATCGTGGCTCATGTGGTGGCTGGGGTGTTGATCGTCGGCACCGCGATCAGCGAGATCTGGCTCAGCCTGGATGCCGCCGGGCGGTGGTTGTTCGGGATTTACGGAGCCGCCGCCGCTATCGCGGTGCTCGCAATCTTCGGGTTCTACCTGTCGTTTGTCGCCGAGTTGCCCCCGCCACCGCCCAAACCGAAACAGCGTCAAGAGCCCAAACAACGGCGTCGGCGCCGCAGACAGCGCCGCAAAGACCGCGCAGAAGCCGTGATCGAAACCACTACCGAGGCTGCGTCCACTACCGACACCGAGACCACCTTGGTGACTAAGGGCGACCACCCCGACGCGGAGTCGACCGAAGTGGGACAGATCGGACGTCAGCAAACCGTTGACGGCGACACCGCGGCGCCGGCTGAGGAGTCGGCAGCGGCCACTACTACCCCCGACCGTACCCCCGACCCCGAGTCGGCACTTCCCGAACCCGTCCCTGACGACACCGCTGCAGCCGACACGGGGGTGGCCGCCGAACCCTCCCGGCAAAGGCTGCGCAACCGTCGTCCTACCGGCAAGTCCTCGACGCTGCGCCGCCGCCGACGCTCCCGCGGAGGGGTCGCCGTCGACGAATAGGTCTGCACGCCGGCTCCCCGGCTGAGGCCCGGTGCGAACAGCGCATATGTGCCGCGTTATTTCGGTGTGGTGCCCGCTGGGCTCGGGGCATCCGACCGGGGTGGGTCCGGGGCTGTGCCCGCTTTTTCTATGCTAAGCGGATGCCAAACACCTATCGGGTTGTTCAGTGGACCACCGGAAACGTCGGGAAGAGCTCAGTGCAGGCGATCGCTACCCATCCGGGCCTTGAGTTGGTCGGCTGTTATGCCTGGTCGCCGGACAAGGTTGGCCGTGACGTGGGCGAACTATGCGGAATAGCGCCGCTGGGTGTCACCGCTACTGACGATGTCGAGGCACTGCTGGCGCTCAAACCGGACTGCGTGGTCTACAACCCGATGTGGATCGATGTTGACGAGCTGGTGCGCATCTTGTCGGCGGGTGTCAACGTGGTGGCCACCGCCTCGTTCATCACCGGGCATAACCTGGGCGCCGACCGGGAGCGCATCACCCAAGCCTGCCGCAAAGGCAACTCGACGATGTTCGGATCCGGCGTCAGCCCGGGGTTTGCCGAGCTGCTGGCCATGGTCTCGGCGATGGTATGCGATCGGATCGACAAGGTGACGGTCAACGAGGCTGCCGACACCACCTTTTACGACTCACCGGCGACCGAGCTGCCCGTGGGTTTCGGCAAGCCGATTGATCACCCCGATTTACCGGCGATGACCGCGCAGGGGACCGCGGTATTCGGCGAAGCAGTGCGGCTGGTGGGCGACGCGCTGGGTATCGAGCTGGACCAGGTGCGCTGCCAAGCCGAGTATGCGCGCACCACCGCCGATCTCGACCTGGGATCGTGGACCATCGCTGCGGGATGTGTGGCCGGTGTCTACGCCAGCTGGCAAGGTCTGGTTGGCGACAAGACTGTGGTGGAACTCAACGTCCGGTGGCGTAAAGGACAAACACTGGACCCCGACTGGAAGATCGACCAGGACGGGTGGGTGATCCAGATCGACGGCCGCCCGACGGTGCGCACCGCCGTCAGCTTCCTGCCTCCGCCCGACTTCCAGGCGGAGACGATCGCCGATTTCATGGTGCTCGGTCACATCATGACGGCGATGCCCACCATCAACGCCATACCCGCCGTCGTCGCCGCCGCCCCGGGTATCGTCACCTACACCGATCTGCCGCTGACACTTCCGCGTGGACTCGTCCCGTCCTGAGCTGCCCAGGATTCACCGGAGCAGCCGCGGCGCCGGCAAGACCATCGTGGCGGGTAGCCGCGCGTGATATGCGTGATATGTCAGCATTGACGAATGAGCGCACGCAGCATCTCCCGTATCCTCGCCGTGGCGATCGTGATGTCGGCAGCACTACCGGGCGCCCTCGTCAATACGCCGAGGGCATGGGCCGAGCCTTGCCCGGACAGTGAAGTGGTGTTTGCTCGCGGTACGGGCGAGCCGCCCGGCGTCGGAGGTGTCGGTCAGGCGTTCATCGATTCGCTGCGATCCCAAGTTCCCGGGCGGTCTATCGGCGTCTACCCGGTCAACTACCCCGCCACCAACGACTACCTGAACAGTGCGTTGGCCGGCGCCGACGATGCCAGCGCCCACATCAAGGACATGGTCGCAAGCTGTCCCAACACCAGATTGGTACTGGGCGGGTATTCACAGGGCGCGGGTGTGATTGACCTGGCCACCAACTCCATGCCCGCCGGGGTGGCTGATCACGTCGCCGCGGTAGCGCTGTTCGGCAATCCGGAAAGCGCATACGCCAAGTCGCTGGCGGGCGGCCAGCTTCCTGCCATCAGCGCCGTGTACCGCCCGAAAACCATCGACTCGTGCATTCCCAGCGACATCATCTGCGACGACAGTGGGAATATGGTCGCGCACCTTTTATATGTTCCCGACATGACAAACCAGGCCGCGACGTTCACCGCGAGTCGTCTGGGATCCTCGGCGGCATAGCCGGCGAACCGCCCCCGGGCGCACAGACCCTGACCTTCCCGGCGTCCGTCTAATGGGGCACTTTGGCGGCGATCTGGTTGGCGATGTCGAGCGCCGAGTTCTTCGGATCGGCGCTGCAGGTGTTGACGTCGACAATGACGTTGTTTCTGACGGCCAGCGCCCGTCCGCAAGCCCAGCCCGGGGGCTTAGGGTTCTGCTGGGTCGCGATAGTGCTCAGCGTGTCGTTGGTGTGCGATATCGCCCCCACGGTCCACTCCGATTGGGACTGCACATGGGTGTAGTGATGGCAGGCCGGCCATTGTTGCGCTGAAGCACTGAAAAAGGCGCGGGCTTGTTTGGCGGAGGGAAACAACACCACCGCTTGCTCGGCGTAGTGAGCAAAGTTATCACCTTCCTGCAGTGTCTGATCACGGACGGCCATGAAACCGCTACCCGCATACACCTGGGCCTGCGCCGCGCCGTCGATCGCCAGGCACTCTCTGGGCGTCATCGTCGTGCTGTCGTCGGACATCGCGACGTGGTTTTTCGTCACCGTCATGTCCGTTGCCCCCATGGCGGTATTGATCTGCTCGGGATTGAGCAGGAACCCTTTGAGCGAGCCTTCCGCCACCGGAGGCGGAATTCTTGACGTGGTGGTCGACGCCGTGGTCGACGGCTTACTGCTGTGGTTCGCCGCGCTGCCACACCCGGCGAGCATGCAGATGCTGATCACGACGAGTGTGGCTGTCAACAGACGCATCGATCTCTACCCCAGTCCCACTATGGCCCGAAGCGCAGCAGCGCAGCCCCACCCCGGTCTTGCCAGTTAGAGATTGGGTTCCATGCTAAGAACTGTGCCGTGTCACTCGCGGCTGATTTGCCTCTTCACATCGGGTCACATCGGCGTCCCGGCGTGGTTGCACTCGCCGATTGGCGAAATCCGGCGCCGCAGGCGAGCCGCTGCGCAATCTAGGCACTTGTCGGTGCGCGGAGGGACAATCGCGCCGTGAGCGGCGGCGACACCATTGCCACGCCGCCGAGGCGGTCGGACCGGCCACGGTCGCGTGGGGCACAGAAGAGTTGCGTAAATCCCCGCAGCTGACACCGCGGGAAGCGCGCCAGGTTGTGCAGAACGCTATTCGCGCCTATTGTCCCCAATTCGCACAGTAAAGCAATTACCCGCCTCCTTTACGGTTGGGGGCCAGTGTTGTGCTGGACGTTGCAGGAGTGTAATCGACTGAGCAGCAACGGGATTCTGCCCTCGCATCTCGAGCACGGCGGCCGGCAGCCAGCATGACCAACCTCATTTCCGCCTGTTTCTTCTGGTCAAGTCGGCGTCCCGGCTCGGCTGCACACGTTTCGGTTCGCCCGGCATCTTCGGGTAATTCGGGGGATAAGGCAGGTCACCCAGACCACGCGCTGCGTCAGCGTCGGCCATCGCCAACAGCGGTGAGATCGACTGCTTCACCGCGTCCATACCGGACCAGGGATCCGCGCGCTGGTTCACCAGGTCCGGCACGGTGGCCATGGTGTAGTCGTCCGGGTCGGCATCGGCCAGTTCGTCCCAGGTCAACGGTGTCGACACCGTGGCGATCGGGGTGCTGCGCACCGAATATGCCGCCGCCATGGTGCGGTCGCGGGCGTTCTGGTTGAAGTCGATGAAGATTCGCTTACCGCGTTCCTCTTTCCACCACGACGTGGTCACCGTGTCGGGTGCGCGCCGCTCCACCTCTCGGGCCAGGGCGATACCGGCCCGGCGCACCTCGACGAAATCCCACTCGGTGGCGATCCGCAAGAACACATGCACCCCCCGACCGCCGGACGTCTTCGGGTATCCGACCAGACCGAGCTCGTCCAGCAGCGGGCGCAGCACGTCGACCGCGACGGCGGCGGCCTGCCCGAATCCGACGCCGGGCTGTGGATCCAGATCGACCCGCAGTTCGTCGGGATGCTCGGTGTCCGGGCAGCGCACCGGCCACGGGTGCAGCGTGATCGTGCCCATCTGTGCCGCCCATACGATGGCTGCCGGGTGAGTCACCTTCAGCGCATCGGCTGTGCGGCCCGACGGGAATGTCACCCGGCAGGTTTTCACATAGTCGGGATGGTGGACCGGAACCCGCTTTTGATAGATTTCCTCGCCCTCGATGCCGTCGGGGAAGCGCTGCAGATGGGTGGGCCGGTCGCGCAGCGCGGCCATCATGGGCCCTGAGGCGACAGCCCGGTAATACTGCACGAGGTGGCGTTTCGTCCCCCTGGATCCCAGTCTGGGAAAATACAGCCGATCCGGATGGGTCACCCGCACCGAGATACCGTCGACCTCGATGATCTCAGCGGTAGCCGCCATTACGACTCCAAGACATCGGAGAGGTCGTAATGCAGCGGCACGTCCAGCTGGTCGAAAGTGCAGCTTTGCGGGGCCCGGTCAGGCCGCCAGCGCACGAAATGCGCGGTGTGCCGGAATCGTTGGCCCTCCATCTGGTCGTAGGCGACTTCGGCGACCTTCTCCGGCCGCACCGGGATCCATCGCTTGTCCGCGGTCGAACTCCACCGGCTGGGCACGCCCTGGTAGACCACGTCGTCGCCGATGCGCAGTGGTTCAAGCTCGGCAAGCAGCTTCAGCCGATCTTTCGCAGTGAATGACGCTGCACCGCCGACCATCTGCAGTTGCCCGTCATCGCGGTAGAGGCCCAGCAGGATCGAGCCGACACCTTGGCCGCTTTTGTGAATCCGGTAGCCGATTGCCACACAATCGGCATCGCGCACGTGTTTGACCTTCACCATCGCGCGTTTCCCGGGAAGATAGGGTCCGGCAAGACGTTTGGCGATGACCCCATCCAGGCCGGCTCCCTCGAAGGTCGTCAGCCAGTGCGCGCCGAGCTGGGGGTCTTCGGTAACGCGGGTGACATGGCACCACTGCTTTTCGATAACCAACTCTGTCAACGCTTGTCGACGGACGCCAAACGGCGCGTTCATCAACGACTCCGTCCCGCTGGCCAGCGCGTCGAACCCGATGAAATGCGCAGGCGTCTGGTCGGCGAGCAACGTGATGCGGCTCGCCGCAGGATGAATTCGTTGGCAAAGCGACGCCCAATCCAACCGGACCCGGCCGCCAATCTCACGGGGCACGACGACTTCGCCGTCCAACACACACCGTGGTGCCACCTCCGTGCGTAACGCCTCCACCAGCTCCGGGAAGTAGCGGTCCAGCTGCCTGCCGTTACGCGAGTGCAAGAGCACCTCGCCGCCGTCGCGAAACACCAGGACGCGGAAACCGTCCCATTTCGGTTCGTAGCACCATTCGCCGGGCTCGTCAGGGACCTCGGCGACCGCCCTGGCCAGCATGGGTTCGACCGGTGGCTGTACGGGCAGGTCCATGCCGTTCATCTTCGCCTATCCGCTGTTGCGTGCAGGCGGTACCAGCAGACTGCAACGGTTAACGGAGGCCGGGATCGCACCAACCCGGCCGGTCGTTCAGCCGGACACCAAGCCAACAGCAGACCGTTGGGCACAGCGAACCAGCTCAATACCGGCGCAGAAACTCCACGATATAGCCGGCGAGTTCTTCGCCGGCGTCCTCTTGCAGGAAGTGGCCGGCATCGTGTACCACAGGGTGATCGATTCCCTGAGCACCGCGCATCTCACGCTGAAAGATCGGCGCCATCGCCCCGGTGATGGGATCACCGTCGCTGAACGCGACCAGCATCGGTATCGGGCTCGCGCACAGCGCCGCCCACGCTGCGCGGTTCGCGGCTGCGGCCGGATCGTCGGGTGAGGTCGGCACCAGACCCGGCATGGCACGTGGTCCGGCGCAGTAGGCGTCGTCGGGGAAGGGTGCGTCGTAGGCGGCGCGCACCGCATCGCTCATCGGCCGTCGGCACCCCGCCGCCACGAACCGCCCGACCTCGATCGTCGGCAGGTTCTGGATGGTCTCGCGGAATCGCCACCAGATCTTTGGCATCGGCCGGTCGCCGGTCGGCAGCCCGGTGTTGGCGACGACGATCCGGCTGAACCGTTCGGGGTGCTCAGCGGCCAGCCGCAACCCGATCAGCCCGCCCCAGTCCTGCCCGACCAGGGTCACCCGGTGCAGCTCGAGCACGTCGAACGCCACGGCCCGCATCCATTCGACATGGCGGGCATAGGTGTGGTCCTCTCGTCGGGTTGGTTTGTCGGAGCGGCCGAAGCCGACCAGATCCGGGCAGACGACACGGTGCCCGGCGGCGACCAGTATCGGAATCATCTTGCGGTACAAAAAAGACCACGACGGCTCGCCGTGCAGCATCAGGATCGGGTCGGCGTCGTCCGGGCCATCCTCGACCCACGCCACCCGCAACGTTCCACCATCACCGTCTGGTAGTTCGCAATACTTTGGCGGATAAGGGAATTGGGGAATGTCCATGAAACAGCGGTCAGGTGTTCGCAATGTCTGCATAGGGGTGAAGATACCGCCTGGTCAGTCGCTTTCCTGCAGGCCCGCCAAAGCTGGCTGCGCCATCAATCGATCCAAGAAAGCCACCTGGCCCTTGACCAGCTTGGTACGGGCCACGGCCACCGGAAACCAACCGACCCGATCGACCTCGGGGAACTGTCGCATCCGCCCGGACCCCGTGGGCCACTCGAGTTCGACGGTGTTGCTGTGCGCGTCGGCGATGTCGAGATCAGCGGGCACGGCGAACACGGTGACGACCTTGCCGCCGGGTTGTTTCAGCGCGCCGAGGTCGATGTGCGGCCCACACGGCACGGGTAGTCCGATCTCCTCGGCGAACTCGCGCTGCGCGGCCACCCACGGATCTTCGCCGGGGGTGTATTCGCCTTTGGGGATCGACCACGCGCCGTCGTCCCTGTGCGCCCAGAACGGGCCGCCCGGATGTGCGATGAGCACTTCGACGACGCCGCCGCAGACCCGATATGCCAGCACACCCGCGCTGAGTTTGGGCATGGGTGCTACACCCCGGTCGCGCGTTCGAGGTCGCTCAGCGACGTTTCCAGATGCACCAGTAGCCGCTGCAGGTGCGGCACACTGCGCCGGCATCCAACGAGGCCGAAATCGAGGTTGTCGGCGTTGTTGACCACGGTGATGTTCAGCGCCTGCCCGTCCAGGGCGATGGACAGCGGGTAGTTGCCGTCCAGCCGTGCACCCCGGCAATACATCGGCTCAGCCGGTCCCGGCACGTTGGAGATAACGATATTGAACGGCGGTGGCGCCGAGGAGACGAACCCGGGAATGGCGGCCAGGCCCAGCGGCGCGATCGTAAACGCCGACACTGCCAGCGCCTGGATGCGCGGCAACTCGGCGAACACGGTCTTACTGCGGCGCATTGACGCGCCGATCGTCTCCAGCCGTTTCGCGGGGTCGCTGGTGTGGGTGCCCAGATTGCACAGCAGCGTTCCCACCCGGTTGCCGCCGCTGTCGGACTCGTCCGCGGAACGCAGGCTGACCGGGACCATCGCGATCAACGGTGTGTCCGGCAGCGCGTTGTGTTCAGCCAGGTAGTAGCGCAGCGCGCCTGCACACATGGCCAGCACGACGTCGTTGACAGTCACCCCAGCTGCCCGCTTGACATTTTTGACCCGGTCCAGCGACCAAGACTGGGCCGCGCAGCGGCGGGCTCCCCCGATCTTGACGTTGAACATGGTGCGGGGCGCCGCGAACGGCAGGGTCAGCTGTTGCTCCCACAGCGCCGCACGCGTCAGGCGCAGTGTCGACGGGCCCAGTGCCGCAACAGTTTCCGCCGTCCGGATGAGCGACTGCAACCGGGACGAGGTGCCCGGACGCGGCTCCTGCCGCGGCAGAGTCCATACCGTTCGCAGCTGGCGGTCCCGGGGGTCAGCCGACAGCGCGCGCTGCATCAGCCGCAACGCCGACACACCGTCGATCAGGGCGTGGTGGAACTTGGTGTAGATCGCGAAGCGGCCGTCGTTGAGCCCCTCGACCAGATGCAGTTCCCACAGCGGGCGGTGGCGGTCGAGCAGGCTGCTGTGCAGGCGGGACGTCAGCACCAGCAGATCGCGCACCCGCCCTGGCGCGGGCAGGGCGGATCGGCGCACGTGGTAGTCGATGTCGATGTCCTCGTCGTAGGTCCAGCCCAGGTTGGCGATTCCGCCGAAGATCGTCGCGGGACGCTTGCGGAATGCGGGCTGAACGTCCTGGCGGGCGATCATGTCGTCATAGATCTCGCCGACGAACTCCGAGTCCGCCCCCTCCGGCGGCTCGAACAGCTGCAGGCCGCCCGCATGCATTGGGTGCTCGCGCGATTCGAACAGCAGGAACATCGCGTCGACGGGCGAGATCAATTCCATCAGCCAATTACAGCCGGGATATGTGGGCGGGGGAGCACCAATCTGGGGAAAGGACGAGAAGGTTATGAAGTGGCATCCCGACGCAGGGAGATTGGCGCAGGCGGTGCCCCCAAGGTCGCCGGCATATCTGTTGCCGCGGGTATTTCCACCCCGGTGGTCACGAGCTGCTGAGCTGTCTCCAAGCAGGATTTCGGATTCGACAGCGGAGCCGCGTGAGCGGTGCCTCAGCGGCCAGCACCAACCCGGCCGCCTGATGGTGGGAGAGGTTATCGCGGACCCCCGGGATCACGGTTCAGAGCATGTACCAGCAGTGTCCGCACTCCCCACAAACCGTTTCAGCCACACAAGTTTTCAATTTCCCCACACGCAGCATCGCTCACGCTACTGCACTGGAGTAAATTGCAGTTCCGTCAGCTTAAGGATGACCAAGCCTCTATCGTGTTCATTAATCATGCTCAGGTTGGCCAACGTGTTGGTCTGCTCAGGGGAGGTGGGGTAGGTCATGGCTGGTGGTTCGCGGAGTCGGCGGCAGCGGCGTCAGGCGGGTGGGGATGCTCGTCGGCGGCGGGTGGTGGTGCGCGGTTTTGGTGTGGGTGCGGCGGCTGCGGGGTTGGTGGTGGCCGCGGGTGCTACCGCGCCGGGGGCGCGGGCCGACATTGTGGATGTGATCATCGATCCCATTATTGATCCGATGATGAGCGCGCTGAGTGCGGGGATGAGTGATCTGGGTGGGGCCGCCGCGGCGCTGGGTGTCGGGGGGCTGGCTGATGTGGGGTCGGCCACGTCGGTGTCGGTTGATCCGCTGGGCGGAGTGGATGCGGCGCTGGTGGGGGTGGTGCAAGACCTCAACAACGTGGTGAACGGGGTGGCCCAGGATTGGATCACCAGCCCGATCGGGGGGCCGGTTGATGAGGTGATCAACACCCCGTTTGTGTTGGTGTTTGGCCGGGATTTGATTGGTAACGGGATCAATGATTTCACCGGGACTAATGATTCGCTGTTGGGTAGCTCGGGGTTGTTCGGCAATCTGGGGGATGGCGGGTTTTTGATCGGTAACGGCGGCACCGGGGCCACGGGGGTGATCGGGGTTGATGGGGGTGCCGGCGGGATTGGGGGGTCGGCCGGGCTGATCGGTGATGGGGGCGCCGGCGGTGCCGGGGTTGATGGGGGTGCTGGTGGTGCGGGGGGCACCGGTGGGTGGCTGCTGGGCAATGGTGGTGAGGGGGGTGCTGGTGGGGCCGGAGTCAACGGTGGCGCCGGCGGGGCCGGGGGCCTAGGCGGGGATGCCGAGTTATTAGGCAACGGGGGCGCTGGCGGAGCTGGCGGGGCTGGAGCAGCGGGTGTGCCCGGTCAGACCGGCGCTGACGGCCTACCGGGCGCTCCAGGCGGCGCTGGCGGCACCGGTGGAATTGGAGGTGACGGCGGCGCCGGCGGAGACGGCGGCACCGGCGGTATCGGCGGATTTCTGATCGGCGACGGCGGCAACGGGGGCGCGGGCGGCGCCGGTGGCGCCGGCGGTATCGGCGGCACCGGTGGTATGGGGGGCCCGGGCGCGGCCGGGGCTGATGGTGGCACCACCGCGGTCGGCGGCACCGGTAGCAGCGGGGGTGTCGGTGGTGATGGCGGAGCCGGCGGCGCCGGCGGTAATGGCGGCGCTGGTGGTGCAGGCGGAGCCAGTTTGTTATTTGGGCAGACCGGGGCCGGTGGTGACGGTGGAGCTGGTGGCGCCGGCGGCACGGGCGGTGACGGTGGCATGGGTGGCACCGGGGGTGCTGGGGGCACTGGAACCGCCGCGGGTACCGGTGGTGAGGGCGGTGACGGCGGTAACGCAGGAGCTGGTGGGGCTGGCGGTGAAGGCGGGGCTGCCGGGATCGGGTCACACGATGGCAGCGTCGGCGCCAACGGTGCCAGCGGCACCGCAGGAAACGGCGGTATGGGCGGCACCGGCGGCACCGGGGCTGCCGCCACCGTGGGTGAACTCAGTGCTGGCACTGGCGGGAGCGGCGGCGCTGGTGGGGAGGGTGTCGTCGGTGGCACCGGCGGCACCGGGGGGGTGGGCGGTGCCAACGCCACAATCGGCGGCACCGGTGGCACAGGCGGCGCCGGCGGTACCGGGGGTGCTGGTACCGTGACCGCGGGCAGTGGTGGTACCGGCGGAGCCGGCGGTGAGGCAACCGGATCACTTGGTATCGGCGGGACCGGCGGCACCGGTGGTACGGGTGCTGCCGGTGCGGCTGGTCAGGTCGGCGGCGCCGGTGGTACCGGCGGCGCCGGCGGTGACGCCACAACCGTAACGGGCACCGCTAGTATCGGCGGCACCGGCGGCACCGGCGGCACCGGCGGTGTCGGCGGCACCGGAACCACGCACGGCGCCGATGGTGGTATGGGCGGTCAAGGCGGTATGGGTGGCACCGGTGGTATCGGCGGCACCGGTGGTACGGGCGGTACCGGCGGGGCTGGTGGTAACGCCACCGAGTCCAGCGGTATCGGCGGCACCGGCGGCACGGGTGGCACCGGGGGCACCGGAGGAACCGGTGACGGTGTGGCCGGGACGGCCGGCTCGCCTGGTGCGCACGGTGCGACACCCGCCGGCCCCACCGGCGGGGCCGGTGGGGCCGGCGGCGCCGGCGGGACCGGCGGCAGCTAACCCCCGCAGGGAGTCGGCAGGTGGGGTCTCCTCCGCTTCGGCGGGGGCGACCCCACCATCGTTGCGCGGCCACGTGCGAACGACGTGCGATGCACCCGAGGGCTGGGTGGATTTGCGCCAGCGTGCACCCCAGATCGCGCTGCACAGCCCATCTCGGTGGATGCCAACCCGATCAACGGGCTCCGCCGACAGATACTCCCGTCGAATGGCGCGCACCCACCCCGCCACGAGATGGAACCCGTCCAGCCCACCCGCTCGGCGATCACCGTCGCCGCCATCTGCGGATAGGCCACCACCAATGCTCGAATGTGCGGCTCGGCCGCGCTGGTCGCCGAATCGACCGGCCCGCCGCTGTCACGTCGGCGGCTCGTCACTGGCTGAGGCCGCGGCCACCATGCCATGCGCGATGCCCCACTGCCTGGCAATGGCCCGCTGCGACAAACCCTCGCTGCGATGAAGATGCCGGATCAACGCCCAGGCCTCCACACTGATCACCCATCCCATCAGATCGGGTGGCGTCCTGTTCGACCGTCGCTTCCGGCCGAGTTTTCAACCTCGCCAACACCGGTCGCAGAACGCGGCGGCCCTCTTCGACAGGTGTCGCGTGTGGGGGTCTCGACGACAGAGGAAAGACAGAGGAAAACGAGTCCGGGCGCCCCGTCGTGTCAGCGATCGCCCCACATTTGTGGGCGCTGTCAGTCACGGAATTCCCCCACCCCGACCGTCACGTCATTGCCCGCCCTGGACGGTATATCTGCCCGGTGTGAACCGCGCTGGAAGGTTGCCCTGCATCCGTTGGCTGACGGATGCAAACATGCTGATACCGAAAAGACGTAGCGCGATGCTCGGCCCGGTCGAATTGTTCGCTCACTGGCACGCTGGCGGCTTGCAGGTGGCGTTGTCGGTATCAGGATGGATCGGAAGACCGTTGCCCGAGCGGCCCATCGGAAATGTCACGGCAGCCGCTGCTCCGGTCGCCCAGGTCGGTTGATGTCGTAACCGGCTTCGTGTGGGGCGACGGGAATTCGCCGGCAGCGGCAACACCGAGCCGACGGAACCGATCCGCGGCATGTCTCACGTCCCGGCACTCATGGTTTGGGGCCTCTCCCGCCAAAGCGGGAGAGGCCCCAACGAAGTGACCACCGAAAGCAGCGGCCTAGGCTTCCGGCGCAGCCGGGCTAGCTGCCGCCGGCCCCGCCGGCGCCGCCGGCCCCACCGGCCCCGCCGGTGGCGTCGGTGGGTGTCACACCGGGCTGACCAGCCGAGCCGGCCGTCCCGGCCACACCGTCACCGGTTCCTCCGGTGCCCCCGGTGCCACCCGTGCCGCCGGTGCCGCCGATACCGCTGGACTCGGTGGCGTTACCACCAGCCCCGCCGGTACCGCCCGTACCACCGGTGCCGCCGGTTGCGGTACCGGTGCCACCCATACCACCTTGACCGCCCGCGCCACCATCGGCGCCGAGCGTGGTGCCGGTCCCACCGACACCGCCGGTGCCGCCGGTGCCACCGTTACCGCCGATACCAGCGGTGCCTGTCGCGTCACCGCCGGCCCCGCCGGTACCACCGGCGCCGCCGACCTGACCAGCCGCACCGGCCGCACCCGTACCGCCGTCACCGCCGGTCCCACCGGTGGTGGCGTCAGCGCTAGTGGCACCACCGGCGCCACCGGTACCACCGGTACCCGCGGTCTCGGTGCCGGCCCCACCGGTACCACCGTTACCGCCGGTGCCTCCGGTGGCAAGCGTGGCCGAGTTCGCGCCACCGGCCCCACCGGTACCGCCGGTGCCGCCGACATAACCCTCACCACCGGTACCACCGTTACCGCCGGTGCCGCCGGAGCCAAGCGCACCGCTCACACCCGCCGCACCATTGGTGCCACCGGCCCCACCGGTGCCACCCATACCGCCGTTCCCTTCGATACCGCTGGCGCCGTTGGTCCCGGCCGTGCCATTAACGCTCCCGGTGCCCGCGGCCCCGCCTTCACCACCGGCGCCACCGGCCCCGGCGTTACCACCGGCGCCGCCATCACCACCGGTCCCGCCGGTACCAGACACCAGCAGCGAGTTGGCGCCACCGACTCCACCGGTGCCACCGACACCACCGTCACCGCCGATACCGCCGGTCCCGCCGGCGCCACCGTCACCACCGGCCCCGGTGTAACCAAAGATGCCGCCGACACCACCATCGCCGCCGGCACCACCGGCCCCACCGACACCACCGGTGCCACCATCACCGGCGCCACCACCGGTGCCGCCGTTACCCGCAGCAGCCGAGCTGGTGCCGGCAGCCCCGGCCCCGCCGGCACCACCGGTGCCACCGACACCACCGGCACCGCCATCACCACCGGCCCCACCGGCGCCACCGGCACCGCCATCACCGATAAACGAGCCCGCAGCCCCGCCGGCGCCACCGGCCCCACCGGCGCCACCGGCGCCACCGACCCCGCCGTCACCGCCGGTCCCACCGGCGCCGCCCGCACCGTCATTGGTGCCCAACACACCGGCCGCGCCCTCCGTGCCGGTTGTGCCCGTGGTGCCGGTCGCCCCGGCCGCTCCGGCCCCACCGGCGCCACCGGCGCCGCCGTTACCGAACAACACCGCCGAACCACCCGCACCACCGGCCCCGCCGGCCTCACCCGCGGTGACAGCGTCCCCCCACCCCTCACCACCATTGCCCAGCAGCAACCCACCGGTGCCCCACCAGCACCCCATCCCCACCCCCATCACCGATCCCCCGGCACCCCATCAATGGCCACCCGTGGCCCTGGTCCCGTTACCGATCAAAAACCCGCCATCCCCCAGATTGCCGAACAACCCCGAGCTACCCAACAGCGAATCATTAGTCCCGGTGAAATCATTGATCCCGTTACCAATCAAATCCCGGCCAAACACCAACACAAACGGGGCGTTGATCACCTTATCAACAGGCCCCCCGATCGGGCTGGTGATCCAATCCTGGGCCACCCCGTTCACCACACTGTTGAGGTCTTGCACCACCCCTACCAGCGCCGCATCCACTCCGCCCAGCGGATCAGCCGACACCGACGTGGCCGACCCCACATCAGCCAGCCCCCCGACACCCAGCGCCGCGGCGGCCCCACCCAGATCACTCATCCCCGCACTCAGCGCGCTCATCATCGGATCAATAATGGGATCGATGATCACATCTAAAATGTCGGCCCGCGCCCCCGGCGCGGTAGCACCCGCGGCCACCACCAACCCCGCAGCCGCCGCACCCACACCAAAACCGCGCACCACCACCCGCCGCCGACGAGCATCCCCACCCGCCCGACGCCGCTGCCGCCGACTCCGCGGACCTCCAGCCATGACCTACCCCACCTTTCGTGCTGTGACCGAAGCCCAGTCAACCTAAGCTTTGACTGAGAACACGTTAAGCCTCTCTGCTGTCTGCGCGTGTGTCAATACTTTTGTGTTGATTTCACGCCACGTTGGTGACATAGACGGACGTTTTTCGACGAGCGGTGGTCCTGGGGCCTCCGACAGACGGCGGATCTCATCCGGGCGTCGGTTAGTTCCAGTCAGGGGCGGCAAACGCGCTGTGCGCCAGGTGCCACCTGATTTCGGCGTGGATCGAGTGAGTGGGCCACGGCTCCGCCTTCGTGGTGCACCGCTGTGCCGCGCCGGGATGGGACTTGTGGTTGTGGCAGACGCAGTGGCGGGGCGATCTGCTGCGTCCCGTATATCTGCGCCAGCACTTTCCCGGGAGGCCGGTATGCAGGCGCGTCCCGTGGCGAAGTAGCGTGGTGGTCACCGACGACCGCAGCCAGTGCGGATCGAAGTCGGTGCCGGTGCGCTGAAGCACGCGGCGGATGAGGTCGTAGACCGTGGCGTAGGTCCACGGCTCTCCGAACGGACCCCCAGGTTGACCACCATGTCGCCGCTGTCCGGATCGGCGTATTCGCGGTACAGGTAATCGCCGTAGAGCCGGATCAGCTCCGATGTCAAGGACACCCAAGCCTCGAACGTATCGGTCACCGACAAAGCGATCATCTCATGGCGGTGGCGGAGGGATTTGAACCCTCGGACGGGGGTTACCCGTCACACGCTTTCGAGGCGTGCTCCTTCGGCCGCTCGGACACACCACCGCCGAGCAGCTTACCGAACCGGGCTCCACTCACCCCAATCGCTGGCGGGCAAAGAAGTCGTGCAGCAGCGCGGCGCACTCGTCGGCCAAGACGCCGCCCCGCACCTGCGGACGGTGGTTGAGCCGACGATCCCGCACCACATCCCACAGCGAACCGACCGCTCCGGTCTTGGGTTCCCAGGCGCCGAACACCAGGCGCTCGATGCGGGCCAGCACCAGCGCGCCGGCGCACATCGTGCACGGCTCGACGGTGACCGCCAGCGTGGCATTGCCCAGCCGCCAGCCGCCGCCGAGCACCTTCGCGGCTGCGCGGATCGCCAGAATCTCAGCGTGCGCGGTGGGATCGCCGAGTGCCTCGCGGGCGTTGACCGCACGGGCCAGCTCGGTTCCATCGGCGGCGACGATTACCGCACCCACCGGCACATCGCGCGGACCAGCGGTAGCGGCGACCGCCAGAGCAGTACGGATGAGGTCTTCGTCGGCGATCACCGACCGAGGCGCTCGAGCACCGCCGCCAGTTCGTCGGCAAAGCCCATCTCACGTGCGATGCGGCCCAGTTGCTCGTCGGCGTACAGGTCAGTCTCGTCGAGGATGACGCCCAGCACCGCTTCGGGCAGCCCGATATCAGCCAGCAACCCCAGATCCCCTTCCTCGAAGGGCTCCGCGTCTTCGAGATCTTCGGGGTCGATGTCAGCGTCCAGGTTCTCCAGAACCTCCGCGGCGATATCGTAGTCCAGCGCCGCGGTGGCATCCGACAGCAGCAGCCGCGTTCCCGATGGCCCGGGACGCACGATCACGAAGAACTCGTCATCGATGTCGAGCAGCCCGAAAACAGCTCCTGCGCTGCGTAACTCCCGCAGCTCCGTCTCGGCTGCCGTTAAACTCGTCAACGCCTTGGAGCCCATCGGATAACAGCGCCATTTCCCCTCTTCGCGCACGACGGCAACACCGAAACCGTCGGGCGTATCCGCCTGCGAGGAGGCGCGCTGTGCTCCCATGCGCGCAACGCTAGTCGGTGTGCAGCCCCTTGACCAGCCGATCGAGCGTGGGCCCGCGAGATCATCACGCGCCGGCCCATTGGCGGAATGTGCCAACCTTGGACTGTGGCTAGGAGTGTTCTCGAGACACCGGTGTGCGTGCTCGGGCTGGGTCTGATCGGTGGTTCGATCATGCGGGCAGCCCGAGCGGCGGGCCGTGAGGTGTTCGGTTATAACCGCTCGGTGGAGGGGGTGGCGGCTGCCCGATCCGAGGGCTTTGACGCCACCACCGAAATCAGCGAGGCGCTGACCCGAGCCGCCCAGGCCGACGCCCTGATCGTGCTCGCCGTTCCGATGCCGGCGGTGCCGGCCATGCTCGCGCACATCCGGGCATCGGCTCCGAACTGCCCACTGACCGACGTCACCAGCATCAAGAAGCCGGTCCTCGACGAGGTCATCGCGGCGGGGCTGCAGGCGCGGTTTGTCGGCGGCCACCCAATGACCGGCACCGCGCACTCCGGATGGTCGGCCGGGCATGCCCGGCTCTTCAACGGAGCCCCCTGGGTGATCAGCGTCGACGATCATGTGGACCCCGCAGTGTGGTCGATGGTGATGGCGTTGGCGCTGGACTGCGGGGCTATGGTGGTGCCAGCCAGATCCGACGAACACGACGCCGCTGCTGCAGCCATCTCGCATCTGCCGCACTTGCTCGCCGAGGCGCTCGCTCTCACCGCCGCGGATGTTCCGTTGGCCTTCGCGCTGGCCGCTGGCTCATTCCGTGATGCAACCCGGGTTGCGGGAAGTCCGCCCGATCTGGTGCGCGCGATGTGCGAAGGCAACTCCGAGCATCTGGTGCCGGCGATCGACCGGGTCATCGGGCTGCTCGGGCGCGCCAGGGATGCGCTGGCCCGCAACGATTCGCTCGCCGAGCTTATCGACGCCGGACATGCGGCGCGTACGCGCTATGACAGTTTCCCGCGCACCGAGATCGTCACCGTCGTCATCGGAGCAGAAAGCTGGCGCGAAGAACTGGCTGCCGCAGGCCGGGCCGGCGGGGTGATCAGATCCGCTCTGCCAAGCCTGGATAGTCGACGATGAACCCGTCAGCGTCGATGTTGAGAGTGGTGTCGGCGACCGGCGACTTCACCTCGATTTGCTCGAGACTTCGGGAGTCCGCGTTGCTGTAGCTGACGGTGGCCGCGCGCACGGACATGTCAGGCAGGCTCACATAAACCATCGGCAACGTGATGGAGTCCGGCCGCTGGTGCAGACCGGTGCGGCGGATCGCCAACGCGTTGAAAAACGGGCTAAAGACCACGTCGACGTCGAGGGCGCCGTTGTAGCCTGCCCGCGACTCCCCGCGATGGTCAGTCACCAGCCACATGTTCTCCTCGTCGCGGGCAATGGAAAGCTGGCGCTCTCGTTCGGCCAGCGTGACGGTCAGCCCGATTCGCTTCGTGGCACCCGTCTCGTCTGTCTGCAGGTCGTAGTAGGCGTGAAACGCCGGATTCGTTTCCGCAGCGGCCGCCACGATCTGCCCGTTCGCCTTGATTCGCTTGCCGGACACCTGCACCCGCACTGATTCCATGCGTGAGATGTCGTGCGCACGCCAGGTCAGGATGGCGGGCCAGACGCTCCGCGCCGCATCACACTGGGCTGGGTTCACGCGTATACCGTAGGCGACCGGCTCCGCCGGCTTTCGTCCCGTGGTGACGAGGGCATGATCAGCGGCGTCGGTGGCGGTGAGCGCGGCGGGCGATCGCGGGCACACGGGGTCTGTGCAAATCCGGCGGCACGCGCGCGTGGCTGGTGCCCGCCGCCGGGGCGGTGTGGATTGAGCGGGACGCCGTGGTTCGCGAGGCGGTGCGGCAGGATCAGGTGCCGTGTGGTTTCTTTCCGCGCGAGAACGAGCAAGGATGACGTTATGAGCAGCAATCCCCCTGCCTCGCCCGATCAGCCGCCTCGCACGACAGCATCGGCCGCGAAGCACGACACGGACGCGACCCGGGGCGCAGCGGTCCCGTTCACCCGCGCCGGCGCCGTATGGTCGGCGCTCGCCATGGGGTTTCTGATCCTCATCGTGCTGCTGATATTCATCACCCAGAACACCGCGTCGGCACAATTTACGTTTCTGGGCTGGCGCTGGAGCCTGCCACTGGGAGTGGCCATCCTGTTGGCGGCCGTGGGCGGCGGACTGATCACTGTGCTCGCCGGTACCGCACGGATCTATCAACTGCGCCGGGCCGCGAAGAAGAACACCGCGGCCCGACGGTAGTCATGCAGGTGTGGGCGCACGCCGGTGTCGCCATGGCGCCCAGCTAGCGGCGGTTTCGCGGCAGGAGGTCCCACACGTGTTCGGTGCAGTTAACCGTGACCACGGTGGCCTGACCGGTACGAGAGAACAGCAGACGCGTCACCGATACATAGTCGATGGGAAATGACAGCAGCCTTTTGGTTCCCAGAATTTCGTGCAGCACCACATTAATCACCCCACCATGGCTGAACACCGCCACGGTGTCCTCGTGATCGGCCGCGGTGACGACGGAGTCAACGGCCGCACGAACTCGCGCCCGGAACGCATCCTCGTCGACCGAGCCGGGCAGGCGCCCCTCAGCCAGCCGGGCCCACTCCTGCGGGTACTCAGCACGGATGTGCTCAAGAGGGATATACATGGGCAGGCCACGGTCGTATTCGGCGAGCCGTTCATCGACCTCAACAGGCAGGCCACATTCGGCTGCGACGGGTTCTGCGGTCTGGACCGCACGCCGCTGGGGACTGCTCACAATTCGGGAAATGGGGAACCTGGCCAGCGCTTCAGGCAATCGGGCGGCCTGCTGTAATCCTTCGCCGGACAAAGCGGGATCTGAACCCTGGCCGTGTTCGCTGCGAAGCGGCAACGCGTGCCGCACCAGAAGCAGTTGCATGTCGCCATTCCTGTGGTCGGGTCGATCTGTGTAGGTTCCCAGATCACTCGGCAACAGGCATACCCACCCCAGTGCGCGAACAGAATTCGTCCCTCGAGATATCCCGCAGAACCGGCCAATTGTCAGCGCGGCCGGGTGAAGCACCCGACCGCGCTGGTCGTCGACGATCTCAGCTCTCGGCGAGCGCGCTGTGCAGCGACGTTGTGGCTTCGGTAATCGCAGCCAAGACCTTGGTTCTGGCATCGGCGAGCTTTGCTTTCTGTTCATCGGTGCCAGTCCAGGCGATCTTTCGCGCCAGTCCGGCGAGCTCGACGAGCCCCCAGCGGATCTTGATGACATCGCCGAACTGTGCGGCCTGACCCAGAAACGCGTGTGCGGTCTCGCTGCTGATCCCCCGCCACGCCAACATGTTGTTGCCGAACTCGGTCAGGCTGGCCACGCCGTTGTCGACGGTCACCAAGCCCCGGCCGGCGAGCAGTCCGATCGTCAGCTCCACGATGTGCTGGGGCGGAGTGAACGCGCCGTCGGTCGCCTCGGAGACTCGTTGCACAATCTGCGCAGCGTCAGCCGGGCCGTCCAGCAGCAGTGCCAGCGTGCCCAGCGCTGCCCGCTTGAGAAAGCGCGGCCGCCCGAAACCGCGCTTACCAAAACCGAAGCCAAAACCCGGCCCGCCAAAACCGAGCCCGCCAAAACCCGGCCCGCCATAACCGAAGCCAAAACCCGGCCCGCCGGGAAATCCACCATAAACCATGTCTGCCTTCCTTCCTGTGATGGCGATCGCCCCGCGGTCGCCACACCCAGCCTAATCAAGTTTGTTGATATCAGTCAATGTAGTTGATCTAACTGATTGGTATACATCGATCGATGTCAACCCAAATGTGCCGACAACAGCCAGGCCGCAACGGACTTGCGGCCGTTGGGTGCGGCTTCGATCTTCATGCGCGGGGCACCCGGCACCTCGGTGTAGCCTTCGGGCCAATTGGCATAGATGCGGGCGGGCTTGATCTCGTCGATCACCCAGTACTTCGAGACCACCTGTCGCAGTTCTTCTTCGGTCACCGCAAACGGCGGCCCCTGTGGGATCGCGGCCTTGTCGAAAACCAGCACAAAGTAGGACGCTCCCGGTTCCGCAGCTCGGACAATCGATTGTTGGTATCCCTCCCTGGCCTCAACGGGGATGGAATGGAACAGGGTGCTGTCGACGATGGTGCCGAACCGCCCGTCGTATCCGGTGAACGAGCTGATGTCGGCCACCTCGAAGCTGGCGTTGGCCAGTCCGCGCTTTTCCGCCTCACGGCGGGCCAAATCGATAGCGGTCGGCGAGGAGTCCAGCCCGACCGTGGTGTATCCGCGTTCAGCGAGATACAGCGAAATCGCGGCTTCCCCGCAGCCGACATCGAGCACGTCGCCGTGAAACTTGCCGGCCTCGATCAACGCCGCCAGCTCCGGCTGGGGTTCACCAAGGCTCCAGGGCGGACGCACGCCGTGTCCGATTCGGGTGGATTCACCGCGGTAGACCTCATCAAATTCGAATCCAAAGGCGACAGTCATGGGTCATTGATATCAATATACTTGATATGTGTCAAGATGTTTGACATGTCGGAATACGAGGATCAGCCGTTGGGCTACCTGCTCTATCGCGTCATGACAGTGCTGCGGCCCCAGGTGATGAAGGAACTGGGACCGCTCGGACTCGGCTTACCGGAATTCGTGTGCCTGCGAATTCTGTCTGCATTTCCCGGGCAATCCAGTGCGGAGCTGGCCCGAAACACCAACGTGTCACCACAAGCGATGAACCTGGTGCTGCGCGGCCTGCAAGACATGGGCGCGGTCACACGACCGGCGACGGTCCCGTCTGGCCGGGCACTGCCCGCCCGGCTTACCCGAAAGGGCCGGGCGCTGCTGAAACGCGCCGAGGAGGCCGTGCACATTGCCGACGAGCGACTACTGGCCCACCTCACGCCCACCGAGCGCCGGGAGTTCAAGCGGCTCCTCCATGCGGTGGGTTCGCAACCGGTCGACACCGTCGCGCCCGGCCCACCATGCGCGGGTTAACGCTCGCCGGAACTACCCGGCACTGTCATTCGGTCCGGCACCGCGCGGAGAGAATGCTATTCTCCCGGCGGAGAGTGAGGTGTTCGTATGGTGGTGTCGAGAGGCGAAGCTCGGCTCGACTCGGGTGCGTTGAGTCGTTGGCTCGACGAGAACAACGCTCCCGGTCATGGCGAGAAAGCCGTCCTGCAGCAGCTGGGCGGCGGTTCGCAGAACGCCCTGTATCTGATTCGGCGCGGCGGCGAGCGCATGGTACTGCGGATGCCCGGTCCGCGGGCGGACAAGGCCCGCATTGACGGGCTGCTGCGCGAGATCCGGCTGGTGCGGGCGCTGTCCGGCACCGATGTGCCCCATGCCGAGCTGATCGCCGCCGACGATGCCGGCGATCTGCTCGGCATGCCGTTTTACGTGATGCAGGCGATCGAGGGGTGGAGCCCGATGGACGGTGGCTGGCCGGCGCCCTTCGATACTGACTTGGCGGCGCGACGCGGGCTGGCGTTTCAGCTCGTCGAGGGGGCCGCCAAGCTGGGCCGGGTGGACTGGCGTGCGCAAGGTTTGGAGGGATTCGGCCGTCCCGACGGATTTCACGAGCGACAGGTTGATCGCTGGCTGGCTTTTCTGGATACCTACCGGGTGCGCGAGCTTCCCGGACTTGATGTGGCCGCTGACTGGCTGCGCCGCAACCGGCCCAACCATTACACCCCGGGCATCATGCACGGCGACTATCAGTTCGCCAACGTGATGTTTGCCCACGGCGCGCCGGCGAAGCTGGCCGCGATCGTCGACTGGGAGATGACGACCGTTGGTGATCCGCTGCTGGACCTGGCGTGGTGCTTGCTGGGTTATGACGGCGAGCATCCCCGGTCGGACGGCTTCTACCTCGACCTGACCGGCATGCCTACCCGCAGCGAATTACTCGCCCATTATGAGAAAGTCAGTGGGCTTTCCACCGAGAACATCGACTACTACCTGGTACTGGCCAACTGGAAATTGGGCATCGTGCTGGAGAAGACCTATGCCGCCGCGGTCCGTGCCGGTCCCGACAAAGCGAACGTCGATCCGAAGATCACCGAGGCGTTTGGACCGATGATCCTGCAGTTGATCGCGACAGCGGCGGAACTGGCTCAGGTTCTGCCGTCTGGCAGGCCCACGGCGGGACGCTGAGATGGGTTATGCGGACCAGCTTTTCGATCTCACTGATCGGGTCGTCCTGGTCACTGGCGGCAGCCGGGGGCTTGGGCGGGAGATGGCGTTCGCCGCTGCGCGATGCGGGGCCGACGTGGTGATCGCCAGCCGCAAGATGGACAACTGCATAACCACGGCGCGGGAGATCGAGGCCGAAACCGGGCGTAGCGCGATGCCCTATGCGGTGCATGTTGGACGGTGGGATGAACTCGACGGACTGGTCGACGCGGTCTATGAGCGGTTCGGCAAGGTCGACGTGTTGATCAACAACGCCGGGATGTCGCCGATTTACGACAAGCTGACCGATGTCACCGAAAAGCTGTTCGACGCGGTGGTCAACCTCAACCTCAAGGGCCCGTTTCGGTTGTCGGCGCTGGTGGGTGAGCGCATGGTCGCTGCCGGCCGGGGCTCCATTATCAACGTGAGTTCGACCGGGTCACTGCGGCCGGGGGCCGACATCATCCCCTACGCCGCGGCCAAGGCTGGGCTCAACGCGATGACGGAGGGCTTCGCTCGGGCATTTGGGCCGACCGTGCGGGTCAACACGCTGATGGCCGGCCCGTTTCTCACCGACATCAGCAAGGCCTGGAATTTAGAGCAGGCAACGCAGAACCCATTCGCCCATCTCTCACTGCAACGAGCCGGCGATCCACCCGAAATCGTTGGCGCTGCATTGTTTCTCGCCTCCGACGCGTCGAGCTTCACCACGGGCGCGATTGTGCGGGCGGACGGCGGGATTCCCTAGCGGCGGTCACACAGCGGCGCAGCCGGGCGCAGCGGGTCGCCGCCAACCGATCTGAGAGGGGTACGGCAGATGGCATGGGATTTTTCCACTGAACCGGAATTCGAGAAGAAGCTGGACTGGATCCGCGAGTTCGTCCGCGAGGAGGTAGAGCCGCTGGAGGTGCTCTTCCCCGGCTGCGAATTCCTGCCGCTCAACGACGAGCGCCGCAAAATCGTCGATCCGCTCAAACAGCAAGTTCGCGACCAAGGGCTGTGGGCCCCGCATCTGGGCCCGGAGCTCGGCGGGCAGGGTTTTGGTGCCGTCAAGCTCACGCTGATCAACGAGATACTGGGCCGCAGCCCCTGGGCGCCAATCGTGTTCGGAACCCAAGCGCCCGACACCGGCAACGCGGAGATCCTCGCCCGCTTCGGCACCCAGGAGCAAAAGGATCGCTACCTGGCGGGGCTGCTGTCCGGGGAGATTTTTTCGTGTTTCTCGATGACCGAACCGCAGGGCGGGGCCGATCCGCGGGTG
Source organism: Mycobacterium botniense (assembly GCF_010723305.1). Taxonomy (NCBI): domain Bacteria; kingdom Bacillati; phylum Actinomycetota; class Actinomycetes; order Mycobacteriales; family Mycobacteriaceae; genus Mycobacterium; species Mycobacterium botniense. Next base: position 1,497,673 of record NZ_BLKW01000002.1, on the reverse strand, counting down.
TTCACCACCCGGGCGGTGCGCGACGGCTCAGACTGGGTGATCACCGGCCGGAAGTACTTTTCCTCCAATGCCTCTGTCGCTTCGTTTTTCATCGTCGTCGCGATCACCGACCCCGATGTGCCGGTCCATCGCGGGGCGTCGACGTTCCTGGTTCCGGCGGGCACCCCGGGTCTGGTGATTGAAGCCACCCATCATCTGGTCGGTGCACACCCGCACGAACCGGGGCATTCCCTGGTGCGCTATGACGGCGTGCGGGTCCCGTCGGATGCGTTGCTCGGCGAGCCCGGCCAGGGCTTCATGATCCTGCAGACCCGGCTGGCCGGTGGCCGGCTGCATCACGCGATGCGCTCCATCGGGATGGCGCAACGGGCGATCGACATGATGGCCCGTCGCGCGAAAAGCCGTTTCACCCAGGGAAGTTCGCTAGCTGATAAGCAATTGGTGCAGCAGTTTATCGCCGACTCCTACACCGATTTGATGCCGTTCCGGCTGGCGGTGCTGCACGCTGCCTGGCTGATCGATACTGTCGGTGAGCACGCGGCGCGCGCCGAGATCGCGGCCTGCAAGATTTTGGCGTCCCAGGTGCTCAAATCGATTGGGCTGCGCGCCATCCAGGTGCACGGCGCGCTGGGACTCACCGATCAGCTGCCGTTGACCACCGCACTGCTGGGCGGGGTTGCACTCGGGCTCGCCGACGGACCCACCGAGGCGCACAAGGTCAACCTGGCACGGCTGCTGTTGAAGGACTACCAGGCCGAAGACCCCGAGTGGCCCAGCGAAATGTTGGAGAACCGCCGGGCAGCAGCCCGAGCCAAATACGGCGATCTTGTCGACCGCGTTCCGGCACTTCCTGATTCGCCATGAGCAGCAGGGTCGCTGCAGCTGTCGAGCGCGCACTCGACGATCGTCAGCGTGAGGCCACCGAGGAAGTCGAACGCATCCTGGCGGCCGCCGTCCGGGTAATGGAGCGGGTCGCACCTGAGCCACCCCGGGTCAGCGACATCGTTGCCGAGGCCGGCTCCTCCAACAAGGCGTTCTACCGCTATTTCGCCGGCAAGGACGATCTGATCCTGGCTGTCCTGGAACGTGGGGTGGGAATTGTGGTGTCCTATTTGCAGCACCAGATGGCCAAGCAATCCCGGCCGGAGGATAAGATCGCGCGCTGGATCGAAGGCACGCTGGCGCAGGTCACCGACCCCCACCTGCTCAGCATGACCCGAGCGGCGGTCGGGCAGATGTCGACAGCCGGCAAAGCCGACGAAGAGATCATGCGGCCGCTGCGCGATCTGCTGACCCAGCCGATCGCCGCGCTGGGGAGCGACGACCCTGAACGGGACGCCGATGCGGTGTTCTTGGCTACGGCCGCAACCATGCGCCGCTATATCGGGTCTACCGACCGGCCCGGACGCGATGATGTCGAGCACCTGGTGCGATTCTGCCTGCGCGGGCTGGGCGTGACCCGAAAGACGGGCCGTTAATGCGCGCGGTTATATGCCGATCATATGGTCCGCCGGAGGACCTGGTAGTCGACGAGATCTCCGCCCCGGTCCCGGCGCCCGGTGAGCTGCTGGTGCGGGTGCACTCGGCGGCGGTGAATTTTCCCGACGTGCTGCTGATCGCCGGCAAATACCAGGTCCGGATACCGACGCCCTTCACACCGGGCAGCGAGTTCGCCGGCGAGGTGGTGGCAACGGGCGAGGGCACCGCCTTCGGGCCCGGTGCGCGGGTCTTCGGATCGGTGATGACCGGTGCCTTTGCTGAGATGGCAGTGCTGCATTCGGCGTCGGCGGCGCCGATACCCGACGGCATTGACTTCGCCGAGGCCGCAGCGTTTGGTGTCACCTATCGCACCGCCTACCACGCACTGCGTTCGATAGCCCAAGTGAAAGAACGGGATTGGGTGGTCATCCTGGGCGCCGGGGGCGGCGTGGGCCTGGCTGCGGTCGACCTGGCGGTCGCGTTGAACACCCGGGTGCTGGCCGCGGCATCGAGTCCCGAGAAGCTCGAGGTGTGCCGCCGGCGGGGCGCGGAAGCCACGATCGACTACGACCGCGAGGATCTCAAATTGCGCATCCGTGAGCTCACCGACGGCAACGCGCGGGTGATCGTCGATCCGGTCGGCGGACGCTATTCGGAACCGGCGCTGCGGGCTTTGGGTCGGGGCGGGACCTTCGTGACGCTCGGTTACGCGGCCGGAACGATCCCCGCTATCCCGCTGAACCTCGTCCTGCTCAAAGGGATCACAATTCGCGGCATGGAGATCCGGACTTTCGCCGGCGATTACCCCGCCGACGCGGCACGTGACACCGCCGAGTTGTCGCAGATGTTCGCTGAGGGCAAGATCCGGCCCCATATCGGTGCACGTTTCCCGTTGGCGGAGGCTGCGGCGGCCCTGCGTCATGTGGCCGAGCGGCGCGCGATCGGTAAGGTGATCATCGACGTGGCTTGACGACCGCGCACCGGTCACCACGATGCAGATAAACACCGACCGGACGCCGCTGCGCCGGTCCGGTGTCGAGTCTTGATGTCGACGATTCCGAATCGGCGTCGTGGCACACGGTATCCGAATGTCCGGGCGAACCGGCATGGCCACCGCAGTGCCATTACTGGGCAGGCGGTCCCCAAGTGTGATCGGTGCGCGGCAATCGCGCGGTGAACTCGGTATGACCCGGTGCGCTCTGGACCGCGATCGTGCCGTCGTGCGCCTTGATCACCGCAGACACGATCGCCAGACCGAGCCCGGTGCTGCCGCCCTTACGGGACCGCGACGTGTCGCCGCGGGCGAAGCGTTCGAACACTTCCGACTGCAATTCGGGTGGGATACCGGGACCGTTGTCGATAACCTTCAACACGATATGCGCCGGTTCGGTAGTGAGCCGCGTCGTCACCACCGTTCCCGGCCCGGTATGGATTCGGGCGTTGGCAAGCAGATTGGTGAGTACCTGGTGCAGCCGAGCCGCGTCGCCGACGACGACCACCGGCTCATCCGGCAGGTCGAGCTGCCATTGGTGGTCTGGACCGGCCACGTGGGCGTCATTGACCGCATCGACAGCTAACCGGGACAAATCCACCGGTTCGCGTTGCAGCGGCCGGCCGGAGTCCAGGCGGGCCAGCAGCAGCAGGTCTTCCACGAGGCGAGTCATGCGCTCAGTTTCGGACTGCACGCGGCTCATCGCGTGCGCGACTGCGTGCATGTCACCGCGCATCCGCTGCGCCAGTTCGGTATAGCCACGGATCGCGGCCAGCGGCGTGCGGAGTTCGTGGCTGGCGTCGGCGACGAATTGGCGCACCCGGGTCTCGCTGGCTTGCCGTGTCGACAACGCGGCAGCAATGTGGTCGAGCATGCGGTTCAGCGCCGAGCCGAGCTGACCGACCTCGGTGTAGGGGTTGGTGTCGGGTTCGGGCACCCGCACCGGCAATGCCACCTCGCCACGATCCAGCGGCAGGTCAACCACTTGCCCCGCGGTTTGCGCGACGCGGCGCAGCGGGGCCAGGGCATGACGGATGATCACCATGCCGGCAGTCGTTGCGGCAAGCAGGGCAATCACCGTGACCGTCGCGAAAATCAGCAGCATCCGGATCATGGTGGCGTCGACGTTGGCCATCGACAGGCCCGTGACAATGACGTCGCCGGGGCGCCGGGTGGAGGCCGCGACCAAGCGATACCTCCCCAGGCCGTCGAGATCGCGGGTCACGGGCGTGCGGTCAGCAGCGATCCCCGCCAGCTGGACCTTGGCGGTGCCGGTCAAGGCGGCCCGCGAGCCGCTGGCGGTCAGATAGCCGGCATCGACCGTGGCGCCGTTGCTGACCACCGCCGCCACCATCCCGGCGGGCTGACCGGGTGCGTCCAGAAACCGCGGGCCCGGCCCCGGCCGCAGGTAAGGGTGCGCCGCTTGTCGCCGCGGCGGATGCGGTGGTTCACCGTAGATCAGCGCAGACCGGTGGGAGGCACCCCGTAGTTGCCCGTCGAGCTGAGCAACCAGGTGGTGGTACAACGCCAATTCGGTCACCACACTGATCCCGATACACACGACGGCGAGCACGACGACCTGACCCGCCAGCAACCGCAGCCGAAGCGACCAAAGACGCCTGGTCCTAGCGGGCCGGCTTGAGGACATAACCGGCGCCGCGCAGGGTGTGGATCATCGGTTCCCGGCCACTGTCGATCTTTTTGCGCAGGTAAGAGATATACAGCTCAACAATGTTGGACCGGCCGCCGAAGTCATAATTCCAGACGCGGTCGAGGATCTGCGCCTTGCTCAGCACCCGCTTGGCGTTGCGCATCATGAACCGCAGCAGTTCGAATTCGGTGGACGTCAACGCGATCGGCTCCCCGGCCCGAGTGACCTCGTGGCTGTCCTCGTCGAGCACCAGGTCCCCAACGACCAGCTGGGCGCCGCTGTCGCGGGTGGCCACTCCGGTGCGCCGCAGCAATGCCCGTAGCCGCAGCACCACCTCTTCGATACTGAACGGCTTGGTGACGTAGTCGTCGCCACCGGCTGTCAGCCCCGCGATGCGGTCCTCCACCGCGTCCTTGGCAGTCAGCAACAGTACCGGCAGCGCGGGACTATCGTCACGCAGTTTGCGCAGCACATCCAGACCGCTCATATCGGGCAGCATCACGTCGAGAACCACCACATCGGGGCGCTGCGCCCGGGCGGCCGCAATCGCCGACGCCCCGTCGCCGGCGGTAGCGATGGTCCAGCCTTCGTAGCGCAGCGCCATCGACACCATCTCGGCAAGGACCGCCTCGTCGTCGACAACCAGCACACTGATCGGATTGCCGTCCGCGCGGGACATGACGACACGGTCAACTGCGCTGGGTGACTGGGCCACGGCTTTCAGTATCCGCCTGTGAATAGGGCTACGCTGTGCCGATTCTATGCGCGCCCTGTGAAAATAGGGGGCATTGCCCGCGTCGAATCGGGTTGGTGTGCGGCAAGGCTGATCAGAACCAATAGCGTCTGCCGGCGACCGGGCGACCGGCCATACCCAAAAGCCAAAACACCGCACCGACCACCAGCAGGATCACACCCAGTACCCACAGCACATGGATGCCGAACACATACCCGAGAATCAGCAAAATCACTCCGAGGGCGATCATAAAGGCTCCATTTCAATCTGATGTTCCATGCCCGCCCCCATCGAACTTGGTTGGGGCAAATGACAACTCACCTTGGGATTTACTCCCGCGTAATTTAACGGGCCTGCGATCACCGTCAGTGCAATGCTCCCCGCTGTCGCGCAGCTGACATTACCGCCCTGGAAGTAGTCGCGCTGCCACGTTGCCAGCACACCAATGAGTAGCCACACCAGAACAATCACACCGACGATTCCGCTGCCCCGCGCCCGGTACCGCATGGTGACCTCCATCGTGCCGACAATTCCCGGGGCAAACTGCAATACCCGGTCGGCGAATTTCTCACCATCTGAGCGCCGACCCTCCAAATACTACTGATGTGAAGCAAGCCATGCCACGGCTTTCTTTTTCGAAGCGCGGGCCAGCCACACGTCTTGGATCAGCTCGACCAGTGCGGTCCTGCTAATCTCCCCCAATCGGCCGGCCCGCACCAATACCACGGGATGCCCCCGTGGTGAAAAACCGCGACATTGGATGCCGAACGAGTGCTAGTTTGCCACTCTCAGGCTCCACCCACAGCATGATCACATCGCGTTACCGATCTTTGGTCAGCGGATCGGCCGCTGCGCCTGCCCCACCCAGGACCGGTCCACCGCGGTCAGGCGCCGCGCGGAGATGAAAACGGTTGGCATGACGTCCCCATCGGGGATGACACGGCCATAACGAGCCAGGAGGTCCCCGAGGGTCACTGCCGACGTGGCCCACCCGTTTTGATGCAGCCAATCGGTGACGTCACCGGCATACCATAGGTGTTCGAGGTCTGCTGGCTCGGTTTGCGGGGACCCGGGGGCCACAGTCCCCCGCCGCTTACTCGGGGCGTTCACGGCGAACCAACTGTTCCCGGAGCTGAGCGCATGTACCCGCTGAAACAACCGATCGTGGGCCTCCGCCGGCAAGTAATGAAGTAATCCCTCAGCTGACCAGGCAGTTGGCTCCGATACATCAAATCCCGCTTCCTGCAGCGCTGTTGGCCAATCTGCCCGCAGATCTGTCGGCACGTTGACCTGGTGTGACGCCGGGAGTATTCCCTGCTGCTGCAACGTGGCCGACTTGAATTCCAACACCGTCGGCTGATCCAACTCATAGACGGTGGTCCCGTCGGGCCATGGGAGCCGCCACGCGCGTGCGTCCAAACCCGCTCCCAAAATCACTATCTGCCGAATCCCGCTCTGCGCGGCGCCTGAGAAGAACTCATCGAAAAACGCTGTGCGAACTGCCGTGAAGTCGATCAGAGCCCGCACCATGGCCCGCAGACCCGGCTCGCGGGCGATGAATGCCGCCGACAGCACGGGATTTGCGGTCACCGTCCACATCCCCATGCCCGCAGCATCGACAAATACCTGCGCGAACGGATCGTGAATGATGGGGTTATCGCTGACGGTCTCTGCGGCACGAGCGGCGGCAATACCCAGCGCGGTCGCGCCTACACCCTCGGTGATATCGCGGGCCGCGTCATCGGTGCTCGGCATCTTTCATCCCTCTCCCGGTGTGCAACCCGTCTGCCCGAGACGTCACAACGATATGGAAATTCTTTCGGCCGGCGAGATAAGCGCACAAGTCCGTGCTGCCCGGTTAGCCTGATGACCGGTGAGCAGAAACTAAAACTGTTGGTGGTATTAAATTTTCGTCACTAACGCCGCGACGGTAGCGAGCCAGCATCTCCTCCAGGGTCGTCACCGACGCATCCCAGCCGTGGTCGGTCAGCCAGTCAGCAACATCGGTGCGTTCCTCCGGATACCACAGCTCTTCGAGGTTGGGCACCTCGGTTTTGAGCATCCTGGCGGCCGCCGTGCGAAGGCGATTCATCTGTTCCCGTTGGCGCGCCACACGTTCGGGGTTCAAAAAGTCCTTTCCCGGCGCATTGGCCGCAACCCAACTCCCCTGAGCACTCAACGCGTGAATTCGCTCAAACAACACGTCTTGGGCGGACGCCGGTAAATAGCGGAGCAGTCCCTCAGCGGACCAGGCTGTTGGTTTCGTCGGATCAAACCCTTTTTGCTGCAACGCCTTTGGCCAGTCCTGGCGCAGGTCAACCGGAATGCTCACCAGGCTAGCTGCCGGGCGCGCGCCGCGCTGCTGCATGGTTGTGGACTTGAATTCCAGCACTTTAGGCTGGTCAAGCTCATACACCGTGGTCCCGGCGGGCCATGGCAGCCGCCATGCGCGCGAATCCAACCCGGCCGCCAGAATCACCACCTGCCGGACGCCGGCGTCCGCGGCGTTGAGAAAAAACTCGTCGAAAAACACCGTACGCACCGCCATAAAATCGACCATCACCTGCATCCGCGCCCGTGCGTCCGGCTCACTGTCGGCGAGTTGAGCCGCCAGCGCGGGATTCGCCATAACGGTCCACATCCCGGGCCCCGCGGCATCCACAAACACCCGCGCGAACGGATCATTGATAATCGGGTTTTCGCTTTCAGTCTCCGCCGCGCGAGCAGCGGCGACGCCCAGCGCGGTGGCTCCCACACTCTCGGTGATGTCCCAAGAATCGTTGTCGGTACGCGGCATGATCTGTCCTCCCCTCGCCGAAAAACCAGTTCCGCACAGTACTCCTGCCGCCTGTGAACCGCCGCTGGCCTGCCGATTCCGCCGATCAACTAAGGTGTTGCCCTACGCTTTTCTTCGAGATGCAACGGGAGTGCGATGACACGGACACCGCAGGAGACTTTCACCCACCACGCTCAGGCCCTCGCCGCGGGTGACCTCGAACAGCTCGTGGCCGACTATGCCGACAACGCGGTTTTGATCACTCCGCGCGGCGTAGTGCGGGGCAGGGATGGTGTGCGTGCAGCGTTCGTTCAGCTCTTCGATGACCTGCCGGACGCAACGTGGCACCTGAAAACTCAGATCTACGAGGACGATGTGCTGTTCCTCGAGTGGACCGCCGAGTCGGCGGGCAACCGCCTCGCCGAGGGCGTCGATACCTTTGTATTTCAGGGCGGCATGATTCGGGCCCAAACTGTCCGATACTCGGTGCGCAGCAAAACCTGAGGGCGCTACCACCTCATCGGTGGCACGGCCGGCGCAGGGTAGGTTCTGGCAGGTGAACCTGGAAGCGGTAGCCCACTGGATGTCGGCGCAGGGCTTGGGCGAGGGACCGCTGGAGAACGTCACCGGCATCGGCGGCGGCACCCAGAACATCATGCTGAGGTTCAGCCGCTCCGGCCGCGAGTATGTGCTTCGACGCGGCCCGCAGCACCTGCGCCCACGCAGCAACATGGTCATCCTGCGCGAGACCAAGGTGTTGGCCGCGCTGGCCGGCACCGACGTGCCGCATCCGCACCTGATCGCGGTCTGCGACGACCCGGGTGTGCTCGGAGATGCTGTCTTTTACCTGATGGAACCGGTCGACGGGTTTAACGCCGGCCAAGAATTGCCGCCGCTGCACGCCAGTGACCCGGGGGTGCGGTTCCAGATGGGGCTGTCGATGGCCGATGCGCTGGCCAAGCTCGGCGCCGTCGACCACGTTGCAGTCGGGTTGGCTGATTTCGGCAAGCCCGAGGGCTTTTTGGAACGCCAAGTGCCGCGCTGGCTTTCCGAACTGGAGTCCTATCGCGAGTTCGAGAACTACCCCGGACCGAATCTGCCCGGCGTCGACGACGTCGCAGGGTGGCTCGACCAGCACCGGCCTTCGGCCTGGACACCGGGCATCATGCACGGCGACTATCACGCCGCCAATGTGATGTTCTCCCGCACCGGGCCTGAGGTCGTCGCCATCGTCGACTGGGAGATGTCGACCATCGGCGATCCGCTGCTGGACCTGGGCTGGCTGCTGGCCACCTGGCGCCAGCCGGACGGGTCGAGCGTGTTCAGCCACACGCTCACCGGCATGGAAGGGCTGGCCAGCACAGACGACCTGCTGGAGCGCTACGCCCGCAACACCACCCGTGACCTGTCACATATCAGCTGGTACACCGTACTGGCCTGCTTCAAGCTGGGCATCGTGATCGAGGGCACCCTGGCTCGGGCCTGTGCGGGCAAGGCGCCGCAAGAGGTCGGTGACCAGTTGCACGCAGCGGCGGTGTGGTTGTTCGAGCGCGCGCTGAGTGTGATGGATAGCCGCCCGTGACCGGGTTCGCCATCCCGCGGTGTCGGCGGGCGCACCCCGCCCTGAACCCGGCGCACCCACCCGGACCCGGCGCTTCCCGGTGTTGGCGACAAGCCGGGCCGGGAGCCGTTACCCACCGCACGCCAACCACCGCCACAGGCAAGAGTCGAATTCTTCTGTGTGAAGAGACGTGTTCTTGTCTTGGTAGATGCAGCTATGCTGTGCGCGTGTCCCGGCGTGGCCGCATCGTCTGGGACGTCCGCGATGACTGGCGTGGAAAGGCCCCGCATGGAGCAGGCCGCAGCGTTGCTGGAGATCGACGCGATCAAACAGTTGAAAGCCCGTTACTGCCGCTACCTGGACACCAAGGACTGGGAGGCGTGGCGCCGGCTGTTCACCGATGACTTTGTGAGCGATACAGCCCAGGCGGGGGGGCCGGTGATCATCGGTGCCGATGAGTTCGTCGCATTCATCCGCACGACGTTGGGTAAACCGTCGCGGCCGACGGTGCATCAGGTCCACGCACCGGAGATCACGTTGACATCGACGACGACCGCAACCGGCGTGTGGGCGCTCAACGACGTGGTTCGGCTGGCGCCGGGCCTGAACCTCAACGGCTACGGGCACTATCACGAGACCTACGAGAAAGTTGATGGCCAGTGGCGCATCAAAACGTCGACGTTGACCAGGCTTCGTGAAGACCTTTTCACTCCGTTTTTCTCGCTTCGCATCTCGGGTCGACTGCGGGCTGCGGGAGCGCGACTGATGAACCGGCGCTTCCGTTGACAGCTCAGCGCAGTACCACCGGCGCTGTTGTGGTTACCGGCGCGTTCGGTCAGATCGGCAAGCGCTGCACCGAGATTCTGCTGCGCCGCGGACACACCGTCGTGGCAACGGACTTGCACACCAATAAGGCCGTTGCCGCCGCCGATAAACTCGCCGCCGGCGGCTACCCCGGAAAGCTGGTGGTGGCCTACGCCGACGTGCTGGATGCCGATGCTATCCGGCAGCTTGTGCTGACGCACCGGCCGCGTGCACTAGTGCACCTGGCGGCGATGTGTTCGCCGCCGTCGTACCGCAATCCCAGGCTGGCGCGACAAGTCAACGTCGGCGGCACCCGAAACTTGGTCAAAGCGGCACAAGCGCTTCCTGATCCGCCGCTGGTTGTCATGGCGTCCAGCGCCGCAGTGTACGGCTCGCGCAATCCGCACCGCTTCCCCGAGAGGATCACTTCGGCGACAGCGGTGAATCCGATCGACCAGTACGGCGAGGACAAGGTGCTGGCCGAAACGGTCATCCGCGACAGCGGCCTGCCCCATGCCGTGTTGCGGTTGGGCGGGGTCATCTCACCAGACGCGGCGCGCAACCTCAGCCGGGATTACCTGGTGTTGATGCGCGCAACGCCGGGCGACAACCGCTTGCACACCGTCGATGCCCGCGACGCTGCCCTGGCGTTCGCCAACGCGGTCGACCACGCTCAAGCGGTCAACACCACGGTGCTGTTGATTGCCGGTGACGACACGCACGTGCACACCCACCGCGAGGTTGAAGACGACATGCTGGCCGCGCTCGGGGTGGGCCGGCTCGGTGCGTCGGCCAGCCTGCCCGGCGATCCCGGCGACGACCGCGGATGGAGCTTCACCGGCTGGTTCGACACCACCGAAGCACAGAGGCTGCTGCAATTTCAGCAGCATGATTGGCCCGCCACGGTCGCGTGGATCGCCGAGTCCCACGCACGGCTACGACCTGTGCTGCGCGCCACCGGCCCGCTGATCCGGCCGGCTTTGCGGCTGGTGCTCGCGGTCCAGCGCCGCATCGAGCGACGCGGGCGCTTCGCCGATCCGTGGGCTTTGATCGAGAAGAAGTACGGTCCCGGTGTGCTGGCCCGGCCACGTCGGGAACCTCCTGACAGTTTCGAATCGGAATAGCGCGACGAGGAGACCCTGTGACGCCTAACAGCGCCACACCGTGGCCAACGACGACGCGGGGGTGATGCACTCCGCCCGTGACTAGGGCCTGCCAGCGGTCGCGTCGTGCATTTCGACGACCTCCGGTCCCGGCGACTGGCAGCCGGCTCCACACGGTCGCCGCTCGGCCACAGCAAGGCGGAAAGTGAAGCTGGCTGGAAACCCGAGCCGGTCGAGGATTGCATCCGCAAGGCGGATTCTTCAGCGGCTCAGGCTGCTGATCAGCCGCACTGCCGTGGGTTTCTTTCAGATGCCGATCGGGTTGGCGGCCTGCTTCGGCCCATTCCCGAATCCTGGCGCTGGTGGTCGGTGACCCGGTCCGCAACCGCGGCTCAATGGGTTAGCGTGATGCCCGGTTGGACAGCGCGGTGAAGGAGCGAAACGTGGAGTCGAGTTTGTGGGGTGTGCTCACACTCATCACTTTCTGCTTGACATTGGTGTTGGCTGCCATCGGGTCGATCTACGTGCAGCGGTTGCGCACTCGGCCATCCCTGCCGATCAGCGAACAGATCGATAGCGCCTTTGCGATAGTCAAGAAGGTGCGCAAGGGCCAACCCTTGTCAGACGATGAGCTGGTTTATGCCAGGCAAATCGTTGCCGACCGCAGCTCGCCGATGGCGTTTTGCCTTCCCGGTACGCTGTTTATGTTGGGATCGTTTTACGTGTTCGGCAGCCTCTACCATCTGCACGGGGCGAGGGCCTCTGAGCGAACATTTCTCGGGGTCATCCCAATGCTGGCCGCTACCAACCTGACCCTTCGACTGATCAGCAGCGCGCGGTTGAAAAAGCGGCTGACGAACATGTGATAAGACGTGGACAGGCATCCCTGTTTCACCACAGCACGGTCTCTCCAACCTCGTCTGTCCTGGCCAGAGCCCCCGAAAATGCGCACGGCCCCGCACCCGGCCTTCACGGTGCGGCTGGTATTCTCCCCGTCGGGCCTATCGCAAGCCAATTGATACATAGCCGCACGTTTTGCCTGCATCCGGCGAGACGCTGTGCCCGAGAACAGATTCGAAGAAGGTGACCGAGTGAGCCCTCGTTCAGTCGGCAGAACTGTGCTGGCGCGGACATGGATGCCCCTGGTCAGCGTCATCGCAGTCGGCCTGGGTCTGCTGGGTATGTGGAAGGTGCACCAGCTCTCCGCGCCGGGTCCGGTCATCACCGTCAACGGTCCGCAGGCGCCCGAGGAGTTCAATCCCAAACGGCTCACCTACGAGGTGTTCGGCTCCGCGGGCTCCGGCGGGACACTTGTCTACATTGACATCGACGGCCACCCGCACCAGGTTAAGGTCACCACGTTGCCGTGGTCGCACACCGAGACGACCACGCTCACGGTGGTATCCGGCAGCGTCTCGGTGCACGTCCACGGCGGGCGGGTGGGCTGCCGGATGTTGGTGGACGGTGTTGTGCGCGACGAACATTGGACAGAACATCCGGACGCCGACGTCGAGTGCAGGGTGAAGTCCGCGTGAGTGAGCATCGGGCGGGCCAGCGCAAACACCCCGTCATCCCCACAATGGTCCGCGTCCTCGCGATCCCGATCATCGTGTTCTGGGGTCTTCTCGCCGTGTCGACAAACACTTTTATCCCCAAGGTGGAGGACGTCGCGGCAGAGCTGGCCGGACCGATGGTCCCGCACTACGCGCCCTCGCAGCGGTCGTTGTTGGCTATCGGCGCGAAATTCCACGAGTCGGACTCCACCAGCCTGGCCATGATCGTCTTGGAGGCAAACCGCCCGCTGGTCATTGCCGATCACTACTACTACGACGATCTGATGCGCCGGCTTGAGCGCGACACGCAGCATGTGCAATACGTGATGGATCTGTGGGGCAAACCGTTCACCGCGGCCGGCGCGCAAAGCCTCGACGGCAGGTCCGCGTATGTGCTGCTGCGTCTGGCCGGCGACATCGGCCAGATTCAAGCCAACCAGTCGGTGGCCGCCGTCCGCGACATCGTCGCCAAAGACACCCCGCCACCCGGGCTCAAGGTCTATGTCAGCGGCGCGGCACCGCTGGCCTCCGACACACTTGCCATCGCCAATTCCAGCCTGAACAACGTCACGATCGTCACGATCGTGCTCATCATCGTGATGCTGCTGCTGGTGTACCGCCGACCGTCCACCCTGCTGGTACCGCTGCTCGGCGTGCTCATCGAGATGCAGGTTGCTCGAGGGCTTGTCGCGACCCTCGGGCATTTCGGCTACATCGAACTGTCCTCATTCGCGGTGAACATCGTGACCGCGCTGACGCTGGGAGCGGGCACCGATTACGGCATCTTTTTGATGGGCCGCTATCATGAGGCGCGCCAGGCCGGGGAAAGCCGGCAGGACGCCTTCTACACCGCCTACCGCGGAATAGCGCCCATCGTTATCGGGTCGGGCCTGACCATCGCCGGAGCGTGCTACTGCTTAACCTTCGCGCGGCTCAACTACTTTCACACCATGGGCCCGGCGGTTGCCATTAGCATGCTGGTCACCATCGCGGAAGCGATGACGTTGGGTCCAGCCATCTTGACCGTGGGCAGTCTGTTCGGGATGTTCGAACCGCGGCAGGCCGCCAAGGCGCGTCTATACCGGAGAATCGGCGCGAGCGTGGTGCGGTGGCCGGTGCCGATCCTGGCCGCCAGTTCGGCTGTCGTGATGATCGGGGCGATCTTCGTGCCGACCTATCGCCAGAACTACGACGATCGTCAATACCAGCCGCGTGACGCCCCGGCGAATCTGGGATTCGCCGCTGCCGATCGGCACTTTTCCAAGAGCAAACTCTTCTCGGAGATGCTCATGGTTGAAACCGACCATGACATGCGCAACTCGGCTGACTTCATCACGCTGGACCGGGTCGCCAAAGCCCTCATTCGCCTGCCCGGGGTGGCGATGGTGCAAAGCATCACCCGGCCGCTGGGGCACGCGCTCGAGCATGCCAGCATTCCCTACTTGTTCACCACCCAGGGCAGCAACAACGGGCAACAGCTCCCGTTCAATAACGAACAAAACCGCAACACCGACCAGCAGGCAGATATCCAGGCGCATTCGGTCGAAGTGTTGCGCAGAGAGGTCTTTTTCTTCCAACGGATGTCGGATGAACTGCACAAAACAGTGCTCACCGTCGAGGATCTGCAACGGGTCAGCGAGGAGATGAACGAGGAGGTCTCAAACCTCGACGACTTCTTCCGGCCGATCAAGAGCTATTTCTATTGGGAGAAGCACTGTTTCGATATACCTATCTGCTGGGCGTTCAGATCGTTATTCGACACGATCGACCACATCGATAAGTTGGCTGACGATATCAAGCACGCCAAAATCTCCCTCGAGGAGATCGACATGATCTTGCCGCACATCATTGCGCAGCTGAAAGCCACGGCCGATGACACCGAAGCGCTGCGGTCGAAGTTGGTGAACACCTATGGTGCCGCCGACCTGCAGTCCATCCAGACCGAGCAGACATTCGACGACCAGATCAATGTCGGCAACGACTTCGACAAGTCCCGCAGTGACGACTACTTCTACATCCCGCACGAGGCCTTCGACAACGAAGATCTCAAAACCGGCATGAAGCTCATGATGTCACCCGACGGCAAGGCGGCCCGGTTCATCGTCACTCACGAGGGCGACGCCATGGGCCCCGAAGGGGTGGCCCACGTAGAAAGGTTCCCTGAGGCGATCACCACGATCTTGAAGGAGACCTCGCTGGCCGGGGCGCGGATCTATATCGGCGGCTCGGGGTCCAATGACAAAGACATCAAAGAATATGCTGCTTCCGATTTGCTCATCGCCGCGATCGCCGCCTTGGTGCTGATCTTTTTGATCATGATGTACATCACCCGAAGCCTGGTGGCGGCCTTGGTCATTCCCGGTACTGTGGCCTTCTCTTACGCCGGGGCGTTCGGACTGTCCATTCTGGTCTGGCAGCACCTCATCGGCCTGCATCTGCACTGGCTGGTGCTGCCGCTGACGTTCATCATCCTGGTGGCCGTCGGATCTGACTACAACCTGCTGCTGATCGCCCGGGTCAAGGAGGAGATCGCGGCGGGGTTGCACACCGGTTTGATCCGGGCGCTCGGAAATACCGGCGGGGTGGTGACGTCCGCGGGGCTGGTGTTCGCGTTCACGATGCTGGCGATGCTCATCAGCGATCTGCGAACAATCGGTCAAGTGGGTTCGACCGTGTGCATCGGCCTGCTGCTCGACACGCTGATCGTGCGGTCGTTCGTCGTGCCGTGCATCGTCCGGATCCTCGGCCCATGGTTTTGGTGGCCGACCCTGGTGCGTACCCGCCCGCTGCCGCAGCGGTGATCGGCCCGCACAGTCGGCCTTCGATGTAGACCGGCCCTACCGTGCGCCACGAACGGTTACGCGATCCACCGCACCCTGCCGCCGAATCGCCATCGGCTGGGTATCACTTTTGCGATAACCTCTCGACCCCCGTCAGCGGCCGCTTCACTTCTGGGCCCGTGCGCACAGTATGTGCGATATCAGAACAAGGTACCGCAATACGGTGCACTTTCGGTAGCAAAAGCGGCATCCAAGTTTCGCAACGCGCCGCTGTTGAGCTCGGTAATGCGGTTTGCTCGGTGAAGTTCCGACGCGCGATGCGCCCCCATGTAGATGGTGCCCAGTTCACCCAGACCGATTTTGATATCCGCCGGCCCGTCATACGGTGTACATTCGCCGACACCATTACGAGTTTGCAGCAGAAATCGACCTCCGGCGACACTGAGCGGATCTGCAACTTCCAGCACGATTTCGACATCAGCCGAGTAGGTACGTGCACTCAAAGCCTTGGGCACATTCATGATTCGCATCCACAGGAAATCTTGCAATCCTGTCGTTCGGACGGCAAGCTGGTCCTTGAGTTTCAGTGGGAACGGATCATCGACCGGGACCTCGATCACTATGTTGTCGAACATTCTCATACCCACAAGCGTGGCAAGGAGTTCGGTATGCGCTTCCTCGGTAACAGGACAGAAGTCTTGGACGAGCACGTTGCCGAAAGGCCGTCGATAAGCATGTGGTGATGCTCCAGTTACTCGGTACGTCAGGAAACCTTCCGGATGCACGATGAAATTGAGCTCCGACCCATTGTCTCGCTGCGTCACCCGGTCTTCCAAGTAATCTGCCCACCACGCGCGATCCCGACTGAGCGCACCAGGTGTTTTGGCGCACCATCGATCATAGATTGGCGGTAACTCGCGCTCCGCCTGCGTCGCATCGATTTCACGTGCCCGATTCAGACTCGGTTTAGCCCGCATCTCTGTAAAGCGCGGCTCAATCGTGTAAGTCCTGGCATAGCTGGCAACGCCCCCGCCTAAGATATCGTACACTGCGGGTTGAGTCGGAACACCACAGAGAATGGGATAACCACGCTCCTGAAGTATTCCGAAGCCCTGGAAACTGATCCGCCGCCAAATGCCGCGTCCTTGGTGTGTTGCCGAGACGGCGATCATCGCGAGCCATGAAGCGTCGAGACGAGCGCCCCCCGGTACAGTGAGCTGCAGCCGATAGTAAAGGGAAGTTCCGACTACAAACGGATGCTGCGGACTGGAAATGTCTTCGGCCACCAGAATATCGTCAGTCCTGACGCGGCGTTTCCAGGCTTCGACATCTCCGCGCTCGACCGTAACTCCGTATACGCGCGCCTGATTTTTATAGACTGTCTCCAGGTCGTCATCAGTTGCATATCTTATTCTGATGTTATCGTCCGTTGTGTTCACCACATCACTCCAATTACGTGTTGTCCGCCGAACCCGTGTAACGCGCGAAAAATCGCCGCAGCTTCTTTAATCCGAGGCGTGTCTGGCTTGACGTCTTTATCGTACCCACTGGTTATTGAGGACAATCATCAGGGTCTTCGGAATGACGCACGATAGTGATCGGGCGACACGGGTGTCTCCTGACGCTGAAATCGGGCTTGGTATCTCATGATTCGTCGCGTTAGCAAACGCCCACAGGGCCCGAGGTGATCAAAAACTGCGCTACCGCGGCGATACTTCGGCCCGACGGCGCGGCTTATCCGTGTCCGGGCGCGGCGACGACGCGCTGTGTCGCATCGAAAGGTGTGCTGCGCCGCAACGTGTAAGGCTCACCGCCACCGCCGGGCGCAGCTTATCGCCGGACTCCCCAATTTATTCGGCTCGCCGACAACTGCGCTCTCGACGTGGCACCGTCAACCCCGGTCACTAACAAGGCCGGCTACACGCCAAGCTGTGTCGAAACCGCCAATCAGGAGGCGACGGTGAATCGCCGATATGCCAGTGTGGTATCACTGCTTCGAACATCTCACCAAATTTTCGAAGGCTGCCCGGTGCGGTGGGTGGTCAGGCATTCTGGACCACAGATCGCGGTAGCGGCTGGGAGGCACAGCGGAAGGACGCCGAGGTGCTGCAAGGAATCGCTCGACTTGCCATGGCGGCGCCACGACGCATCATCGCGGTCGCAGTTTTCGTGATGGTCGGGGCCGCGGTCTTCGGCATCCCGGTAATCAACAGCTTGTCGGCCGGCGGCTTTCAAGACCCCACGTCCGAATCAGCGCGGGCGACTGAGCTGCTCAGAGACAAGTTCGAGCAGCCCGATCAGAAAATGATGATCGTGGTGACCGCACCCGCGGGTGCGCACAGCGACCTGGCGCGCCGCGTCGCCATCGACATCGTCGAACATCTGAAACGCTCACCCTGGGTCCTCAATGTCTCCTCGGCGTGGACGTCGCCGCCAGAGTCCGCCGCCCGCCTCCTCACCAAGGACCACAAATCCGGTTTGATTGTGGCCAACCTCAAAGGGGGGGAGAACGACGCACAGAAGTACGCCAGCGCGCTGTCGGACGAACTGGTACACGACCGCGACGGCGTCACCGTCCGCGCCGGCGGTATGGCAGTGGCCTATGCCCAAGTCAACCACCAAAACCAGCGCGACCTGCTGTTAATGGAGGCCATCGCGGTCCCGCTGAGCTTTGCGGTCCTGTTATGGGTGTTCCGCGGGCTGGTGGCGGCGACAATACCGCTTGCCTTGGGCGGGCTGGCCATCGTGGGCACTATGTCGGTGTTGCGGCTGATCAGCTTGGCTACCGACGTGTCGACCTATGCGCTTGACTTGAGCATTGCGATGGGTCTAGCCCTGGCAATTGACTACAGCCTGCTGATCATCAGCCGCTACCGCGAGGAACTGACCCAAGCCGGGGACCGGGAACAGGCACTGTTCAGAACCATGGCCACCGCAGGCCGCACGGTGCTGTTCTCAGCGACCACTGTCGCATTATCGATGGCGGTGTTGCTGGTTTTCCCGATGTACTTCTTGAAATCGGCGGCATACACCGTTGTGGCCACCGCGGTCATCGTGGCCATTGCGGCAGTGGTGGTGACTCCCGCGGTTATCGTGACGCTCGGATCCCGGCTGGACGCGTTGGACGTGCGCCCCCTGGCGCGCCGGATGCTACCTTGGCTGAAGCAGCGGCCCGCGTCGGAGCCGGTTAACTCGGTGTTCTGGTACCGGACCACCAAATTCGTTCTTCGCCATGCCTTTCCGGTGGGTTCGAGTGTCGTGGCGTTCCTGCTGCTGCTGGGCCTGCCATTTCTGGGGGTGCGCTGGGGCTTTCCCGATGAGCGCGTATTGCCCCCGTCGGCATCGGCGCGTCAGGTTGCCGACATGTTGGATCACGATTTCGTCGATGACCCGGGAATGACGGTGTTCGTCGTCATCCCCGACGCCCGGGGAGTAAGCCTTGCCGACCTGGACCGCTACGCCGCAGAGCTGTCCCGGGTTCCTGACGTGTCGGCGGTGACCGCACCGACCGGAACATTCGTGGCCGGACACCGGGTAGGCGCGCCTGCTGCACCCGCGGGCCTTGCCCGCGGTAGCGCATTTTTGTCCGTAGCCAGCACCGCGCCCCTATTTGCGCAAGCCTCTAACGCCCAACTCGACCGACTGCACGCGATCGCCGGGCCCGGCGGACGCTCGGTGGAGTTGGCCGGGTTGGCCCAGACGAACCGTGACAGCGTCGACGCACTAACCAGACGACTGCCGACGGTGCTGGGTTTGATCGCTCTCATCACGTTCGTGTTGCTGTTCGTGCTCACCGGCAGCGTGGTGCTGCCGGTGGAAGCGCTGGTCTGCAATGTGTTGTCGCTGACCGCGGCGTTCGGCGCGATGGTGTGGATTTTTCAGGACGGCCATCTGGGCGCCCTGGGTACCACCCCCACCGGGACTTTGAACGCCAATATCCCAGTCTTGTTGTTTTGTATCGCTTTTGGGTTGTCAATGGATTACGAAGTGTTTTTGGTTTCGCGAATCCGCGAGTATTGGCTGGCATCCGGTGCCGCTCAGGGGAAGCGACGCAGCTCCGCTGAGGCGCGCGCGGCGAACGACGAAAGCACGGCTTTGGGTCTGGCCGGTATCGGTCGGGTTGTCACCGCGGCTGCGTTGGTGATGTCGATTTCATTTGCCGCGCTGATTCCCGCGCAAGTCTCATTTGTTCGGATGCTAGGTCTAGGCTTGACACTTGCGGTGCTGGCCGATGCCACCCTGGTGCGAACGGTTCTGATTCCGGCTTTCATGCATATGCTTGGCCCGTGGAGTTGGTGGGCACCAAAGCCGTTGGCGTGGCTGCATGATCGTTTCGCGCCGGGCGAGGCTGCGGCCGCCGCGGTGGGGCGCCGTCGCTGGGCTACCGAAGCCGGGCAGCCTGCGGCGGGCTTTGGTGAGCAGCAACGGGCTGCTGCCGCGACAGATCACGGTTAGCGAACTCTCCGCACCGCAACTGGACCGGTCGGTTTGAAGCCGCCGCCGGGTTTTCTTCTCCCGAGCGTTGCGGGTCGCCGCAGCTTCAATGCGCGCGAGCTGCAAAACGGCGGCCGCCGTCACCACCGCTGCCGACATCAGGGCGATCATGCCGACGTGGCCGGTGTGCACTGTCTCGCCAAGAACAAGGACACCCAGCACTGCTGCCACTACCGGTTGCGACACCTGTAGGACCGGCATCGACGCGGTCAGCGGCCCCGCCCGGAAGGCTGACTGACTCCATACGAGGCCGCCCAGTGCGAGCAGTAGCCAGACACCGAGCTCAGGTGTGCGGACCATCGCCCATCCGCCCGCGTTGAGCCGAGCAACGACGTCTTTGGTGAGCACGGCGAAGGCGCCCCACAACGAACCCGACACGAAAGCGAACAGCACCGCGGCGACGGCGCCACCGTAGACACTGCCGACCACAAGGCATGCACCCAGCAGAGGCCCCCAACCCACAACGACAACAGCCCAGGTGTGAGCCGATGCGCTCGATCGACCGGCCTGTGGATGACCGATCGTGACGATCACGGCCATCGCGACGGTCAGCACGCCGGCCCAGAGCCATTCCGGGCCGGTCACAGGCCGGTGCGACAGCCTCGCATTGATCGGCAGCGCGAACAGCAGCGAAAGCGTCAGCAACGGCTGCACCAGCAGCACCGGGCCCTGAGCTAGTGCGGCCGCCTGCAGCCCGATGCTCGCGATGAGTACCGCAGCGCCCAACCACCAGCGTCGATCGTGCAGCAATCTAGCCAGCAACCCGAACTGGCCGACCGACCTGTCAGTGACCCGGTGCGTCGCACGCTGCTGAAGCACATCGCCAATCGCGATGCACAGCGCGGAACCCAACGCGAGCAGAGCGGCGGTATACACCTCAGCCTCCGTGTGTCGTGGCGGGGAAAGACACCTCCAATAACCACTATTCGGTTTCGCAGCATCCCACGCTCATGTCGCCGATGCTGGTCGTCGGCTAACGCTAACGCTTTAGTAATCGTCGAGTTCAGCGCCGGGAATGCGATCGCTGCGGTGCTGAAGCCGCCGAACTTCTTGCCGGCCGCTTCGCTGCTGCGGTCTAGTCCGCGGCGTCTCCTTGATCCGCTGGCCTGGTTCCCGCAGGCACCGCTTGCCCGGCGCCGCCATTGCGCGTGATCCACTGGCCGGCAAACCGCAAGAAGGCGTCGTTTTCCTCCGGTGCGCCGATGGTCACCCGGACACCATCGGCACCGAACGGGCGAAGCACGAGGCCCGCGTCGGCGGCCTGGCTCACAAAGTCCGCGGTGCGCTCGGCCAGGGGCAGCCAGACGAAGTTGGCCTGCGACTGCGGCAGCGTGTACCCGGCTGCCCGTAGCGTGGCGCTGACGCGGACACGCTCAGCGACGACGGCGTCGGTGCGGGCCAACAGCTCGTCACCGGCGGCCAGCGAGGCGATCGCCGCAGCCTGGGAAACGTTGGTTTTGGTAAACGGAACGTCGACCTTACCCAGCGCGAGGATCACATCGGGGTGAGCAACCGCATACCCCACCCGCAAACCCGCCAACCCGTATGCCTTCGAAAACGTCCGCAGCACAACAACGTTGTCATGGGCGCGGACGAGCTCCAGGCTATCTGGGCACATACCGTCGCGGACGTACTCGACATAGGCTTCGTCGATGGCGACCAGGATGTGCGGCGGTACAGCGTCGATGAAACGGGTTAACGCATCAGGGTGTACCGCGGTGGACGTCGGGTTGTTGGGATTGCAGACGAAAATCAGCCGGGTACGGTCGGTGATTGCGGCCAGCATGGCGTCAAGGTCGAAGGTGTGGTCGGTCAGCGGCACCTGTACCGCGGTGGCGCCGGCGACACGGACCTGCAACGGGTAGATCTCAAAGCTGCGCCACCCGAACAGCACCTCGTCTCCGACCGAGGCGCTGATCTGGATCAGCTGCTGGCACAGGCTGACCGATCCGCATCCGACGGCGATGTGCTCGGGGGCGAATCCTGCAGGATTGACGGTGTTCACGTGCGCGGCGAGAGCGGCCTTGAGCTCGACACAGTGGGTGTCCGGATAACGGTTGACCGTGTCGGCGGCCCGCTCGATGGCCGCACGGACACTGGGCAGCGGACCGTGCACCGTCTCGTTGCTGGCCAGTTTGATCGCACCGGGCACCGTCTTGCCCGGAGTGTAGGCCGGCAACCCGGCCAGCTCGGGGCGCAGGCGGACGGTCACTTCGACAGCATATGTCGGTGGTGTGTACGCTGTGGTCCGCGGTGTTCCGGGACCTCGCTACGGTCCGGTACCCTCAGGAAATCCAAGGAGGCGTGCCAGAGCGGCCGAATGGGACTCACTGCTAATGAGTTGTCCTCTTAAACGGGGACCGGAGGTTCAAATCCTCTCGCCTCCGCCACCGGGAGAATTGAAAACAGGCGCCCGTAGCTCAACGGATAGAGCATCTGACTACGGATCAGAAGGTTGGGGGTTCGATTCCCTTCGGGCGCGCGCTCTCACCCGAGAAATCGGCCGCTCTTTCTATTTCGCTGTCGCGTATTTCTCCCGCGAGCAGGTCTTACCGCGGCGGCCCGGCCACGGCTACGGCGTCACATCCAATCCGGGCCGCGCTCCGGAAGACAAAACGAGCACGGTACGGTCTCGTCATGGGTCAGCCGTATGAATCCGTCACTGTGGAAACCCACGATCACATCGCGCAGGTGACGCTGATCGGCCCGGGCAAAGGCAATGCGATGGGCCCGGCGTTCTGGTCGGAGATGCCGGAGGTATTCGCCGCCCTGGACGCCGACCGTGACGTGCGGGCCATCGTCATCACCGGGTCGGGTGACAACTTCAGCTACGGGCTGGACTTGCCGGCGATGGGCGGGTCGCTCGGGGCGGTCCTGGCCGAAGGGACGTCGGCCCGCCCGCGCGCAGACTTCCACGCCGAGATCCTGCGCATGCAGAAGGCGATCAATGCCGTGGCCGACTGCCGTACCCCCACCATCGCCTCGGTGCACGGCTGGTGCATCGGCGGCGGCGTCGACCTCATCGCGGCGACAGATATCCGCTACGCCAGTGCCGATGCCAAGTTCTCGGTTCGCGAGGTGAAGCTCGCGATCGTCGCTGATATGGGCAGCCTCGCGCGGCTGCCGCTGATCGTAAACGACGGGCAGCTGCGGGAGCTGGCTTTGACGGGCAAAGACATCGACGCTGCCCGGGCCGAAAAAATCGGTTTAGTCAACGAGGTGTTCGCCGACGCCGAAGCCACCCTGGCTGCCGCACGCGCCACTGCCGCCGACATCGCCGACAACCCGCCGCTGACCGTCCGGGGCATCAAAGACGTCCTTGACCAGCAACGCATCGCGGCGGTCTCGGCCAGTTTGCGCTATGTCGCCGCCTGGAACGCGGCATTCCTGCCGTCGAAGGACCTGGCCGAGGGGATCAGCGCGACCTTCGCGAAACGTCCGGCGAAGTTTACCGGCGAATAGACCGCCCGAGCGGTGACCGTGTCCGACACATCCGGGGCCCCGCCGCCCAAGCTCGCGCCCCGGCCGGCACCGCGCTGCAATCCCCGCAGGCCAGTCTGACCGACACGCGGCGGGCACCAGGTAAACACGTACCCTGACGGACGTGACCGATGAAGGCAGGATCCGCGTCCCCGACGACCTTGACGCCGTCACGGCCGTCGGCGACGAAGACCACTCCGGTATCGACCGGGCAGCGATCGAACGGATCTGGCAGGCCGTGCGGCACTGGTATGCGGGCGGAATGCACCCGGCGATCCAGTTGTGTCTGCGGTACCACGGCAGGGTCATACTCAACCGGGCGATCGGGCACGGTTGGGGTAACGCTCCGACCGATCCGCCCGGCGCCGAGAAGATTCCGGTCACGACCGACACACCGTTTTGCGTGTACTCCGCGGCCAAAGCTATCACCGTGACCGTGATGCATATGCTCGCCGAACGTGGCTACTTCTCACTCGATGACCGCGTGTGCGAATACCTGCCCAGCTACACCAGCCACGGCAAAGACCGCACCACGATCCGCCACGTGCTGACCCATAGCGCGGGAGTTCCGTTTGCACCCAGGCGTAAACCCGACGTCACCCGCGCGGACGATAGCGCATATGCCCGCGAAAAGCTCGCCGAATTGCGGCCCCTGTACCGGCCCGGGTTGGTGCATATCTACCACGCGCTGACCTGGGGACCGTTGACGCGGGAAATCGTATCCGCCGCCACTGGCAAAAACATCCGCGATATCCTGGCCGCCGAGATCCTCAACCCACTCGGCTTCCGGTGGACGAACTACGGCGTTGCGGCGCAAGATCTTCCGCTGGTGGCACCAAGTCATGCCACCGGCAAGCCGTTACCTGCGCCGATCGCGAAGGCCTTCCGCAAGGCGATCGGCGGCACGGTGCATCAGATCATCCCCTTGACCAACCAGCCGCTTTTTCTGACCAGTGTGATCCCCTCGTCCAACACTGTCTCCAACGCCTACGAGCTGTCACGCTTCGCGGAAATCCTGCGCCGCGGCGGTGAACTCGACGGCGTGCGGGTGATGCGGCCGGACACGCTGCACACTGCGGTGCGGCAATGCCGGCGCCTGCGACCTGATGTCGCGACGGGGCTGAAGCCACTTCGTTGGGGCACAGGTTTCATGTTGGGATCAAACAGGTTTGGGCCATTTGGGCGCAACGCTCCTGCGGCATTCGGCCATCTCGGGCTGGTGAATATCGCCATCTGGGCCGACCCTGACCGCGGCCTTGCAGCTGGGCTGGTCAGCAGCGGTAAACCCGGCCGGGATCCCGCGGCCAACCGCTATACCGCGGTGATGGACACCATCACCGCGGTGATTCCGCGCCGATAGGATGCGCTGTGGCCGAGACCGCAGCCGTGATCGGCGCTCACCGGGCCGCAAGTCGGCACGCCGCCCCCGGCGATGTCAGGGCCACCGCCGGGGCGTCACCCGCCGATCCGCGGTGGCGGAGGGATTTGAACCCCCGGACGGTGTTAGCCGTCTCTCGCTTTCAAGGCGAGTGCATTAGGCCGCTCTGCCACACCACCGCTGACCAGGGTAGCTGCACGTCACCGGCGCCTGGACTGCACCGGTCGACCGGATAGCTTCAGCGCCGCTATGGTAGAGCGCCTGGCCGTTGCCGAATAGCCGCTGTCCGCGGCCAGTAAGGTGGCCGGCATGCACGCCATCGTCACCGAATCTGCCGACCAGTTGGTGTGGCGGGAAGTTCCCGATGTGCAACCGGACCGCGACGAAGTGCTGATCAAGGTCAGCGCCGCCGGTGTCAACCGTGCCGATGTGCTGCAGGCCGCCGGTCGCTACCCGCCCCCGCCGGGTGCCAGTGAGATTCTGGGAATGGAGGCAGCCGGCGTCATCACCGCCGTTGGCTCAGAGGTCACCGGATGGGCTGTCGGGCAGGAAGTTTGCGCCTTGCTGTCCGGCGGCGGCTACGCCGAATATGTCGCTGTCCCGGCCGGTCAGGTGATGCGCATTCCCGACTGCGTCGACCTGGTAGACGCCGCCGGCCTCCCGGAGGTCGCCTGCACGGTGTGGTCAAACCTGGTGATGACCGCCCATCTGGCCGCCGGGCAGGTGGTTTTGATCCACGGCGGCGCCAGCGGAGTGGGCAGCCATGCCATCCAGGTCGCCCGGGCGCTCGGCGCGCGGGTGGCGACTACTGCCGGCTCACCGGCCAAACTGCAGCTCTGCCGTGACCTGGGCGCGGAAATCACCATCGCGTATCGCGATGAGGACTTCGTCACCCGGGTGCGCGAGGCAACCGGCGGTGCGGGCGCCGACGTGATCCTTGACATCATGGGCGCCGCATACCTGGGGCGCAATATCGATGCCCTGGCCGACGACGGTCAGCTGATCGTCATCGGGTTGCAGGGCGGGGTGAAAGGCGAGCTCAACCTCGGCACGCTGATCAGCAAACGCGCGCGTGTCATCGGCACCGCGCTGCGGGGCCGGCCGGTGACCGGCCCCCACGGCAAGAGCGTCATCGTCGAGGCGGTAGTCAACTCGGTGTGGCCGATGCTCGCCGATGGCCGGGTCCGCCCGGTGATCGGCGCCCGGATGCCAATTCAGCGGGCCGCGGACGCGCACCAATTGCTGGTGTCAGGACAGGTAGCCGGCAAAATTGTGTTGACTGTCTAGCGTGACCCGCCGCCGGCATATGGGTGGTGTGCCCCCGCGGCTAACCCAGCGACGCCAGGGCGCGCACCAGCTGGTCGACTTCGATCGTCGTCGAGTAATGGGCCAGCCCCAGGGTGACCGCACCGCCGACATCGTTGACGCCGATCACGTCGAGCACTCGTGAGCTGGCATTGGCAATCGCCAGAATCCCGTTATCGGCCAACCGCTGCACTACCCGTTCGGCCGGTACCTCATGCACGGCGAAACTGACCACCGGGATCCGCACCTCGGGCCGGCCGATCACCATGACCAGCGGCAGCGACCGCAGCGACGCCATCAGGTAATCGAATACCCGGTTCATGTAGGCAGCCGCGGATTGCATTGATACCGACAACCGTTCACGTCTGGTTCCGCGAGCAGACTCGTCGAGCGCGGCCAGATATTCGATACTGGCGACGACACCGGCGAGCAAAGCAAACTGGTGCACCCCGAGCTCAAGACGCCCCGGCCCCGTCGCATAGGGGTTGGTCGACACGGAGTTGAACGCGTTGATCAGTGCCGGATCACGAAACACCAACGCCCCGATCGGGGGTCCTCCCCACCCGACGGCGTTCACCGCCACCACGTCGGCGTCGGTTTCTTGGATGTCCATCAGCCGGTAGGGTGCCGCGGCGGAATGGTCGACCACCACCAACCCGCCGACGTCGTGAACCAGCTTGGTCACCACCCGAAGATCTGTGACCGTGCCCAACGTGCCCGACGCGGAGGCAATCGCGACCAACCGCGTCGGTTGTCCGATCAGGGTCTCCCACTGCCACGCCGGCAGCTCGCCGGTCTCGATGTCGACCTCGGCCCATTTCACCCGGGCGCCGTGGCGGTGCGCCGCACGCAACCACGGAGCGATATTCGCTTCGTCATCCAGACGGGTGACGATCATCTCATAGCCCAGACCCGCTCGCGAGGACGAGGCGTCGGCCAGCAACGACAGTAAAACCGCGCGATCGGCGCCCAGCACGACACCGCGCGGGTCGGCATTGAGCAGGTCAGCAACCGCCTCACGTGCCGCTTCCAGCATTGCGGCGCTTCGCTTGGCCGCCGGATGCGCCCCCACGGTGCTAGCGACCGACCTGCGAAAAGCGGTCGACACCGTGGTCGCCACCGACTCCGGGATCAGCATTCCCAGCTGCGCGTCGAAATGCACCCACCCGTCACCCAGCGACGGATGGAGTCCGCGCACCCGGGCGACGTCATATGCCATGCCTGCCACCTTAGAGCCACCACGATCACTGCAAACCGTGACGGTAGCGGGCACCCGGATGCGTCCCCGCCGTCCCGAGCCAGGTCGCCCGGCCAGACATACTAGTCCAGTGGGGCTTGCGAGCGGAGTGCTAACAGCATTGATTTTGCTGATAGCACCGGGGGCGATCATTGCACGCAGCAGCCAGCTAACCTGGCCGATCACCGTTGCGGTTGGCCCGCCACTGACCTACGGAACGGTCGCGGTGGCCATCATCCCGTTCGGCGCGCTGCGAATCCCTTGGAACGCGTGGACAGCGTTGGCCACCCTGGCCGCGGTCACCGTGCTGGCCGCGACCTTCCGGGTGCTGCTGGCCCGCTACCGCGACGCCCGGGCCGAAGCACAAGCGCTCAGCGGCTGGCCGGCGGTGACCATCGCCGCGGGAGTGCTGCTGGGCGCGCTGCTGATTTTCCTGGCAGCGCTTCGTGGCATCCCCGACTGGCAATCCATCCCCAGCACCTGGGACGCGGTCTGGCATGCCAACACCGTCCGCTTCATTCTCGACACCGGGCAGGCG
Organism: Mycobacterium botniense; assembly: GCF_010723305.1. NCBI lineage: Bacteria > Bacillati > Actinomycetota > Actinomycetes > Mycobacteriales > Mycobacteriaceae > Mycobacterium > Mycobacterium botniense. The sequence continues at coordinate 1,469,810 of NZ_BLKW01000002.1, read as the reverse complement.
TCGTCGACTCATATGGGCGAACTGCGCAACGTCGAAACCCACGCCGAGCTGTACTACCCCTCGGCGTTTCACGCCCTGGTCGCGCTGTTATGCCAGCTCACCGGCGCGGCGCCCACTACCGCATACACCCTGAGCTCGCTGGCAGCCGCAATCTGGTTGTTCCCGGCCAGCGCAGCCATCCTCACCTGGCATGTGATGCGCCCGCACGCTGACCAGTGGCGCGCCGCAGGCGCGGCGGCCACCGCAGCGGCCCTGTCCGCATCGTTTACCGCGGTGCCCTACGTCGAATTCGACGTCGCTGCCATGCCCAACTTGGTGGCCTATGGAATCGCGGTGCCGACCATGGCGCTGATCACCTCCACCCTGCGGCACCGCGACCGAATCCCGTTGGCCATTTTGACGCTGGTGGGCGTCTTCTCGGTGCACATCACCGGGGGCGTCATCGTCGTCACGTTGCTGCTGGCGTGGTGGCTGTTGGAGGCGCTGCGGCGCCCGGTACGCGGCCGGCTCGCCGACCTGGGGATTCTGGCGACCGTTGTGGCGCCGGCCGGTTTGATCCTGCTACCGCAGTTTTTGAGCGTCAAACAGCAGGAAGACATCATCGCCGGACACTCGTTCCTCACCCATTTGAGCAAGAAACGCGGAGTTTTCGACGCCATCTTCCAGCACTCCCGCCACCTCAACGACTTCCCCGTCCAGTACGGGCTTATCGCGCTGGCCGCAGTCGGCGGCCTGGTGCTGCTGGTCACAAAGATCTGGTGGCCGCTGGTGGTGTGGCTGCTGCTGATTGTGGTGGACGTCGACGCCGGAACGCCGTTGGGTAACCCCATCGGTGCGGTGGGGGGAATGTTCAGTGAGTTCTTCTACAAAGATCCGCGCCGGATCTCGGCGTTCATCACGATGCTGCTGACGCCCATGGCCGGTATCGGCCTGTTAACGCTGGTCATGGTCACGGTGGCGGCGGTCAGGCGGGTGGCCGACCGCTGGCCGCGGCGCCTGCCCGAGCCGGTGTGGGTCACTGTTACCGTCGCGCTGCTGGCGACGACGAGCGTGCTGAGCGCCTGGCATTACTTTCCGCGGCACCGGTTTTTGTTCGGCGACAAATACGACTCGGTGATGATCGACAAGAAAGACCTGGAAGCCTTTGCCTACCTCGCCACTCTTCCCGGCGCCCGTGACACCCTGATCGGCAACGCCAATACCGACGGCACCGCGTGGATGTATGCAGTGGCCGGTCTGCACCCGCTGTGGACGCATTACGACTACCCGGTACAGCAGGGCCCGGGCTACCACCGGTTCATCTTCTGGGCCTATGCCAGCAAAGCGGACACCGATTCGCGCGTCCTCGAGGCGGTGCGGGCGCTTCATATCCGCTATGTCTTGATCAGCTCACCCACCGTCAGGGGGTTCGTGATGCCCGACGGGCTAGTCTCGTTAGAGAAATCCACGTCGTGGGCGAAGATTTACGACAACGGTGAGGCGCGTATATACGAATGGCGCGGACCTGGCGCCGCGACACGCTCCTAGAACACGCATAAGGACGGTGACTGGATTGAGTACCAGCCATGGCGATCACAACATCGAGGTCATCGGCGGTGTCGACCCCCGCGCGATGGCCGCGCAATCCGACGACGACTCCGAGGACCGGTCGCTGACCGACCTGGTCGAGCAGCCCGCCAAGGTGATGCGCATCGGCACCATGATCAAACAACTGCTCGAAGAGGTCCGGGCCGCACCGCTCGATGACGCCAGCCGCAACCGGTTGCGCGAGATCCACGCCACCAGCATCCGCGAACTGGAGGATGGGCTGGCGCCGGAGTTGCGCGAGGAGCTCGACCGCCTCACCCTACCGTTCAGCGAGGACACCGCGCCGTCGGACGCCGAATTGCGGATCGCCCAGGCTCAGCTTGTTGGCTGGCTGGAGGGGTTGTTCCACGGGATCCAAACGGCACTGTTCGCCCAGCAAATGGCCGCACGCGCGCAGCTGGAACAGATGCGCCAGGGCGCGCTTCCTCCCGGTGTCACCCGGCCCGGGCAGTCATCCGGCCACGGGCAGTACCTGTGAGCCGACTGCGGTGTCCGTAGCCCGACCGCGCATCGAGACGCGCAACGCGTGGGTGGAGTTCCCTATTTTCGACGCGAAGTCACGCTCGCTGAAGAAGACCTTCCTGACCAAGGCCGGCGGCACGATTGGGCGCAACACCTCCAACGTGGTGGTCATCGAGGCGTTGCGCGATATCACATTGTCGCTGAGCCTGGGTGACCGTGTCGGCCTGGTCGGGCATAACGGTGCCGGGAAATCGACGCTGCTGCGCCTACTTTCGGGAATCTACGAGCCGACACGCGGGTCCGCGACCGTCATCGGCAGGGTGGCCCCCATCTTCGATCTCGGGATCGGTATGGACCCCGAGATTTCCGGCTACGAGAACATCATCATCCGTGGCCTGTTCCTCGGGCAGACCCGCAAACAGATGCAGGCCAAAGTCGACGAGATCGCTGAGTTCACCGAATTAGGCGATTACCTGTCGATGCCCCTGCGCACGTATTCCACCGGGATGCGGGTACGGCTGGCGATGGGCGTAGTCACCAGCATCGACCCGGAAATCCTGCTGCTCGACGAGGGTATCGGCGCCATCGACGCCGACTTCATGAAGAAAGCCCAGCCCCGGCTGCAGCAGCTGGTGGAGCGTTCGGGAATCTTAGTGTTTGCCAGCCATTCCACCGAGTTCTTGGCCCGCCTGTGCAAAACGGCGATGTGGATCGAGCACGGCACCATCAAACTCACCGGAAGCATCGAAGACGTGGTGCGCGCCTACGAGGGCGAGGACGCCGCCCGGCACGTGCGCGAGGTGATGGCCGAAGCGGCTCAGCCGATTGCTCACAGGACGCCCGCCGATGACTGAATCGGTGTGCGCCGTCGTCGTGACCCACCACCGCCCCGACGAGCTGGCGAAATCGCTGGATGCGCTGCACACCCAGACCCGGTCGCCCGACCACCTGATTGTGATCGACAACGGCAACGACGGTCGCGTCCGTGATCTGGTGTCCGGGCAGCCGATTCCCGCGACCTATCTGGGTTCACGCCGAAACCTGGGCGGCGCAGGAGGTTTCGCGCTGGGCATATTACATGCTCTGGCATTGGGCGCCGACTGGGTGTGGCTGGCCGACGACGACGGCCGCCCGCAGGACACACAGGTACTGGACCGGCTGCTGGCGTGCGCGACGAAACACGGTCTGGCCGAGGTGTCGCCGATGGTGTGCAGCATGGACGACCCGCAACGGTTGGCGTTCCCGCTGCGCCGCGGCCTGGTCTGGCGCAGATGGGCACGTGAGCTGAGCACCGAGCCTGGTCAAGATCTGTTGCCCGGCATCGCTTCGCTGTTCAACGGAGCCCTGTTTCGGGCATCGGCCATCGAGGCGATCGGTGTTCCCGACCTGCGGCTGTTCGTCCGGGGCGACGAAGTCGAAATGCATCGCCGGCTGGTTCGTTCCGGGCTGCCGTTCGGAACCTGCCTGCAGGCGGTCTATCTGCATCCCTGCGGATCGGACGAATTCAAGCCGATTCTGGGCGGCCGGATGCACACCCAGTACCCTGAGGACCCCGCCAAGCGTTATTTCACCTATCGCAACCGCGGCTATCTGCTGTCCCAACCCGGGCTGCGAAAACTGCTTCCCCAGGAATGGTTGCGGTTCGGCTGGTTCTTTTTGGTGTCCCGACGCGACCCTGAAGGCCTGATGGAGTGGTTCCGGTTGCGGCGCTTGGGACGTCGCGAGAAATTCGATCGGCCCGAAGGACCTCGGTGATGTTTACCGATGCGGCGGCCCAGTCCAAAACGCTGACCCGGGCCTGGCGCGATCTGGTCGACGGTTACCACCGCCACGAACTGTGGCTGCATCTGGGCTGGCAGGACATCAAGCAGCGGTATCGCCGCTCAGTGCTGGGACCGTTCTGGATCACCATCGCCACTGGCACCACTGCTGTGGCGATGGGCGGACTGTATTCCAAGCTATTTCGGCTGGATCTCTCGGAGCACCTGCCCTATGTCACGTTAGGTCTGATCGTCTGGAACCTGATCAATGCCGCCATCCTGGAGGGCGCCGACGTTTTCGTCGCCAACGAGGGACTGATCAAACAGCTACCCACCCCTTTGAGCGTGCACGTCTACCGGCTGGTATGGCGACAGCTGATCTTGTTCGCCCATAACATCCTCATTTACCTCGTCATCGCGATCATCTACCCCAAACCGTGGTCATGGGCGGACCTCTCGGTCATTCCCGCGCTGGGTCTGATCATCGTCAACGCGGTATGGGTAGCACTGTGTTTCGGCATTCTGGCAACCCGCTACCGCGATATCGGTCCACTGCTGTTTTCCGTCGTGCAGTTGCTGTTCTTTATGACCCCGATCATCTGGAATGACGATACGCTGCGACAGCAAGGTGCCGGTCGCTGGTCGAAAATCGTTGAACTCAATCCGTTGCTGCACTACCTCGATATTGTGCGGGCACCACTGCTCGGCGCTCACCAGGAGCTGAGGCACTGGGCAGTCGTTTTGGTGCTGACGGCCGTCGGTTGGCTGCTGGCGGCGTTTGTGATGCGCCAATACCGCGCCCGCGTCCCGTACTGGGTCTAAGCCCACACGAATACGTTTTGTGGGGTGGAAAAGAATTTCGAAATCCGGTGTGCTGGAACGTGAACAAAACCCGTCGCTGACGGCTCAGACCAGCGCACGATGCGCTTTTGCCACCGCAGCACGGTATCAAGCGCTGCAGTGTCGGGATGCCGCGGTTGCCGCCCGCCGAGCAAGCCTCGGCGGTGGTGCGAGTGCGTGCGGCGCGCAGAATCGCGCACCTGCGATGCCCCCATCGGCGAACAGGACGTGGACCGGTGTGCGGTGTACGGATGCGGGCGCGGTTTGCCCGACACTCCGGGTGGGCCGGCTCCGGTCGTTACCGTCGATGAGCACCGTAGGCTCGGCGTCACGTGCGGGCCGAACCCTGACCCGGCCGGGCACCGGGAACGTGGTTCTCGCCGCGGCCGAACCGAGCCCGCGTGGGCGCGCCCGCCGGCGCGGCGCCGAGCAGGCCACCATGGCGCTTCGGGTCTGCACCCCACCACGGCGGCCCGTCACGATCCGGTCGGATAGCGGTGAGCGCCCGCCCGGGCACCGCCTTCATCACGCTCTTTTCCCACCTGTCGCCGACAGCGGGTAGTAGTCTGCCAGCCGAAACCCCACAAATCCGATTCGTGGCGTATGAATAATTGGCAAACGGCAATCAGAGAATCTGAGCGCTCCGCGGGGGTACTCGCGGGTGCGCCCGCGAAAGGTCGGCGGACGTGAGCGAGGAAGTCGAACCAACAGGACTGGCGGATGCGGCACGCGCTCGCATCGCCGCAGAGCTGGCCAGGCTACGGGAACGACGCAATCAGCTTGAGATCGAGGTCAAAAACGATCGTGGCATGGTCGGGGATCACGGTGACGCCGCCGACGCCATCCAGCGCGCCGACGAGCTGGCCAGCCTCGAGGAGCGGATCACCGAACTCGACCGGCTGCTGCGGACCGGCCCGGCGCCGTCGGACGGCGGCGACCTCCTTCCCGGCGGCACCGAAGTCACCCTGCGCTTCTCCGACGGCTCCGTCGTCACCATGCACGTGATTTCGGTGGTGGAGGAGACCCCGGTCGGCCGGGAAGCCGAGACGTTGACGGCCGGCAGTCCGCTCGGGGTGGCCCTCGCAGGACACAAACCCGGAGACACGGTTACCTACACCACGCCTCAGGGCCCAAACCAGGTTGAGCTGCTTGACGTCAAATACCCGGCGTAGCCTTCCCGGCTCCCAGCGGACCGCGGGGCGCCGGCGCACCCGTCGAGTCCCGGCGATATCCCAGCCCGCTGTCCCGCGCACCCGGCTGAGCCTGACGACCCAGGTCCGGCGGTTCATCATCGTCGGCGCGCTGTCAGCAATCGTCGATTTCAGCCTCTATGTGCTGCTGTACAAAGCGGTGCACCTGCAGGTGGACATGTCCAAGGGAACCAGCTTCGTCGCGGGCACGATCACCGCCTACCTGATCAACCGCCGGTGGACATTTCAGGCGCCACCCAGCACGGCCCGGTTCGCCGCGGTCATGGTGCTCTATGGGCTTACCTTCGCCGTCCAGGTCGGGCTTAACCACGTGTGCCTGGCACTGTTGAGCTACCGGACGTGGGCGGTCCCGGTCGCGTTCGTCCTCGCGCAGGCGACGGCGACGGTGATCAACTTCGTCGTGCAGCGATCGGTGATCTTCCGGGCCGACTGACACGGGTCTGCGGTCTCACATGGCTCGTCAGCGGGCACAAGCTGACCAGCCGGCCGCCGCCACGAGCGGTACCCTCTTTGACGATGTCGAACCACGACCTGCCGACCACGCGTATGCGGCTTACCGGCTGGGGCCGCACGGCGCCCTCGGTGGCCCATGTGCTCTCCACACCCGATCCCGAGGTGATCGCCCAGGCGGTGGTGCGAGCCGCTGACGCAGGTGGCCGGGGCGTGATCGCCCGGGGACTGGGCCGCTCGTACGGCGACAATGCGCAGAACGGCGGGGGGCTGGTGATCGACATGACACCGTTGAACACCATCCACTCGATCAGCGCCGACACCCGCCTGGCCGACGTCGATGCCGGTGTCAGCCTGGATCAGCTGATGAAAGCGGCGCTGCCATTCGGTCTGTGGGTCCCGGTGCTGCCGGGTACCCGCCACGTCACCGTCGGGGGCGCGATCGCCTGTGACATCCACGGCAAGAACCATCACAGCGCAGGCAGTTTCGGCAACCACGTGCGCTCCATCGAACTGCTGACGGCTGATGGGCAAATCCGCAGCATCACGCCGGAGGGACCCGACAGCCACCTGTTCTGGGCCACCGTGGGAGGTAACGGGCTGACCGGTGTCATCCTGCGCGCAACTATCGAAATGACGCCCACCGAGACGGCGTATTTCGTCGCTGACGGTGACGTTACCGCCAGCCTGGACGAAACCATCGCACTGCACAGCGACGGCAGCGAAGCCAACTACACGTATTCGTCCGCCTGGTTCGACGCCATCAGCGCGCCTCCGAAACTGGGCCGCGCTGCGGTATCTCGTGGGTCGCTGGCCCGCCTCGACCAGCTGCCTGCAAGGCTCCGACGTAACCCCCTGAAATTTGATGCACCGCAACTTTTCACATTTCCCGACTTTTTCCCCAACGGGCTTGCAAACAAATACACGTTCACCCCGATCGGTGAGCTCTGGTACCGCAAGTCGGGAACCTATCGCGGCAAGATCCAGAACCTCACCCAGTTCTATCATCCGCTGGACCTGTTCGCGGAGTGGAACCGCGCTTACGGGCCGGCGGGTTTTCTGCAATACCAGTTCGTGGTTCCCGTTGAGGCGGTCGACGAGTTCAAGACGATCATCCGCGACATCCAGGCAAGCGGACACTATTCTTTTCTCAACGTGTTCAAGCTGTTCGGTCCGGCCAACGCCGCGCCGCTGAGCTTCCCGATCCCGGGCTGGAACATCTGCGTGGACTTCCCGATTAAAGCCGGGCTGGGCGAGTTTGTCGCCCGGCTTGACCGGCGGGTATTGGAATTCGGCGGCAGGCTGTACACCGCCAAGGACTCCCGCACCACCGCTGAAACGTTTCACGCCATGTACCCACGCGTCGACGAGTGGATCGCCGTGCGCCGCAAGGTCGATCCACTGCGGGTATTCGCCTCCGACATGGCCCGGCGCCTGGAGCTGTTGTAAATGGTGCTCAACGCTGTCGGCAACCCACAGGCCGTGCTGTTGCTCGGAGGCACGTCCGAGATCGGCCTCGCGATCTGCGAGCGTTATCTGCGGAACGCACCAGCGCGCATCGTACTGGCCTGTCTGCCCGACGATCCGGGACGCGACGACGCCGTCGCGCAGATGAAGAGCGCCGGGGCCAAGTCGGTGGAGTTGATCGACTTTGACGCTTTGGATACCGATAGCCATCCACAGGTGATCGAGCAAGCGTTCTCCGGCGGAGATATCGACGTGGCCGTCGTGGCATTCGGGCTGCTGGGCGACGCCGAAGAGCTGTGGCAGGACCAGCGCAAAGCCGTTCAGATCGCCGAAATCAACTACACTGCAGCGGTTTCCGTGGGTGTTCTACTCGCTGAAAGGATGCGACGCCAAGGCTACGGTCAGATCATCGCGATGAGCTCGGTCGCCGGCGAGCGGGTACGTCGGTCCAACTTTGTTTACGGTTCCACCAAGGCCGGCCTGGACGGTTTCTACCTTGGGCTGTCAGAAGCGCTGCGCGAGTTCGGTGTTCGGGTTCTGGTGGTTCGTCCCGGACAGGTGCGCACCAGAATGAGCGCGCATCTGAAAGAAGCTCCGCTGACCGTCGACAAGGAGTATGTCGCTGAGCTAGCCGTGACCTCGTCTGCTAAAGGTAAGGAATTGGTTTGGGCACCACCAGCATTCCGCTACGTGATGATCGTGTTGCGGCACCTGCCGCGACGGCTTTTTCGCAAGCTGCCCATCTGAGCATGCGAAACGTACTGGCCACCATCGCCGAGATGATTGCAGCGGTGGCGGTGGCCATCGTGGTCGCGGCGGTCTCCCTGAAGGCCATCGCCGACGTCAACTGGCCGGCGTACCCGTCGTCGAACCAGCTGCATGCCCTGACCACAGTCGGGCAGGTCGGTTGCATGATCGGATTGATCGGCGCCGGCTGGGTGTGGCGGCGTAGCCGGGAGGCCGGCGACCGCCGGTGGCGCTTGCCGGCCCGGCTCGGCGCGCTGGTATTCGTGTCGGCGTTCTGTGTGGTGACGCTGGGCATGCCCCTGGGCGCCACCAAGCTGTACCTCTTCGGGATCTCGGTCGATCAGCAGTTCCGCACCGAATACCTGACCCGGCTTACCGACACCGCGGCGCTGCGCGATATGACCTACTTCGGCTTACCACCGTTCTACCCGCCGGGGTGGTTCTGGATCGGTGGACGCGCTGCGGCCCTGAGCGGCACACCCGGCTGGGAGATGTACAAGCCGTGGGCCATTACCTCGATCACAATCGCGGTTGCGGTGGCAATGGTGCTGTGGTGGCGCATGATCCGCTTCGAGTACGCACTGATGGTGACCGCCGCGACCGCCGCCGTGACGCTCGCCTACAGCTCGCCCGAACCGTACGCCGCGATGATCACCGTGCTGCTTCCGCCGATGCTGATCCTGACCTGGTCCGGTCTGCGCGCCCGCGACCGCCGCCCCTCTGTCACACCCAGCGCCGGCCATGACGCAGCTCATATGTCTGCGGGGGCGGGTTCCGGGTGGGCCGCGGTGATCGGCGCCGGGATCTTCCTCGGCTTCGCGGCCACTTTCTACACCCTGCTGCTGGCCTACAGCGCGTTCACGGTCGCGGTGATGGCGCTGCTGCTGGCCGGTTCACGCTGGCAGCAGGGCTTTCGCGCCATGGCTGATCCGGTGATCAGGCTGACCGTGATCGGCCTGGTCGCGGCACTCATCGCCGCGACCACGTGGCTGCCGTTTTGGCTGCAGGCGGCCCATGAGCCGGTGAGCAACACCGCAAGCGCTCAGCACTACCTGCCCGGCGACGGTGCGGTGCTGACATTTCCGATGTTGCGGTTCACCCTGCTGGGCGTGATCTGCATGCTGGGCACGGTGTGGCTGGTGGTGCGCGCGCGCTCGTCGGTGCGGGCGACCGCACTGGCCATTGGTGTGCTCACCGTCTACCTGTGGTCGCTGCTGTCGATGCTGACCACACTGGCGCGCACCACACTGCTGTCGTTTCGGCTGCAGCCGACGTTGACCGTGCTGCTCACCGCGGCAGGTGTTTTCGGGTTCATCGACGTCACCGTGGCGCTGGCCGTACGCGGACACCAGCGCGGATGGGGGCGCAGCGTCGTCCCGGTGGCCACCGCGGTCGGGTTGGCCGGGGCGATCGCGTTCAGCCAGGACATCCCCGAGGTGCTGCGACCGGACCTCACTGTCGCCTACACCGACACCGACGGTTTCGGCCACCGCGGCGACCGCCGCCCTCCGGGCTCGGAGAAGTACTACCCGGCCATCGACGGCGTCATCACGGTGGTCACCGGCAGACCGCGGAACCAAACGGTTGTTCTGACGGCCGATTACAGCTTCCTGTCTTACTACCCCTACTGGGGGTTTCAAGGGTTGACCGCGCATTACGCTAATCCCCTGGCGCAGTTCGACCGCCGAGCCGCCCAGATCAACAGCTGGTCACGGCTCACCACGGCCCAACAGTTCATCCACGCGCTGGACACGCTGCCCTGGCGGCCGCCGACCGTGTTTTTGATGCGCCGCGGCGCGCACAACACCTATACCCTGCGGCTGGCCGAGGACGTGTACCCCAACCAGCCCAATGTCCGCCGCTACACGGTCGCTCTCCCGGCCGCGTTGTTCGCCGACCCGCGATTCAGCGTCGTGCACATCGGCCCGTTCGTGCTGGCCATCCGCAGACCGGAAGCGGGAGGCTGATGGCCACCGAAACCGCACCGGAATGGTCGCGCAACTACCATCGATCCGTGACTGCCGCGGGGGCAAACTACCGAACAACCGGGGAACACCTGACCACCCCGGCCGGGCCGTTCGCCGGAGACGGCCCGCTCACCGTGGCTGGTCCCCCAGCCCGCAAGGTCAGGACCACCCGGGATTATCGGCTGGCCCGTGTGGTCGCCGTGATCGCCGGCATGGTGGGAACCGTGCTGGCGGTCGTCACGCCACTGCTGCCGGTCACCCAGACGACCGCCCGATTGGACTGGCCCCAAAACGGCGTCTTCGCCAGCGTCGAAGCCCCGCTGATCGGTTATGTGGCCACCGACCTGTCCATCACCATTCCGTGCCGGGCAGCCGCCGGACTGGCCGGACCGGCCAATAGCGCCAAGCGGGTGCTGTTGTCGACGGTGCCCAAGCAGGCACCCAACGCGGTCGATCGCGGCCTGCTCATCGAACGCGCCAATGGCGATCTGGTGGTCGTGGTGCGCAACACCCCGGTAGTCGCCGCCCCAATGGGCCAGGTGCTCAGCCCGGCGTGTCAGCGGCTGACCTTCACCGCCCGCACCGACAAAGTCGTCGGGGAATTCGTCGGGCTCCGGCAAGGCCCACACGCTGACCACCCCGGAGCGCCGCTTCGCGGTGAACGGGGGGGCTACGATTTCCGGCCGCAAATCGTCGGTGTGTTCACCGATCTGGCCGGGCCCGCACCGTCCGGGCTGAGCTTCTCGGCGACGCTCGACACTCGCTACAGCAGCTCACCCACACCGCTGAAACTGGCGGCGATGGTTCTCGGGGTGGCGGCGACCGTCGCTGCGCTGATCGCGCTGCATATTCTCGACACCGCTGACGGCACCCGTCACCGGCGTTTTCTGCCGCCGCGCTGGTGGTCGTTCAGCGGGCTGGACGGGCTGGTCACTGCGGTGCTGGTGTGGTGGCATTTCGTCGGCGCCAACACCGCCGACGACGGCTACATCCTGACCATGGCCCGCGTCTCCGAGCACGCCGGGTATATGGCCAACTACTACCGCTGGTTCGGCACGCCGGAGGCGCCGTTCGGCTGGTACTACGACCTGCTGGCGCTCTGGGCGCACGTCACCACCGCCAGCATCTGGATGCGGTTGCCCACCCTGGCGATGGCGCTGACGTGCTGGTGGGTGATCAGCCGCGAGATCATTCCCCGACTTGGTCACGCCGTCAAACACAGCCGAGCCGCGGCCTGGACGGCGGCAGGCATGTTCCTGGCGGTGTGGCTGCCGCTGAACAACGGTCTGCGCCCGGAGCCGATCATCGCACTGGGTATCCTGCTGACCTGGTGTTCGGTGGAGCGGGCGGTGGCCACCAGCCGGCTGTTGCCGGTCGCGGTCGCCTGCATCATCGGAGCGCTGACCCTGTTCTCGGGGCCGACCGGTATCGCATCCATCGGGGCGCTGCTGGTGGCGATCGGGCCGCTGCGCACCATCCTGCACCGTCGTACCAAACGGTTTGGAGTATTGCCGCTGGTGGCGCCCATCGCGGCCGCGGCGACGGTGGCGGTGATCTTGATTTTCCGCGACCAGACGTTCGCCGGTGAGATTCAGGCCAGCATGCTCAAACGTGCCGTCGGACCCAGCTTGAGTTGGTTCGACGAACACATCCGTTACGAGCGGCTGTTCATGGCCAGCCCGGACGGCTCAGTGGCGCGCCGGTTCGCCGTGCTGGCGCTGGCCGTCGCACTGGCGGTGTCGGTGGCGATGTCGTTGCGCAAGGGCCGGATTCCCGGCACCGCGGCCGGGCCAAGCCGGCGCATCATCGGCATCACCGTCATCTCGTTCATCGCGATGATGTTCACCCCCACCAAGTGGACACACCATTTCGGGGTGTTCGCCGGGCTGGCCGGCTCACTGGGCGCACTGGCTGCGGTCGCGGTCACCGCGGCAGCGATGCGCTCGCGGCGCAACCGCACAGTGTTCGCCGCGGTGGTGCTGTTCGTGGTCGCATTGTCGTTCGCCAGCGTGAACGGCTGGTGGTACGTGTCCAGTTTCGGTGTGCCGTGGTCAAATAAGTTTCCCGAGTGGAAGTTCGGCTTCACCACGATGCTGCTGGGGCTGACGGTGCTTACTCTGCTGGTGGCCGCGTGGTTTCACTTCGCCTACAACGGCGATGGCCCGCAGCTTCGGCATTCCTCGCGGGTCGCGCGTATCACCCAGTCGCCCTTGGCTGTTGCGTCTTGGGCGTTAGTCTTCTTCGAGGTGTTGTCGCTGACTCTGGCGATGATCCACCAGTATCCGGCGTGGTCGGTGGGCCGTTCTAATCTGCAGGCGCTGACCGGCAAGACATGCGGACTGGCTGACGACGTGATGGTCGAGCAAGATCCCAACGCCGGCATGCTCGCACCGATCGGAGTGCCCGTGCGGGACGCGTTGGGCGCCAACTTCGCTGAGGGATTCGAACCCAACGGCATTCCCGCCGACGTCTCGGCCGACCCGGTGCTGGAGCGTCCCGGTGACCGCAGTTTTCTCAGCGACGACGGGCTCATCACCAGCAGCGAGGCCGGAACCGAGGGCGGGACGACCGCCGCACCGGGGATCAACGGTTCGCGCGCACGGCTGCCCTACGACTTGGATCCGGCCCGCACGCCGGTGCTGGGCAGTTGGCGCCCGGGGGTGCAGATACCGGCCAGGCTGCGCTCGGCCTGGTACCGGCTGCCGCCCCGGGAAAAGGCGGGGCCGCTGCTGGTGGTGTCGGCGGCGGGGCGGTTCGATCCGGGCGAGGTGCAGGTGCAGTGGGCTGGTGACGACGGAAAACCAGCTGGTGCAATGGGTTTCGCCGATGTGGGTGCGGCCCCGGCCTGGCGGAACCTGCGGGCGCCGCTGGCCGCGATCCCGCGCAGCGCCACCCGGGTGCGGGTGATCGCCGACGACGATGACCTGGCGCCGCAACACTGGATCGCGTTGACCCCGCCGCGCATTCCGCATCTGCGCTCATTGCAGCAGGTTGTCGGCTCGACCGATCCGGTGCTGCTGGACTGGTTGGTGGGCCTCGCATTCCCCTGCCAGCGGCCGTTCGGCCACCAAAACGGTGTCATCGAGACGCCGAAATGGCGGATCTTGCCCGACCGGTTCGGCGCCGAGGCCAATTCACCGGTGATGGACAAAAACGGCGGCGGGCCGCTGGGTATCACCGAACTGCTGGTGCGCGCGAGCACCGTGCCGAGCTACCTCAAAGACGATTGGTTCAGAGACTGGGGGGCGTTGGAGCGGTTGACGCCCTATTACCCGGATGCCCAGCCCGCCCGTCTCGTCCTGGGTTCGGCAACACGCAGCGGCCTCTGGAGCCCTGCGCCGCTGCGACATTGGTAGCCCCAGGTGGCGCTGACAGTGCCGTTCGGCAATCCCTTACGTGGTTCGCCCGGGCTGTACCGGCAGCGCCAGCTACACATTCGACGGTCGCGCGAACTCGGCCGTGTCGGCGTCTTCGATATCTGAGCTGGCGGCCGGCGGACGGTAGAGGGGCCGCGACCGCACCCGCAGCGGCCACCAGAACCACCGTCCCAGCAGCGTGGCGATCGAGGGCGTCATCAGTGAGCGCACCACCAGGGTGTCCACCAGCAGGCCCAGCCCGATGGTCGAGCCCCCTTGTCCAATCGTGCGCAGTTTGTTGACGACCAATGCGGCCATCGTGAAGGCGAATACCAGGCCAGCGCCGGTGACGACTCCCCCGGTGCCGCCCATTGCGCGGATAATACCCGTTTTCAGGCCGGCGCCGATTTCCTCTTTGAACCGCGAGACCAATAACAAGTTGTAGTCCGATCCCACGGCGAGCAGGATAGTCACCGAGAACGGCAACACGATCCAGTTCAGTTCCAGGCCGACCAGGTGCTGCCAGACTAGTACGGATAATCCAAAACCGGTAGCCAGCGAGAGCACCACGGTGCCGACGATTACCAGTGAGGCAAACAGGGCCCGCGTGATCACCAGCATGACGATAAAGATCAGTATCAGCGCGGCCATAGCTTCGACCATCACGTCGTATTTGGTGGCTTCCTGGATATCTTTCCAGGTCGCCGCAGTGCCGCCGAGATAGAATTTGGCGTTGGCCAATGGGGTTTCCTTGACGGCCTCGCGGGCGGCCTTGAGTTCCGCGTCAACATGTGAGATGCCCTCGGTTGACGCCGGGTTCCCGTCGTGGGTGATGATCATGCGGGCGGCTTTGCCATCGGGAGAGACCAGCAGTTTGAGTCCCTGCTGAAAGTCATGGCTACCAAAGACCTCCGGCGGGATGTAGAAGAGACCGTCAATTTTTGCTTGGTCGAAAAATTTGCCCATCAGGGTCGCCGTGTCGGTCATGCGGTCCATTTGGGTGACCAAGTCGTTAAAACTGCTGTACAGGGTCAAAAATGTGGTCTGCATCGACTTTGCGACGTCGATCATCGGCGGAATCAACTGAGATAACTCCCGGCTCGCGTCAGCACCTCTTTGCAGATCTTTGGCGAGAGTATGAAATTTATCCGTGAGTTTGTCAAAGCCATCTAACGCATCGAAGATGGAGCGGAGCGACCAACATATAGGGATGTCGAAGCAGTGTTTTTCCCAGTAGAAGTAGCTGCGAATCGGTCGCCAAAAATCGTCAAAATCCGCGATATGATCCCGTATTTCGTCCGTAATGGCGGCAGTCTCCTCCGTAACGTGGGCGCTGTCGTTAATCGAATTGGTCAGGTCTTGCTGTACTTTGTACATGCGCTCTAAAGTCGCAATCTGGAGACCGAGATCGTCGCGGCTCAGTTTGAGGATATCGTCGAGACGATCTTTCAGATATCGCAGGTTGTCCCTGATGGGAATGGGGCCCATCGCCACCTGAAACGGAATGGTGCCATGTTCGATGTTGTACCCCAGTGGCCTGGTAATGCTTTGCACCCTGGCGATTCCGGGTACACGGAAGATGTTGCCCGCGATTCGGTCCAAGTCGAGCATGTCGACCGGATTCCGGAGATCATGGTCGGCTTCGACGAGCAATATGTCCGGATTGAGTCTGGCGTAGGTGAAATGCTGAAGGGCCGCGGCGTATCCGACATTGGATCCCAGGCTTGCGGGAATGTAGCGGCGGTTGTCATAGCTGGTTTGATAGCCCGGCAAGGCGAGCCCCCCGACAATCGACACGACGAGGGCGCCGGCCAGGATCGGCGCGGGCCACCGCACCACCGCGGTGCCTATCCGGCGCCACCCGCGCACGTTGATCGGTCGTTTCGGGTCGAGCAGACCCACACGACCGCCCGCGACGAGAATGGCCGGAACCAGGGTGAGCGAGGCGGCGATCACCACGAGCAGCCCGATCGCACAGGGAATCGCCAGCGTATTCAGATAAGGCAGCCGAGTCAGCCGCAGGCACAGCATCGCTCCGGCAACGGTAAGACCCGATCCCAAGACGACATGCGAGACCCCGCGATAAGTGGTGTAAAACGCGGTCTGGCGATTCTGGCCCGCGTGGCGTGCCTCGTGATAACGGCCGATGAAAAAGATCGCGTAATCAGTTCCCGCCGCGATCACCAGCGACATGAGCAGGCTGACGGCGAACGTCGTGAACCCCATGACGTGAAAGTTCCCGATCGTCGCGACGACCCCTCGCGCAATGCCCAATTCGACGAAGACCACGAGGAGCACCACCAGGACGGTGACCAGGGAGCGATAGATGATAAGCAGCATGATCGCGGCAACGACGATCGTGATGGCGACCCGTTGCCCCATGCTCTTGTCGCCGGCCTCGGTGGTGTCGGTGGTCTGCGGCGCCTGCCCGGTGACATACGCCTTGATCCCTGCCGGCGGGTGTGAGTGCGCCACAATGTGTTCCACCGCGTGCACCGATTCGTCTGCCGCTGTGGTGCCCTGATCACCGACAAGGTTCACCTGCACGTAGGCGGCTTTGCTATCGGCGCTCTGATTGCCCGCGGCGGTGATCAGGTCGCCCCAGTAGTTCTGCACATGCTGGACATGTTTGGTGTCGTGTTCGAGTTCACGCACCAGACCGTCGTAATAGCGGCGCGCCTCGGCTCCCAGTGGCTTGTCGCCGACCAACACCACCATGGCGACGCTGTCGGAATCGAACTCGTGGAATACCTTGCCCTGACGCTTCATCGCGATGAGCGAGGGAGCGTCGGCGGGTAACAAGCCCACCGTGTTGTCGCGCTCGACTTTTTCTAGCTTTGGCGCGGCGATGAAGGTGATGACGGTAAGCGCGAGCCAGCCCACGATGATCGGCACCGCCAGCCGGTGGATCGTTCTCGCGAGAAACGACTCCTGGGTGTCATTGCCGCTCATGCGGCTTTGTCCAAACAGAAAGTCTGAGCGTTCAGGATGGTTGTGGACTGCTCATCTTTGAGCCGGCCGTCAACAACAATCCGGCACCCGATCGTGTCGCTATTACCCTGGGCTACCACGGCGGCGAACACTCCCGGCAGGGTCGTGGTCAGGGTATGCGACCAGGGCAGGCTGGTGAAATTCGCCCCGTGGGGCTGAGCGTTCTCGTCTAAGTATGTGACGTAGCCTGCCGTACCCGCGGGACCGAAGATTTCGTATGTCACCCGCTTGACATTGATCGGCACAATCGATTCAACCTGTCCTGCCGCCGAAAGACGGTGCGAGCCGAAGATTCCATGCAACCGATAGGCGACAAAACCGCCGACCATCACCACCGCCGCGATGACCAACGGTATCCACATCCGCTTGAGAACTCCCAGCATATGTCAACCCATTTCAGCTGCGGACCCGGCACGGCCGAGCCGACCGTATCTCCTTAAACCCACCTGGTGCCTGGCGCCGTTTCGATTGCGTTCGCGGATCATTGCCCCCATCCGGTTCGCCGCGGCGGGACCGAGACCGCGGTGAATCGCCGCGCCGCCGCTTCGCTGCACGACAAAACCGCCCGTCCGCAAACCGACCGTTACCGCGCGAATCGAAATCCAGTCCGGTCTCATACACAGACCGATTGACGGAATGCTCGCCGACGTGTCATGAGGAGCATGCAGAGACGACCGGTCGACGGATACCACGGCTACCTATGGTGGTAGCCGCCCCCCGATCGCAGGCAGGGCGAGGTTTACCTAGGAGTCTGACACCCAGGACGATGGAGGCGTTAGCATCCCTTCGTGACGACCACGTTAGGGGAGTTTCTTCGTGCCCGTCGCGAGGCGATAGCACCGTGCCCGGGGCACGACGGTGAGTTTGCGCGGCGCCGACGGACCCCTGGGTTGCGCCGCGAAGAGGTGGCTGCGCGGGCCGGGATCAGTGCCGACTATTACGCGCGACTGGAGCAAGGACGCGAAAAACACCCGTCTGTTCAGGTTTTAGACGCCTTAGTGATTGCGCTCGGCCTGTCTCCGGACGAGGCGGCGTATTTGCACGATCTGGCGATCCCACAACACCGATGGCGGTGGAAAACCGGTGCGCAACAAAGCCCGGCGGAGTATCTGCTGCTGCTCATGCAGACCTGGACACTCGGTCCTGCCTATATCGTCAACCATCGGTGCGATGTGCTGGCCGAAAATCCGCAGGCGTCGCTGCTGTTCGATCAATTCAAGACCACCGGAAATATTTTGCGCCTGCTTTTCCTGGACCCGGCGGCGAAAACCGTCTGGGTGAACTGGGAATCCTACGCCAAAACCGCCATCGCCACGCTGCACCGCATCATGGGCGCGGATATCGACCAGCCCGATGTGGCTGAGATCATCCAGGAACTTTCCGAGAAGAGCACTGACTTCGTCCGGATGTGGAAAAGTCATGACGTGGGCGTATCCGGTGGCAAGATCAAACGCCTCCGGCATCGCGACTTCGGTGAGCTGGAGTTTGATTATGAGCTGCTTTCGGCGGCGAGTGCGCCCGGACAGTTCCTCGTGGTGCATCGGAGCCGGGAACTGGGCCCTGCGTTTTCGATCGAACAGTCGGCGTAACGTCGGCCGGCTTGCCTGATATCTGGACCAGTGACAGCCACTCTGCTCACCGCAGCAGCCCCTCTCGCCGTGCCGCGCGGCGTGCGGGCCGGCGCAGGCCGCACGCCGGTCAGACCCGACGCGAAATCGCTGCGCACCCCGGCCCGCCGGGCTGCATCCTCACCGGACTTAAGACCGTCGCCTACCATCGAGCCTCGTGCCCCACGACGGTAGCCAGCGATCAACACAGCGAATCGCGCGAATCGTTGCCGTCACCGCGGGGATTGCCGGGACGCTGTTGTGTGCGCTGGTCCCGTTGCTTCCGGTGCGCCAAACCACGGCGACCATCCGGTGGCCCCAGGGCAGTCGTCTGGGTTATGTCACCGGGATCACCGCCCCGCTGGTGTCCGGGGCACCGCGGGCAATGGACATCTCCATTCCGTGCCCGGCGATCGCGACTTTGCCCGCCGACGGCGGCCTGGTGTTGTCGACGCTGCCCCCCGACGGTTTCCAGACCGGCAAGAGCGGGCTATTCGTGCGCGCCAACACCGACATAGTGGTCGTCGCGTTCCGCGACTCAGTTGCCGCGGTGGCGCCCCGCGCGGCGATCGCCGCCGGCGCCTGCAGTGTGCTGCACATCTGGGCCGATACCGGCGGAGCGGGGGCGGACTTCGTCGGTATCCCAGGCGCTGCCGGCGTTCTCCCGACCGAGAAAAAACCCCAAGTCGGCGGGATTTTTACTGATCTGAAGGTGCCTGTACAGCCTGGGCTGTCGGCGCACATCGACATCGACACCCGGTTCATCACCCGGGCAACCGGCCTGAAAAAAGTGGTGATGGGGCTGGCCGCGTTGGCCGTATGCACGGCCGTCGCCGCGCTGACGGTCCTGGACCGAAGATCTGGGCGACCCATACCCCGGTCCCCCGCCATCGCCCGGCTGCTCGGGGGATCGCCGCGCGCCCCGACCCACCGCTGGGCAACGTGGTCGCGGGTCGGTCTGGCTAGCTGGCTCGCCGATATCACGGTGATCGCCACGCTGCTGGTCTGGCATATCATCGGTGCCACCTCATCGGATGACGGGTACAACCTGATCATCGCCCGGACCGCCAAGAGTGCCGGATATGTCACCAACTACTACCGGTTCTTCGGTACGACCGAGGCACCGTTCGACTGGTATCCGGCGGTGTTGGCGCATCTGGCCGCGGTGAGCACGGCCGGTGTCTGGATGCGAATCCCGGCCACCGCGGCCGGGATCGGATGCTGGCTCATCATCAGCCGGTGCATGTTGCGTCGGCTCGGTCCCGCCAGGGGCGGGCTGGCGACCAATCGGGTCGCGATATGGACGGCCGGTGCGGTGTTCCTGTCCGCCTGGCTGCCATTCAACAACGGGCTGCGCCCCGAACCGCTGATCGCCTTCGGCACGCTGGTCGCCTGGGTGCTGGTGGAGAATGCGCTCGCCACGCGCCGGCTGGTCCCGGCTGCGGCGGCGATCGTTGTCGCAATGCTCAGCGCGACCCTGGCCCCCCAGGGCGTGATAGCTGTCGCCCCGCTGCTGGCCGGAGCCCGGCCGATCGCCCAGATGATCGCCCGGCGCCGGCCCGCCGACGGGCTGCTGGCGCCGCTCGCCGTGCTGACCGCGTCGTTATCCCTCATCGCCGTCGTCGTGTTTCGCGCCCAGACGCTGGCCACGGTCGCCGAATCGGCACGCATCAAATACGTTGTCGGACCGACAATCTCGTGGTACCAGGAGTTTTTGCGCTACTACTTTCTGACGGTGGAGTCAAATGTCGACGCGTCGATGACCCGCCGCTTTGCCGTACTGGTGCTGCTGCTGTGCCTGTTCGGAGTGTTGGTGGTGCTGCTGCGGCGCGCCCGGATTCCCGGGGTGGCCAGCGGGCCGGCATGGCGGTTGATCGGCACGACAGCGCTGGGGTTGCTGCTGTTGACGTTCACACCCACGAAGTGGGCCGTGCAATTCGGCGCATTCGCCGGACTAACCGGGGCGCTGGGCGCGGTTACCGCGTTCACCGTAGCCCGGGTCGGTTTGCACAGCCGACGCAATCTCTCGCTGTACATCACGGCGTTGCTGTTCCTGCTGGCGTGGGCCACCTCGGGCATCAACGGCTGGTTTTATGTCGGCAATTACGGGGTGCCGTGGTTCGACATCCAGCCGGTCATCGCCAGCCATCCGGTGACGACACTGTTCCTGGCGGCTTCGATCGCGACCGGACTACTGGCTGCCTGGCAGCATTTCCGGATGGACTATGCCGGACACACCGAGGTCAAGGACACCCGGCGTAACCGCATCCTGGCCTCGACCCCGCTGTTGGTTGTCGCGTCGGTGATGGTGCTCGTGGAGGTCGGCTCGATGGCCAAGGCCGGCGCAGCACGTTACCCCGTCTACACCACCGCCAAAGCAAACCTGGACGCGTTGCGCAGCGGGCTTTCTGTCACCAGTTGCGCGATGGCCGACGATGTACTGGCTGAACCCGACCCCAACGCTGGTCTGCTGCAACCAGTCCCGGGTCAGAACTATGGGCCCTACGGGCCGCTCGGCGGTGAGAACCCGGTCGGCTTCAACCCCAACGGTGTCAGCGAAGACTTGACCTCTGACCCGGTCATCTCCAAACCCGGGCTGGTCAACTCCGACGCCTCCCCCAACAAGCCCAACGCCGCGGTGAGCGATTCCGCGGGCACCGCCGGCGGTTACGGCCCGGTCGGGATCAACGGGTCGCGGGTGGCGCTGCCATTCGGTCTGGACCCGGCGCGGGTCCCGGTGATGGGCAGCTACGGCGAGAACACCGTGGCAGCGCACGCGACATCGGTGTGGTACCAATTGCCGTCTGACTGGAAGGAGCGCATCGCGGACCGGCCGCTGGTGGTGGTGGCCGCCGCCGGGTCCATCTGGTCTCACGAACAGGACGGCACACTGAGCTACGGGCAGCCGCTGCGGCTGCAATGGGGGGTGGCCCACCCAGACGGCACCGTCTCGCCGCTCGGGGAATTCGAACCGATTGACATCGGGCCGCAGAAGGCGTGGCGTAACCTGCGGTTCCCGCTGAGCTGGGCACCCCCGCAGGCCAATGTGGCACGCATCGTCGCTGACGACCCCAACCTCAGCGTCGATCAGTGGTTCGGATTCACACCGCCACGGGTACCGGTACTGCAGACACTGCAGCAGCTGATCGGCTCACACGCCCCGGTGTTTATGGACATCGCGACCGCGGCGAACTTCCCCTGCCAGCGGCCGTTCGCCGAACACCTTGGGGTGGCCGAACTTCCGGAGTACCGCATTCTGCCCGACCACAAACAGACGGCGGCGTCGTCCAACCTCTGGGAGTCGGCAGAAAAAGGCGGGCCGTTCTTGTTCACCCGGACGCTGCTGCGGACCTCCACGATCCCGACCTACCTGCGCGGCGACTGGTACCGCGACTGGGGTTCGGTGGAAAAGTTCTACCGGCTGGTGCCAGCCGATCAAGCGCCGGATGCCGTCATCGAGCACGGTGTGACCACAGTGCCCGGCTGGAGCCGGCCCGGACCGATTCGAGCACTGCCGTGACTGTCACCGGTACCGCAGTTCCCGCTGCCACTCGAGCTGTGGCCCGCGACGTGCGGCTCACGCGCCGGGTCGCGACGATCGCGGGTCTGCTCGGCTTTGTGCTCTCGATCGCCACCCCGCTGCTGCCCGTGGTGCAGACGACGGCGACGTTGAACTGGCCGCAGCACGGCCAGCTGGCCAACGTCACGGCGCCGCTGATCTCGCAGACGCCGGTCGCCATGACCGTGACCGTGCCGTGCGGCGTGGTCCGCTCGGTGCCGCCGCAGGGCGCGATGCTGCTGGGCACGGCGCCGAAGCACGGCAAGGACGCCGCGCTCAACGGCTTGTTCGTCAACGTCACCAGCTCTCGGGTCGACATCACCGATCGCAACGTCGTGATCGGCAGCGTTCCTCGCGACCTGGTGGCCGGGCCGCGTTGTCAGCGCATCGAGATCGCGTCCTCGCACACCGGCACCTTTGCCAGCTTCGTCGGGTTGACGGACCCGTCCGGGCACCCTGTGCGCAATGGTTGGGCCGACCCCAACTTGCGTCCGCAGATCGTGGGAGTGTTTACCGACCTGACCGGCCCGGCGCCGTCCGGGCTGAGACTGTCGGCGACCATCGACACCCGCTTCTCCACCCGGCCGACCGCGCTCAAATTGGCCGCGATAATCCTGGCCATCGCGGCAACCGTGGTCGCGCTGGTCGCGTTGTGGCGGCTGGACCAGTTGGACGGGCGCCGCATGCGCCGGTTCATCCCGGCGACCTGGCGTGGCTTCACGTTGGCCGATGCCACAGTGATTTCCGGGTTTCTGCTCTGGCATGTGATCGGGGCCAACTCCTCTGACGACGGCTACATCCTGGGCATGGCCCGTGTCGCTGACCACGCCGGTTACATGTCCAACTACTTCCGGTGGTTCGGCAGTCCGGAAGACCCGTTCGGCTGGTATTACAACCTGCTGGCCCTGATGACCCACGTCAGCGACGCCAGCATCTGGATGCGGTTGCCCGACCTGATCGCCGGGCTGCTGTGCTGGCTCCTGCTCTCGCGCGAGGTGCTGCCCAGGCTGGGACCGGCAGTGGCGTCCAGCAAGGCTGCGGTGTGGGCGGCGGGCCTGGTGCTGCTCACCGCGTGGATGCCGTTCAACAATGGGCTACGCCCCGAGCCCATCATCGCGCTCGGGTCGCTTGTCACCTATGTGCTGATCGAGCGGTCCATGCGTTACAGCCGGATGACACCTGCCGCGCTCGCGGCAACCACCGCCGCATTCACCCTCGGGATCCAGCCCACCGGCCTGATCGCGGTGGCCGCGCTGGTGGCCGGCGGCCGCCCGATCCTGCGGATCCTGGTGCGCCGGCACCGGCTGGTGGGCACCTGGCCGCTGGTGGCGCCGCTGTTGGCGGCGGGTTTCGTGGTGCTGACTGTAGTGTTTGCCGATCAGACGCTGGCAACAGTGTTGGAAGCAACCAGGATCCGCAGTGCGATCGGTCCCAGCCAAGCCTGGTACACCGAGAACCTGCGCTACTACTACCTGATTCTGCCCACCGTCGACGGTTCACTGTCCCGCCGGTTCGGTTTCCTCATCACAGCCCTGTGTTTGTTCACAGCAGTCTTTATCATGTTGCGGCGCAAGC
The DNA here is from genome assembly GCF_010723305.1 of Mycobacterium botniense. Taxonomy (NCBI): domain Bacteria; kingdom Bacillati; phylum Actinomycetota; class Actinomycetes; order Mycobacteriales; family Mycobacteriaceae; genus Mycobacterium; species Mycobacterium botniense. Next base: position 1,446,231 of record NZ_BLKW01000002.1, on the reverse strand, counting down.
GGGTTCCCGGAGTGGCCCGTGGACCGGCGTGGCGACTAATGGGCGTCATCTTCGGCACCATGTTCTTTTTGATGTTCACTCCCACCAAGTGGGTGCATCACTTCGGTTTGTTCGCCGCGGTGGGGGCGGCGATGGCCGCGCTGACGACTGTACTGGTGTCACCGAAGGTGCTGCGCTGGTCGCGCAACCGGATCGCGTTTTTGGCGGCGCTGATGTTTTTGCTGGCGCTGTGTTTTGCTACCACTAACGGTTGGTGGTATGTCTCAAGCTACGGCGTTCCGTTCAACAGCTCGATGCCCAAGATTGACGGGATCGCCGTCAGCACAATATTTTTCGCTCTGTTCGTATTGGTTGCGCTGTATGCGATCTGGTTGCATTTCGCGCCGCAGGACCGCGGCGAGAGTTGGGTGGCCCGGACCCTGACCGCGGCGCCGGTGCCGGTCGTCGCGGGTTTCATGGCACTGGTGTTCGTAGCGACGATGGTGACGGGAATCGTGCGCCAGTACCCCACGTATTCCAACGGCTGGGCCAACCTGCGGACGTTCGCCGGCGGCTGCGGGCTGGCCGATGACGTGCTCGTCGAGCCGGACCCCAACGACGGCTTTATGCCAACGTCGGCGACTGACCCAGGACCATGGGGACCGTTGGGCCCCTTAGGCGGTGCCAACCCCGTCGGGTTCACCCCTAACGGCGTGCCCGAACACACTGTGGCCGAGGCGATTCGCTATCATCCACCACAGCCGGGCACCGACTACGACTGGGATGCGCCGACCACGCTGAAAACCCCTGGCGTCAACGGTTCGACGGTGCCGCTGCCGTACGGCCTTGACCCGGCGCGGGTTCCAGTGGCCGGCAGCTACACCACCGGCCCCCAGCAGCAAAGCCGGCTCACGTCCGCGTGGTATCAGCTGCCGGCGCCGGACAAGGCTCATCCACTGGTGGTGGTGACTGCGGCGGGCAAGATTGCCGGCAACAGCGTGTTGCACGGCCACACCAGCGGGCAGACGGTGGTGCTGGAATACGGTCGGCCCGGCCCGCACGGCACCGTGGTGCCCGCCGGCCGGCTGGTGCCCTACGACCTTTACGGGGAGCAGCCCAAGGCATGGCGCAATCTGCGGTTCGCCCGCTCCCACATTCCGGCTAATGCGACTGCCGTGCGGCTGGTCGTCGAGGACCTGTCACTGACCCCCGAAGACTGGGTCGCAGTCACTCCGCCGCGGGTGCCGCAACTGCGCTCGCTGCAAGAGTATGTCGGCTCCTCGCAGCCGGTGCTGATGGACTGGGCGGTGGGGCTGGCCTTCCCCTGCCAGCACCCGATGCTGCACGCCTACGGTGTCACCGAGATCCCGAAGTTCCGGATCACCCCGGACTACACCGCCAAAAAACAAGACACCGACACCTGGGAAGACGGCGTCAACGGGGGTCTGTTGGGCATCACCGACCTGCTGTTGCGGGCGCATGTGATGGCGACTTACCTGTCGCGCGACTGGGGCCGGGACTGGGGGTCGTTGCGCAAGTTCGACACCATCGTCGACGCACGCCCTGCCGACCTCGAATTGGGCCGCGCGACCCGCAGCGGCTGGTGGTCACCCGGCAAGATCCGTATCGGACCGTAACGTCCAGTCGCCCACAGTGTTCGGTGGCGCCGAGGGTCAACACCTTTGACTACGCTCCGAGAAACGCATTACGCCGACAACGGGTATCTGCCTCGGGAAACGCCCCGCGGTAAGGCAACTGGTCGGTGCGAGGGGTGGCTCGCCCGCGTCCCCCGCACACCCCGGTAGCGCAGTCAGGTGAAACCTGTTGTCGCGCCAAACGCGCGAGTGTGAACCCCTACTTCATTGTGGTCCAGATGCGACAACGATTAGTCAGTGTCGTTGGCTGACGCGGTTCTCGAGTGCTGTGTGACCCCAGGACTCGCCCGTCGGAGGTGTGATCCCGCCTTGCCGCTCACCGACGTGATGAACACTCTCTCGGCTGACGCATCGACGGCCTATGGCACTCGTCGTGGGACGCCAGATTTCGCTACCGTGTTCTTAACCCGTATCCCCGCATACGAGGCCAGTCTCTTTGTGGACAATCTCGCCAACCCCGTCAACGCGATCGGTTTGGTGCTCGGGGCTCAGACCGCGGCCGTCACGCTGGGAAGCGCCTTCGAATTAAATGTTCTCCTGGATGCGGCCGAAATCATCGCGGGCATCCTCCCGTGACCGCCCGATACGGCAACCGCCGCGTCGGTGCCCGTCGCATGGCCCCGACCACGAGCGCTTACCGGATCGAGGATGCGGGTCGCGGCCATACTGGTGTCATGGCGGTCATCGTCCGCAGGCTGTTCGGTATCGGCAAGCTGCCATCCGAGCTGCGTGCCGAGGTCGAAGCGGAAGGCTTGCTGTATCTCGCCGACTATGTGCCGGTGACCCGGCGGTTCAGCGGCGCCATTCCGGGCTTAAGGGCCTCCCACAGTGTCGCCAGTTATGTGGGGTCACTGGTGTTCACCTCGGATCGGGTGCTGGCGACGCTGGCGACGTTGCCGAAGATGGCCGGTCCGACCGTCGACACACGGTGGGACGCGCCGCAGATCGGCGCGGCCACGGCGGTGATCTCGTCGACCGGTGTGCAGGTTGACATCGATGTCTTTGAGGTCGACCCGAGGTTCAGCGGGCATCTTTCGCTGCACTACAAGGCCACGATCCCGGGCGACGTGCTCACCGGGCTACCGCGCCGATCGCTGGCCTTCGGCGTGCCGCCGGAATATATCGTCCGCGCGGTCGGTGTCGCCTATCACCCGTAGCCGGGGCGGTTAATCACCGAATCCGGTTGAGCGCCCCAGTGTTATCTCCGGCCACGGTGGGCGGCGCAGGACGGCCAGACTGCCGATCACGGCCGACAGCAGGCCAGTGATCACGCCGATCAGCGCGATCCTGTTGACATCGACCGCCGCTACCCAGGACGCGCGATCGCCGCGCACCACGAACACCCCGACCGGGGCGATGGTGAACCGCGCCAACTTGGTGTCCTCACCGGGCTTTCCCCGGCCTGCAACCCGGGCCACCGGGATCACAGTCACGCCGCCGGGTGTTTGGTAAGGCTCACCGTAAACGCGTCTGGCCATGCCGTCGGCGCTCAACTGATCAAGGGCATCAGGAAACTTCATGGCACATCTCCTTTGCGTTTCCCGCCGGGGTGCCGGCTTACCGCACTCACTATGCCCGGTATGGGCCGCCGTGGTGTGTCGACGCAGCCTCGGCGACCCGCCCGGCCCGAGGTTGGCTCGCCGGCCGCCCATCCCACTGCCGCGGGTCGATTCCTACGATGACCCCATGGCCGATCACGCGTTCAGCGCCCACGAGCGACAAGCGGTGTATCGCGTGATCTCCGAGCGGCGCGACATGCGCCGCTTCGTGCCCGGCGCGGCCATACCCCAGCCGGTGCTGGCGCGGCTGCTGCACGCTGCGCATGCCGCGCCCAGCGTGGGACTGATGCAGCCGTGGCGGTTCATCCGGATCACCGACGAGACGCTGCGACGCCGCATCCACGCGCTGGTCGACGAGGAACGCCTGCTCACCGCGCAAGCCCTGGGGCCCCGGGCCGAGGAATTCCTGGCGCTAAAGGTTGAAGGCATCCTTGAGTGCGCTGAGCTGCTGGTGGTGGCGCTGTGCGACGGCCGGGACGCCTACGTCTTCGGCCGCCGCACCTTGCCGCAGATGGACCTTGCGTCGGTGTCGTGCGCAATCCAAAACCTGTGGCTGGCCGCCCGCTCGGAAGGCCTGGGCCTGGGCTGGGTGTCCCTGTTCGACCCGCAGCGCCTCGCCGCCCTGCTGGCGATGCCGGCCGACGCTGAGCCGGTGGCCATTCTGTGCCTCGGCCCGGTGCCCGAGTTCCCGGACCGTCCGGCACTGGAGCTGGATGGCTGGGCCTCCGCTCGTCCGTTGACGGAATTCGTCTCCGAGAACCAGTGGGGTGCGCCGCTGCAACCGGGTATGCTGCGGCCCGACGCCGGTGAGGCCCAACTCCCGAACCAATGAACCCGATTTAACCCTTGCCCGCACTTGCGCCGATCAGGTGTTCGCGGTGCCCGGCTCGGACCGGCACACGCGCTGCAGGCCGTCACGCCTCGCTGAGAACCGGCTCCAGCGCATGTCGGCCCAGCCCGCAGGGCTGTGTAGCAGACGTGGCCTGCCCGCCCCACACACCAACCCGTTCGCGCAGCCCCGCCTGCGGTACTGACCCGGAGAGGCTTGTGGCTGGCACGGTGACCGACCGCCGATGCGGCAGTGTGCTGCTGGTGCACCGGCATGACCTTTGGCCGCTGCCTGGTCGTCTACGCGCATGTCGATGTTGCGGAGCCGCGACTGGACCAGTGGGCCGACGAGAGCATCCCGCGAGGACACATGCCACCGCGCCGTTGTGTTCGGCGTCTGCGAGGACACCTTTTCACCCGAAATACCTGCACAGCAACGGTCCGATCGGCCTGGCGCATCCCGGCCGGCGGTCACCCTATTCGGGCCATTCGCACACCGGGGTACAGCTACATCGAGAACTATGCGCATCAGCCTCTGCACAATTCGCTCGCCGATGGCGAGAATGACCATGCTCAGGTGATCGCCGGCGATCTGGCTATCCGGCTGCACGATTGGCGCCGGCCGAGCGGTGGCGTCGGGCCGCCCTCGCCGCCAGGGGTTTTCACTTCACTTGCGCCACGACGAACACGCGCCGGAAAGGGAAAAAGGTGATACCGTCGGGACGTCTCGGGTAGGCGTCGGCCAGCAACGGGGTGAGCTCCCGGCGAAATTTCTCCCATCCCTCATCGTCGAGCCGCTCCCGCACCGGTAGCAGCGCGGTACCGGTGATCCAGTCCAACACCGGGTGCTCGCCAGCTAATTGGTGCAGATAGGTGGTCTCCCACGCGTCCACCCTGCACCCGGCGTCGATCATCAGCTCGGCGTAGACGGCCGGCGGGTGAGCTGCCATGCCAACTCGAAATTGTATGTCGCGCAGTGTCTTCGCGAAGTGCTCGCGGCGGGCGACAGCGCGCACCGCGGCGTAGGCGGGCGACTCGAAGTTGCCCGGCATCTGAACGGCGATCCACGCCCCGGGGGCGAGCTCGCGAGCCCAACGGACCATCAGCTCGGTGTGTTCAGTCACCCATTGCACCGCGGCGTTGCTCAACACCACGTCGGTGTCCATCTGGGGTTTCCAGTCCCGCAGGTCAGCGAGGGTGGCGTCCACACCGCGCGCCCGCGCCGCTGCGACCATCTCCGGTGAGCTGTCCAGCGCCTCGATCACCGCTTCCGGCCAGCGCCGTCCCAACTCCAGCGTGAGGTTACCCGGCCCGCACCCCAGATCCACCACCCGGCGCGGTCGCTCCGCACCCACCCACGACAGCAAATCGTAAAATGGCCGGGCACGTTGATCCGCAAAGGCCAGGTAGATGTCGGGATCCCACATATCGGACCTCCTGGTCAACACCACCACGAGCCGGCTGATATAGACAAACCGTATTACCGAGCGTTTCCCGATGAGGAGAGACATGGATCAACGGCCCGCGGCTCGGCCGCGCAGCGTTTGCAGCGGACGGCAGCGCCGCACATGACGGTGGGCACCGTGGATGAAACCCTGGCGGTACGGCAGATCTGGTCTGCCCTGGGCCTGCCCGGCATCATCGACGTGCATACCCATTTCATGCCGAAGTCAGTGCTGGACAAGGTGTGGAGCTATTTCGATTCGGCCGGCCCGCTGGTGGGCAGGACGTGGCCCATTACATACCGCACCAATGAATCTCGGCGAATTCATACTCTGAGGCGGTTTGGTGTGCGCGGCTTCACTGCGTTGGTTTATCCGCATAAACCGCACATGGCGGCATGGCTCAACCAGTGGGCTGCGCGGTTTGCCCGCTCGGTTCCGGACTGCTTGAAGACCGCGACGTTCTACCCTGAGCCGGAAGCCGGCGGTTATGTGGAAGCCGCCATCCGCGATGGGGCCCAGGTGTTCAAGGCCCACGTCCAGGTGGGCCGCTACGACCCCAACGACCCGCTGCTCGATGATGTTTGGGGAGCAATCCACGACGCTGGCGTACCGGTCGTCATTCACTGCGGTTCCGGCCCGGTTCCGGGACAGCACACCGGCCCGGAACCGATCCGCCGACTAATGCGCCGGTTTCCGCAACTGCGGTTGATCATCGCGCATATGGGGATGCCGGAATACACAGAGTTCCTTGATATCTGCGAGCGTTCCGCTCAGGTGCACCTGGACACCACAATGGTCTTCACGTCGTTCGTCGAGGAGGTCATGCCGTTCCCTCGCTCCCAGCAGCCTCGGCTGCAGCAGCTGCGCGAACGCATCTTATTCGGCAGTGACTTTCCGAACATTCCGTATCACTATCTCGAGGCGATGCAGGCACTTACCCGGCTTCGCGGGATCGACGATGATTGGCTGCGTGCGGTCTTCTACCACAACGCGGCGGATCTGTTCTACCCGCCAGACAACGCCGCGCACAGCCGCTGACCATCCACGGGCCGGCGGCTGCCGGTCCGCGGCACACCCGGCCGGCGGCTGTACCGGAAGGGCATGGTCATGCCGGAGCCCGTATTTGACCGGCGGCCCGGTGCCGCGACGGAACCATCACCGGAGCAGGCGCCGCGCTGGGCCAGGGCAAACGCTCCAGCAGGCCGTCGGGCGGCCGCGCATGCCCGCCAAGTCGCTGGGCAGACAGCGGATGCAATACGGTCAGCGCAGCCTTGTGGTTCCCGCGTTGCGGAGACACGCCGGGTGGTGCGCTGTGCGGCGGCGCGTCGGTGCGAAACGCACAGGCAGCCGCGAGGGTTCGCCGGGGCCCATCCGCGCCGATCTCCAGCACCGTCCAGGTTTCGCGAGCGGGATGCGAGCGTATCGCCGCTAGTGTGGACGGCAGGTCAGCGTCCACGCTGACCTGATATGCCGCAACATAATCCGTGCTGCCTTCCTGAACCGCGCGCCAGGTTTCACGGGCGGTCGGGGAGAAGAGGGGCGGGATGTCGTCGGCCGCGACAAGGCCGGCCTCCCAGCCGAGCTCGCGGAGGTGGTCGGCGAGCCGGCGGGCTGCGACGTCGGCGGTCTCGCGCAGCGGAATCCTCGGGGAGCGGGCCTGCAGCGCGGCCAGGTTGTCGACAGCCGAGAGTGTCAGTCCGATCCAGCTGGTCCGCCGCGGCGTCTCGGTCTCAGCTGCGGTGTCTCGGCTGGTGATCCGGATAGTATCGGCCCGAATACCGTAGCGGTTCAGATATCGTGCGATCAGCGGAAGCGGGAGCAGGTCCGGGCCGGTGAGCGGCGGCGCGATCTGCAGCAGCGCGGTGGTCCGCACATCGGCGCCGGTTCGCCGCCGCGGCCGGTTCCCGTTCTTGAGCTGCAGCATCGCGAACCGTCGCCGCAGGATCGTCGTGACGTGCAGTCCACGCCACCAGCCGAACAGCAGGATCACGGCGACGACGGCGATACCGAGGACTACCTGTTCTCGCATCGATTGCCAGGGATAGGCCATCGCGGCGGGCACCAGCACCAGCAGCGCGACGGCGCTGCGCGCAGCACCCGGCCAGACGATGGTCGAGTGATGCAGGCTCATCCGGCAGGCTCCTTTCGTCGGCGCGCCACAATCGCGACAGCGGCTACAACAACCAGTGCCAGCACCGCGGTCCCGGCGAAGGCAACGGTCCGCGGGGTGGGATCTTTGGCCGGCGGCTCTGCAGGCGCGGCGATCGGTTTCACCGGCGCGGCACCAGGTTGAGCAGTGGGAGGCAGTTGCCAAGTCAGGGCCGCGGCCGGGTCCAGGGTGCCGGCGCCAACCACATTGGAAGGGACGCGCGCCCCGTTGTGCGCGGTCGCGGTGATGCGCTGCACCACCTGCGCCGCGGTCAGGTCCGGGTATTTGCTCCGGATCAGCGCAGCCACCCCAGACACATATGCCGCCGCGTAGCTGGTGCCGCTGAGCGGAACCAGCTGCTGCTTCTCGTTGGGCAGGCCGTTGGCCAGGCCGGCGCCGTCGCGGTTGCTCACCGAGACGATGCTTTCCCCCGGCGCGGCGATACCAACCCACGGCCCGGCCATGCTGAATTTCGATGGTTGCCCATCCGGGGTCAGGGAGGCCACTGACAGCACATAGGGCTGCCACCACGACGGAATCGACACCGAGGTAACGCCCGCCCAGTCGCGCGGATCCTCAGGGCGGCTCAGGTCGGTGAGGGGGTTCGACTCGCAAGCCGTGCCGCCGCCGACCGAACCGGCCGGCCCGGTGTTGCCCGCAGCGGCCACGATGACAGCGTCTTTTTCCACCGCGGCGTAACGCAGCGCGGCGCCCAGCGCTGCCTGGTCTAGGCCCCGGTCGGCGGGTAAGCAAGTCACCTCGGAGATGTTGATCACCCGAGCGCCCAGATCGGCGGCATGCACGATTGCCCGGCCCAGCGTCATCACATCCAGGGAGGCCTGCGCCAGCAGCGGGTCACCCCCGGGCTGCCGCGGCGAGAATTTCATCGACGTGGCGCGGATTGACAACAGCCGCGCCGCGGGCGCCACCCCCGAGAACCCGTCGTCGCCGGGCTGGCCGGCGATGAGGCCGGCGACCAGGGTGCCGTGCCCGTCGCAGTCGGTGAGACCGTCGGTCGATTCCACATAGTCCCCCCCGGGATCCACGTTGGGCAGCCGCGGCCCGGGGTGTACCCCGGTGTCGATGACCGCCACCAGCTGGCCTTCGCCGCGGGAAATCTGCCACGCCGCAGGAAGATTCAGCATGGCCTGGTTGGACGTGGGCGCGCGGGGGTCGGTGCCCGGGATGACCCCGGAGGTGACGCACTCGCCGCGTTGCTCCATCGGCTGCACAGGTCCCGGGGTTCCGTTCGGGGGTGGTACGGCGGGATCGACCTCCGGCCTGCTGATCGCCAGCGCTGCCGGAGCGGAGCCCAGAGCAGCAGCCAGTACCGCGGTGAAGCAACACAATCCGATCGTGCGGATCATCGATTGAGCACCACGCTGAACAGGCCCGCCAAGTAGGCCATGACGGGGATCAGTGACGCGTCGATGCCCGAAGCAACAAAACCGAGCACCCGGCGCACCGGCAGCGAATAGCTTTCCGGCGACGCGATCCGGGGACTCAGCGCGACCACCACCCAGGCGAACACCAGCGCGGCGAGTACCAGCCCCGCGCACAGCGCTGCCACGTAGCGTCCTGTCGCGGTGTAGAGCACCAACAACGCAACGGTCACCAGGTAGGGCTGGGCCAACAGCCAGGCTTTACAGGCCGCTGAATCCCACACGCGGGCGCGCAGCGCCGCCGCGGCCGCGGTGGCGGCCACCAGATACCAGCCCCATCCCCCCACCGCCTCCGGCCGGCCGGCAATCGCGACCGAACCTAACACGCTCAGCAGCGCAGCGCCCGCGACGAAACCGGTCTGGTGGGCGTCGCTGATCCGCACTCGACGCGGCAGATCCTCCAGCAGCGGCAGAGGTGGCGCCGATGGGGTGGGGTCGCCCGGTGCGGGGATGACCGGCAGCGGGAACCGGGCGGCCAGCGCGGACAGCTGGGCTGCTGAAACGGTGATCAGCAGGGCAGCCACGATCAGTCCGCAGCCGAGGCTGAGTAGCGGTAGCTGCCACAGCAACTCGGCGCCGGCGGCGAGGGTGACCACGGCGCCGAGCACCGTGGCGGCGGTGAAGAATCCGACCGCGCGCTCACGATCTCGGGTGGGCAGTATCAGGCTGATCAACGACCACGCGGTGACCCCGGCCGCGCCCAGCATCACGTGCGCGGCGCCGATTCCGCCCGGGACTGCGAGATCCAAGGCGGCAGCAACCGGCACCAACGCGACGATAGAGAGCACAAGCCCGGTGTACGGTGAGCGGGCCCGGGCCAGCAGAGCGGCCAGTACGGTGAGCGCCGCGACCGTCCCCAGCGCGATCAGCCCTGCCGGGGCTCCGGTGCGCACCCGGAGGGTGAACGCCAAACCGGTTGCGGCGATGACCAAGCCGGCAACCGCAATCAGCGCTCCACGCTGAATGTGGGCGGCGCCCCACGGCTTGAGTCGGGATTCGGAGAAGATCACCGCGGCGTCGGCAATATCCTCGACGATGCCGGGGGCGGCGGGACCGGGCGGCACCGGCTGCAATGTGAGCAGGTCGCCGTCCACGACGCCGACGGTGTCCAGGCTGGCATCCAGGCTGAACGGCGCCCCACCGATCGGTGCGAGGCTCAGCCGAACCGGGGCGGCCGCATCATCCCCGCCGTCGGCAGCGTCATCGGAAGCGGCGGGTGCCGCCAAACGCCTTATGGCGGGCAGGATTTCGCGCAGCGGCAGCTCCGCGGGCAGAACCATTTCGGTCAGCCGGCTGTCGGCCAGGATGGCGACACGCACAATGGGCATGGCACCGCTGGACATCACCGCTGTACCCGCATCAAGGGACATCACTACCTCTTCTCTCTCCAGACGGCCACCGTGTGCTAGGACAGCTGGGCCGTGAAATCTCGGGACAGCCGCACCTGGGGGAACCACTGGCCACCGGGCAGCTCAGCGGTCAACTGTTCCACTGCGACGGCGATCGCGAACGGCGTGCCCGGGCGAAATGTCGACACCCATTCACCGTCAAAGGCGCGGGAGGGGCTGACCACGATCCGGCCGGCGGTGGCGTCAACGATGCTCATCCCCACCTCGGTGCTCACATGCCGTCCGTCGTGGCGGCAGCCGGCGACGATCTCGACGTAGCTGCGCGGGCCGGCGAAAACCGACTCCACCACGGGGCGTGCTGACTCCGGGATACCCAGGTAGTCAAGGACTTTCGACAGCTCTGCGCCGGAACGCAGCTGCTCGTCGGCGCGGGCACCGACCCGGGCCGGCAGGCTGAACTCATCGAACCTCGCGGGCGGCCGCTGAGCTAACCCGGCTCCCAGCACCGGGACCAGCGCACGAGGGTCATCAATCTGCATCGCTGTCAACGTGATCAGCTGGGCGTTGCGCAGCGCGACCACGGTCCTGCCGGCGCGGCGCGCGACAATGCCGCGCAACAGGTCACAGCCACCAAGAACCTGAGAGGGGCCAACATAGCGCAGATCCAGCCACCGTTCCGGGAAACACACCACCCGCACCCAGTCGGCCACTGCGGGATGGACGGCGCCGTCCGGGGACAACAACCTCATCCTGGTCAGTTCAGCAGCCTGACGTTCGAAGAACACCGACCGTTCCGCGGTGTCGCGGTAGGGGACGGTGATCGCAAGCACCCACGGGAATGTGCCCGCTCCAACAGTTTCTGCGATGAACCACGCCTGGTCGACGGTCAACTCGACAGCGTTAGGTTCAGCGCCCATGTGAGCATCTCCCTAATCTCGCTCAGGGTTTAGCCACCCCATTTGGCGGCTTCGGCCTGATCGCGGGCGAGCATTGACGTGGTGTTCATCTCGTGGGTGCCGGCCATCGCACGGTAAGCCAGCACGAGTTGCTCCATCGCCTGATTCCACTGGGTCTGCCAGGCTTGATAGGTCATGCCGGTGTCGCCCTGCCACGCGCCCGACAGCGCAGCCTGCTCGCTGGCGATATCGGCACCAAGACTTTGCAGTGTGCCGGCATAGGCGGACATGTCGGCGGCATGCGCCAGCATGGCCGGGTAGTTGTACATGATCTGGGCCATCGTTATTCCTTTCCTAAATCCTTTCCTGAACTCAGAAATGTTCAGCAGTCGCGCAGTTCAGAACGCGGTGTAGCTGCCTGCGGCCGCAGAGTCGGCGGCGACGTAGGTGCCGGCGGCATCGCCGATGTTGGCCTGGGCGATATCGAGCAGTGTGTTGATCCGCGCAGCGACCTCAACGAAACGCGCATGCGCCGCCTGGAAGGCGGCAGCCGACTCACCGACATGGAACGCCTGCGCTGAGAGCGCTTCCTGCTCGGCCTGGCTGATGGTGGATCGCATCAGGGCCGCCTTGGAAGCAAACGAGGACTGCGCCGCCACCAGTTGCGGAATATGCGCATCGAGAAGACTCATGATTACACCTTTCAATCGAGTGCGGTTGATGGACAAGAAGTCTCAGTGTGGCCCCTTCCTCCTCTCGGTCGGGCTGCCCAAAGCGAGCTCGCAGACACCCCGGGGAATGCCGCCGCAATCGGGGTAGTCATCGTCAGCTGCCGGCGATCCCGTACGACGCCGCGGCGGCCGCATCACCGGTGGCGTAACTGACCCCCGACTCGCCCACACCCACACCGGCGCGGCCGAGCTCTTCCACGCCCTGGGCCGCCACCGCGGCATGTTCGCTGCCCCGCGCGCTGAACCCGGCCGCGGTTTGCACAGACACCGGATCAGCGGCCGGCGGCACCACCGCCGTAATCGCCGGAGCCGCAGCGGCATGCGCGGCCGCGAGGCGCGCAGTCAGCGCCTCCACCGCCGCGCTGGCCGCGGCCAGGCCTTCGGGAACAACTCGCAGTGTCATCTCAGATACTCCTTCCGATGAACCTCACCGGCCGTCAATGGCCACGTTTTCGTCGATCAGCGGGTTGACCAACTGCACATACATCGGGGTGTCCGCGTCACCCAACAGGATTGCCCGCCCCGCAGGCAGCCGGGCGAACCGCTGACCGCGGATTTTGCCGCCATCTTGCGGGTTGCCCGACAACATCAACGTGGTCGCCTGCAGATCGTTGAGCCGACGCAGTAACGGGTTGGTCATCAGCGCGTGCGCCGATCCGGTGGCGCGCGCGGTGACGATCACCCGTAACCCCAAGTCGCCGGCCTGCCCCAGCAATCCGATAAGGCTGGTCCACGGCCGCTGCCCGGCGTAGGGCCCGCTCACTGCCGGCGTATCCGGTATCTGGTCGACATCGTCGATGATCAGGTAGTGGACATGGCCCTGGTAACGCCACCGGGACAGTTCGGCCGGGGCCAGGCCTGCCGGTGGGCGGCGTGACTCGATGATCGCCGACAGACCCAGCATCGCCGGGATGATGCGGTCGATGTTGGCGGTGTACTCGTTGTCCGGGAACAACGGCTCGTCGACGAGATGCAGCCGGCGATCCAGCACGGTGAATGCCACCTGCTCGGGGGTGGAGTGCTCACGAACCGTGCGGATGATGTGGCGCAGCAGCGCGGTTTTGCCGGACTTGGTGTCGCCCAGCACCATCAGCAGCGGGTTTTCAGCGAAGTTGATTTCCACCGCGGCCAGGTCTTCTTCACGCTGCCCGATGACGACCCGCTCCGGGCCCGGATACAGGCTGCCCAACGCGGCCGGTGCCAGGTTGGTGGGCAGCAGCCGCACCGGCGGGGCGGTGACACCAGGGGTGCGGGCGTTGATCGCCGCGATCTGGTCGAGCTCCGGGGTCGCGAACAAGAAGTGCTCGGCGGCCATGGTCAGCCCGCGACCGGGCTGATCGGGGGGCACCGTCTCAGCCGGGCGGCGCAGGGCGCCCAGCACCCGGACATTGCTGTCTCGCGGGTCATGCAGCTTAAGCTCGAGCCGCATCCCGAGGCCATCGCGCATCGCCAGTGGTATCTCCAGCCAGCTCGGGGTGGTGACAATCACATGAATGCCGTAAGCCAGGCCCACGTTGACAAGCTCAGTTACTTTGGCCAGCAATGGGTTTCGAGTGTTGAATTGATCGGTGTTGTCGCGGCTGAAGGCGTAGATGTTGTCGATGACCAAAAACACCTCACCGTAGCCGTCGTCGAGTGACCAGCTGTCGGCGCGCCGATCCCGGAAGACCTCACGCCGTTGGCGGGAAGCCAGCAACTGTTCGAGTTCGCCGAACGTGCGCCGGATACGTTCAGGCTCCAGCGGGGAGGCCACGCTACCGACATGCGCCAAATCCTCCAGCGCCCGGAGCCCGCCGCCGCCGTAGTCCAGGCAGTAAAACGTCACCTCGGCCGCCGAGTGCAGGTGCGCGGCCGACAGGATAAACGTCTGCAGCGCCGTCGATTTGCCTGACTTGGGGCCGCCGTGAATGACCATGTTTGCCGCTGAGGACATCGCGTCGAATACCAGCGGATCGCGGCGCATCTCGAACGGCTTGTCGATCTCGCCCAACGGCCAGCGCCACTGCCGGGGGGCGATCCCGGCGCGCGCGAGCACGGCCGAAAGCGGAATCGGGTCGTCCAGCGGCGGCAGCCACAGCTCCGGCGCACGCGGACCGTACCGGGCCAGCTGATCCCCGATGGTGGCGATCAGCTTACGCGGCGGGCCGGCCGGCTCCTCTTGGTCGCTGGCGATCACCGTGTCCGGGTCCGGCTCGACTCGGCCTGCGGTGAACCGCTTGGGCTCCGGAGCAGACTGCACGACAAATGTTTTCGTCTTGCGCGGCGGCTCGTAGATGCCGTCGACATAAGTGCTGCGGAACTTGATGGGCGCCGCACCGGGCGAGGGCACCAAATAACCCTCACCCTTGTGTTCTTTGCCGGGTTCGATATGGTAGGCGTCTTCCACGCCGATGATCTGGCGAGAAATGCTGGGGCTGGCCACTTTCAACGCGATCCGGTACGAGGTGTTCTTGTCGATGTCTTTGATCTTGCCGACATCCAAGGTCTGCGACGCGAACAAAATGTGGATGCGCGAGGAGCGGCCCTTGCGTGCCACATAGTCGAAGAGTTCCGCGTATTCGGGGTAGTCGGCCAACATCAGGGTGAATTCGTCGGCGACCACGAACAGCGTGGGGATCGGCGGCAGGTCGTGTCCTGCTGCGATCGCGTTTTCATATTCGGCCACGGAGTTGAACGCACTGCCCTGTACGCGTCGGCCCGCCTCCCGCAACAGCCGCTCGCGGCGCGCCACTTCGCCGCGCAGCGTGTCGGCGAATCGTTCGGCCAGCGATTTCTTTTCGACCATGTTAGAGATCACGGCAACGACTTGCGGGAAGTTGCGGAAGCTGTCTGCCCCCGCCTCGCCCTTGAAATCGGCGTAGATGACGATCAACCGCTCAGCGGAGTGTGTGGTCAACAGCGACAACAGGATCGACATCAGGGTCTGTGACTTGCCGGAGCCGGTCATGCCGATCATCAGGCCGTGCGGGCCCATCCCGCCTTCGGCTTCGTCTTTAAGATCGAAGATCAGCGGCTCTCCGGTCGCGGTGACCCCGATCGGGACCCGCAATTCCTGCTCACGGGGACGACGCGCCCACAATGTCGGCACGTCGAGCGCCGAGGCGTCGGCAATCCCCAGCAGCGTGGTGAAACTCGCCCCGCGGGTGGCCGCCGAGCGCAGCCCGGCATGGGTGGGGTTAGAGTCCCAGCGGGACAGCCGGCGGGCCAGGTGAGCGGCCTCGTCGGCGCTGAGCTGGTCTGCGGTGTCGATATAGCGCTGCCACCCCCCGGTTTGCCAGCGGTCGATGGCGCCGTCGGCAATCCGCAGGATCGGCCGCTCGGGATCCGGATACTGCTCGCGGTGTGGGGGTGTGGTCGAGCGGTGCACAACGGTGACGCCGGACCATCCGGCAGCCAGCGGCGAGCCGGCGACGTCATAGTCAGGATCGTCGACGACGATCAGCAGGTGCCGCAGCGCGTCCGTCGGCCCGGCTGTGAAGGTCGGCCGGTCGGCGAGCGCGGGCCCCAGGGCCGGGGCCAGGGCATCGAGGTTGGTCGACAAGTAGCGAGCAGGCCCGGCGCCGTCAAACTTGCCGGGAATGTCGACGTGTGGCAACCACTTTAGCCAGGACCACTCGGAATCTTCCAGATCTGGTGTGGCCAAGGCGATCCCGAGAACCGTCGGGTCATGCCAGGTCACCGCCTGGGCAATCCAGGCACGCAACGCGGCACGAACTTCGCCGGCGTCACCCAGTACGGTGATCCGGGACACTGTGGCCAGGTCGATACCGACCGGCATATCGCGAACAGTGCGCTGGGTGTCAAGCAGGCTGCGTAACGCGCTGTGGCACACCGGTTCCAGATCGATCTCATCGGCAGTGTCGTTGACGCGCAACGCCGTCGCCAGCGGTACCGAGTGGCGCCCGGCGCGCACCACCAGGAAGTCGTCGTCACGCGGATCGCGTTCCCACTGGCGCCGCGACCCGGGGATAGCGGTCAGCTCTGCCGGGTCCGGATGCGACCATTCAGCCGCCGCCCGCTGTTCGGCGGCCTGGGTACGGATGTTGTCTCTGACCACCGACAGGTAGCGCAAGTAGTCGGCCCGCTCGGCGTCGACCTCCTCGGTGCGCATCTTGTTATCCGTGCCGCGGTAAAGCGCGGTTGCGGCGAGCAGCAGCACAAACGGGAAGAACAAGGTTTGCGGTGAGATTAGCCGCATCCCGGTGGCGATCATCGCGACGACCATGCCCACGATCAGGATCACAATCAGATACGGCAACGCGCGCCGCAGCAGCGAGGGCGGGATCACCCGGGGCAGTTCGGGGGGCGGCTCGATGCTGATGGTGCCTTTGCGAACCGCCGGCGGCGGCAGCCGGCGGCGTGTTTCGAAGATCAGTCGGCTCATCGGGACTCCTGCTGGGCTGAGATGGGGCGGCGCGGTCGCGAGTCGGCCGCCAGGCCATCGTGCGCCAGCAGGGCATCGGTGCGCGACAGCGTGGGACCGGGCGCAAACAGCGACAGCATCGACCACGGGATAGGAACGGCAGGCGGGATAAGGCCGAGTGCTTCAACTGTTTTCGTGCTCTGCCCGCTGCTGGACTCGGTGTCGATGCCGTATCGGACGCCGATGTCGGAGATCCAAAACAGTGATCCCGCCGGGGGGGTGGCCGGGCCATCGCCGACCGTCTGCGTGAAATAGCCGGTCCCGGGCGTCAACGCGACCCGGGTGGCGGTGCCGGCCGTACCGCCACCGACCAGCTCCACGGTGCGGACCGCATCGGGTATCGGTAGCAGCGAGCCGGACAACAACGTCAGTGAGCTGGCGGCCGCTCCGGCCGGCTTGCTCCAGTGCACACAGGTGAGCGGGTCACGCGCGGGGTCGACGAGGGTGAGCCGCTGCTCGGGATAGCGGGTACCGTCCAGCAGCCGCGACACCGGTAGCCGGGCGACCTCGTCGGCGCCCAGCCTCGGCGGCTGGTCCAGGCCGTAGGAGTTGGTGTTGCGCAGTATCGCGGCCAGCACCGGTGAAATGGGCTGCAAGCCGTCGGGCAGCACCGCGTAGTACCGGACGCTGTGATCTGAGGTGCTGTCCAGGGCGTAGGACATCACCACCGCTCCCACCGGCGCGGGCCGTGGCAGTGCGAACCGTGGCGGGTTGCCCGCACCCGGGATGAGCGGTGCTGTCAGCGGTGGTGCTTCGGGGATCGCGTTGAACAAACCGGTCGCGATCGGCCGCGGCGCGGGCAGATCGACACCCAAGCCCAGTGCGTCGGTAACTGCGCGATCGGCTACGTTGATACGGCTGCGCCGTCCATTCCACAGCAACCAGGTGCCCGCGCCGTTGTCGGCCAGGACTGCGTGTCTGGCGTCCAGCGTGCCGGCCCGGGCCCCACTGTGGTCCAAGCGCCCACCGATCAGTGTGACCCCCTGAGCCGGTCCTGAGACCGCGTCACATACGGTCCAGTCGGCATCCCGGGAGCTGTTTTGCACCATACGTTCCGGCGCTCCCGGAATGCCCAGCAGGCTGCCGCGCGGAAACCGGTCCAGCTCACTGCTTTTCACCGTGGTGGGGTTTAGCGGACGGCCGGTGATCAGCCGGGCCGAGGTCAGGTTCAGCACCGGGTGCAATTGATCGCCCACCCGCACGTACAGCGCGGCGGTGGAACGATCGGCCAGCACCGGGTTGCTCGCCACCGACCCGCTGGGCCGGATCAGCGAGAACACGAAGCAACCCGCGAGGCCAGTGATCATGATGAGCACACCCATCAACACCGCGCGGGCCTGGGTGCGCAACGGGTCGACCAGCATCCGGGTGTCATGCAGTGCTACCCCGGACGCGATCCGGCGCATCACGAACCGCCAGCCGGTCACCTGGTGGCGGGTGACGAACCCGCGGCGGTAGACCACCTGGTGGGGGTTGTCGTTGACCGGGGTACGCGAGGCGAACGAACGCCTGTCGCCGCCCGGCTGGCTGCCCGTCACGCCGGCACCTCGAGCCCGAGGCCGCGCAGCAGTGGCTCCACCGCATTGGCGACGTCTTCGGCGGTGATCGTCATCAGCTCCTCGTCGGTGAACTCGCCGGTTTCGGCGTGTTCAGAATGATCCAGCCGAAATTCGCGTTCCTCTTCGGACTTTTCCACGACATTGCGGACGAAGCGTCCGTTGCCGGCGATGTCAAGTCCACGACGTTCGACTCCCGACGAGTCGGGTTTGGACGTGGTGGCCAGCTGCTCGAAAAGTCGTTCCATATCCTCGAGCGCGGCCGGTTCGAAGACGCTGTCGCGCTTTTGGGCCATGAAGTTGGCGATTTCGATCAGCTCCGCCGGTGTGTAGGAAGGGAAGTCGATGCTGCGGGTGAAACGCGATCGCAGACCCTGGTTGGTGTCGAGGAACTTGTCCAGGTCGGCGCGGTAGCCGGCGACAATCACGACCAGCCGGTCGCGGTCGTTTTCCATACGGGCCAGCAGTGTGTCGATGGCCACCAATCCGAAGTCGTTCTTGGCGCCAGTGGCGACCAGCGCGTAGGCCTCGTCGAGGAACAGCACCCCGTCTAGTGCGCTGTCGATGATCGCGTTGGTCTTGGCCTCGGTCTCCCCGATGTGCTGGCCGATCAGATCGGCACGGTGCACCTCTTTGATATTTTCTTTTTTCAAAAGACCCAGGCCGCAATAGATTTTCGCGATGACGCGGGCGATGGTGGTCTTGCCGGTTCCGGGCGGCCCGGTGAAGACCAGGTGGTGGGTGCGCTGCGCGACTTCCAGCCCGCGCTGCCGGCGCACCAACTCCATGGCTACCGAGCTCTTCAGCCGCGCCACTTGGTTTTTCACTTGTTCAAGACCGATGAACTCGTCGAGCTCTTTTTCCGCCTCAGCGAGAAGCACTTTCTTGCGCTCACGGGATTCGGGATCGATGAAGTCCTCCGCGCCCGGCTCAGTGCCGGGGTTCCACGGATCGCTGCGGGCCTCGATCCGGGCCGCGGTGGTGGTGATGATCCCGAAGGTGGGGTCGGAGAGCGCCTGTTCGACCTGTTTGTTTTCCGGATTGGCCGCGTACAGCTCCTGCAGAACCTCAGTGGCGCTGTCCTCATCACCATCTGCGCGCAGCACCAGCGCCTTGGCCAGTGCGCCGTCGACAGCAGCCACCGCGATAGGCCCGCCCGGTTCCTCCAGGTACGACAATGCCGGAGCGAACATGCCCAGCCGGGCCAGCGCGATGCCGAGGGTGATCTTGGCGGCATGGGAGAAGAGTTCGTCGAGGCCGGGATCGTTGATGATCGGGGTGAGCAGTTTGACCACATCCGACCAGCGCTCGGCGCGGTTGTGGATGGTGACTTCCACCCAGCGCGCCTCGCGCCAGCTTGGCCGGCGTGCGGCGACATCGCTGACCAGCTTGTGCGCATCGGCATACTGTCCGGCCATTGCCAGCGACGCGGCGTAGGCGAGGTGGAAGTCGTCCGGATCGGTCGCCCGGAAACGCAGATACAGCCCGGTGTCGTAATGGAATCCCAGAGCTTTGGGCTCGAGTTGTATCTGGCGCTGCAATACGCCTGCGGTCGCGGCGGTCTGCGAAACCGCTTCCAGCACACGGGGTGAGACGTCGCCGGCGGCGGCCAGTCCGGTCCATGCGTCGCACTGGTCATAAGCGATTCGAGTCAGCGCGGTAAACCCTGCGCGGGCGGCCGGGAGGTCCGCCGGGCGCCGCCGGTCATAGACCGTCAGGCCGAGCGCCCGGCAGCAGGTCGCAAAGCGGCTGACGACGTCCCCATCTACCCGGGGCGGCCGAGCCACAAGCACACTGGCGTCACGGTTTTCCATGGCTACACCCGTCCCCTCGAGCCAGTAGTGGGTAGGCTAACGCCGCGCCAGCTCGTCATGCAAGCGATTTGCAGACATGGCGATAGGGTGACCGGGGTCTGCGAGCGAGACATCAGCTAACGTCCGCTGCGGTCGACGGCGGTCAGACCGCGATCCCCGCTCGCGCCCTGCTGACCCGCAAACAGCGGTCTGTGGTTGGTCGCTGTGGAATGCCCGCCGGTCGCGACTGCTCGGGCTGAGCACGTCAACGCCTCGGCAACGCGTGTCGTCATCCCTCTCTCCCATCGATGGCCAGTTCACGGGTGGCTTCAGGTGCGCTTGTCACCGTCCGCAGGGTTACCGGTCTCGTCGGTATCGCTGCCCCAGCAGCCCGGCATCATCGGCACGGTGGGGCCGTCGCTGAAATCATCGCTGGCCAGCGTCGTCAGGCCGGCAGCCTGTGCGACGCCGGCTTTGGCCGCGCTTCCGGCAAACCCCACCGCGCCGGCGCCCTGATCGGACGCGGCGATCGACGCCGGCTGCTGCTGCGGTGGAGAACCTCCCGGCCCGGCCTCCATATCCACGTCCATATCCATGAATTCGTCGGCATAGTCCCGCATGGTCAGCCGCTGGCGCCGCCGGGCATGTCTGACCTCCCGGGCCGACACCGTTGCCGCTGTCGCCGTGGCCGGCAAGGAGCTGGCCGGTGCCCTGGCGCCGCGGCGGTCGATGAGCGTGGGGCCGGGCCCGGTCCCGGGATCGTGACCGCCCACCAGATAGCCGAACGCGGGGGCGCTGGCCGGCGGTGCGGCGCCCACGGTCGCGACGCCGCCGATCGACGTTGCCGTTGACGGCAGCGGGGCGCTTGTCACCGTGGGCGGAAGGCCGGCGATCGACCACATGGCCGGCTGCTGGGCTGCGGTGGCCGCGAGGGCTGCTGGGGGTGCGGCGACGGGCACGAGGGCGGGGGTCAGCGTCATGAGCAGCGACTGGAGTGAGTTGATGCCCACACCGATCGCCAGCGGCAGCGCGAACGGAGAGCTCAGGATCATTCCCCAGGTCGGCCAGCCCAGGATGTTGCTCACCACCTCATAGCCGACGAAAAACAGGAAAGGCCCAAAAGTCACCAGCGCCGCAGATGGATTGGTCAAGAAGGAGCTGAGTATCGCCTGCGAGTTGCCGATCGGATTGTGGAGGAAGGCGACAATCTCGGTGAACCCGCCCTCGTAGAAGTTCAGGTAAGCCGACAGCAGATCGGAGAGGCTGAGCGATGCGCCGGACTGCGCGGCTTGTGCCTGCGCCGCGGTGTGGTCGGCGATAGCCATGGTGCCGCCGGCTTCACCGGGTTTGACCACTGGGGGTGCGGGGGTGGTACGCGGCGCGGAGGCCAGCGCGGCGCCGGAGACGGCGTGGTACGTCGCCATTGTGGTGGCAGCCTGGATCCACATCCGCACGTAGTCTGCCTCGTTGAGCGCGATCGGGATGGTGTTGATCCCAAAGAAATTCGTCGCCACCAACACCGCGTGGAGGGCATGGTTCAGGGCCAACTCGGCGAGGGTTGGCATGGCGGCTGAGGCGGCCGCGTAGGCCGCGGCAGCGGCTTCATGCTGGGCGGCCATGCTCGCGCTGTCGGCACTGACCTGGGTGAGCCAGGCCAGATACGGGACATGGGCGGCGACATAGCGCTCGGCACTGGGGCCATGCCACGCACCGGCCTGCACCGCGCCCAGGATTGCGGTGAGTTCATTTGCCGCTGAGGCGTATTCAGCGCTCAGGGATGTCCACGCTCCAGCGGCCGTCAACAATGCACCGGCGCCGGGCCCGCTGGCCAGCAGCGCAGAGTGCACCTCCGGTGGTGAGGCCATCCACACGGGGACAGTCATCGCCCGTCGGCCTGACGCTTCGGTGGTGCCCCCCCGGTGAGAGCCCCGCACCATGACGCGGCCGGGCGCAGACCATCGCGCTCCGGCCGATGTGGTCGAGCCGCCAGCGCGGCAAAACGACCCGTTCCCACGCGTGCGCCCCCTCTGGCGAGCATTGCCTAACCTAACTTCGGTGGTGAAGTTAGCATTGCATAAGCTAAGTGTCGAGACGGTAGTTTGCGTCAATTGTCGACGGCGCTCATGCTGGGGGCGCTCACCGAAGTGCTCCAGGCAATCAGCGGCCCGCGTGGGTTTGGGGTGCCCGCACCGCGGGGCCGGCCCCGCGGTGAACGAGGTGGTCCGGGTGAGTGCGGCCAATCCCGGCCGCAGAGTCGCCCGGCCGACCGGGAACGTCGCGGACTCCCCACCTTCCACGTCGATCGCCTCCTCATCACATCGCTGGTTACCGACCGGGCTAGCTCAGGGTGCAGCCGGCGCTCCCGAGCCCAGTGCTCTCCCCCGGTGCGTGCCCCCGACCCGCGCTGACCAGGACGGACGATACCGCAATCCGGATAAGTTGAAAATGACTTTCATTACTATATGAGACGAGATGGGGCTATATGGGCCGGGCGGCGCCGCCGTGGCGTCCGCTGACCGCCGGCCCGTCGGGTCGGTGATGAGTCGGGCCACCCGCCCGCCACCGGCGTCACGTGATCGTCAACACCCACTGCTCGTCCCGTCGCACCGGTTACCACGGCCCGATCATAGTTACGCAAACACGGAGAGATATAGCATAAAGTTTCGCCGTTGCGAATGTGTAGACCGATTTCACACCGTATATACGGTTTCGACGCGGTATGTTGCAGCCCGCAGATCGTCTATCCATTCAGCGGCGGCCCACCATCAACCCGAAGACCGGCTCGCCAGCCCGCACGCTCACCCGATCACCACGCTGGCGTCAGCCCGCCCGAACCTTCGGCATGCTTCAGGTGCCGTGGTTCACCGGGTCAGTTCTTGACCGCGCTGACGAGAGTATTGCGGGCGACCATCGGTTCGGCTTCGGTACCCGGCCCGGGCACCGGCCGGCCGACCTCGCGTAGATAGTCGGCCAGCGGAGTCGCAACCACCGTCCAGCCATGCTCGCCCAACCACCGATCGGCCGGAGCGAACTGCTCGTTGTAGACCAACTGAAAGAACAGGCGCCCGCCACCCTGAGCGACAGCAGCGCGCTCTTCTTCGACTTTGGCGGCGAAGTGATCCGGATGAAGGGGTGCGCCGTCTTCTACGGCAAAGTGACTTCCCGTACTGGTTAACCCATTGACGCCGACGAACAGTTGCTCCTGCGCGGAAGCCGGCAGATAGATCAGCAGACCTTCGGCAATAAAGGCTGAAGGCTTGCCGGTGTCAAAGCCACTGTCCCGCAAGGCTTGCGGCCAGTCTTCCCGTAGGTCGACTGCAACCTCGCGACGCTCCGCGTTGGGTTTAGCACCGTGCGCGGTGAGTACGTCGCGTTTAAACTGGAGCACCTGCGGCTGGTCCAACTCGAAAATCGTTGTGCCGGCGGGCCATGTCAACCGATAGGCGCGAGAGTCCAGTCCAGCGGCCAAGATGACGATCTGCCGCACACCGGCGTCGGCCGCCCGGCGGAAGTAGACATCGAAATATCGGGTACGAGCGCCCTGGAAGTTGACGAAATGTTCGCCGAAATCGGCGGTCTTAAGCGGGTGCTCAGGTGCTTTGCCGTCGAGAACATCGGCCGCGGGACCGCCTACCGCGCGGCAGAACACCTCGGCGAAGGGGTCGACAGCGAGCGGCTGGGGTTTTTGCGCCTCCAGGGCGCGTGCGGTGGCGACGAATAACGCGGTCGCACCGACACTTGTTGTGATGTCCCAACTGTCACCTTCCGTACGCACCCAACAGACCTTACGTCATCGGCCAGCTGCACCGTGTGTGGGGTGGGCGCGAGCCGTTGCGTCGTACACCGCCGGCGGGCCGGTGCACAGTCAGTGTTGCGGTGTCAGCAGCGTGGGCTCCGACGGTGCCGGCAGTGCCCCTGCCCCGGCTCGTCGCCGATCATGCTGATCAGCCGACTCAACAGAACCTACGTTTGCCGAGGACGTGTGCCGGCGCCGCGGCCAGCAACTGTCGCAGATCTGATCCAGGTTGCTCACACCAGCGGCCGGCCGGTCCTGATGCGCCGGTCGAGATCCCACAACAGCACATTGAACGGGAAGCGGCGCACCACGTGTGGCATCAGGCTGTTTACCGTGCGGAGCACGGCGATCAACCGGTCGAAGCGGCGCTGCTTGGCGGCATCCCAGGGCAACCGCATCTCGTCGCGGAACCGTTGCGGCAGAAAGCCCGTGGTGATCAGCAGCGCGACACGCTCCGACCAGCGCTGCAGTGGGCCGGGCAACGTCATACCGCGGATGCGCCCCGCAGCGATCGGATAGAGATAATCTCGCACAGCGTCGTCGATGTGCACCTGCTCCAGCGACTTGCGCCAGTAGCGGTCGAAAGCGGCTCGATCCGGTGGCCACATCTCCGGCGGCACCTGCAGCGTGGTGGCCAGTGCCATGCCCTCGCGGTAGTGGCGGTCGGCGGCCTCGTCGTCCATTTCGCCGATGAACATGCGGTGAACATCCACCGCGCCCTTGTACAGACACGCCCCGACCCACATCTGCAGCTCGGGGTCAAAGGCGTTGTATTGCACCGGACTCTCCGGTGTCGAATACACCTGGGCGTGTGCGCGGTTCACCGCCCGCCGGAAAGCCGCCTTCTGCGCCTCGGTGCCCGCAGTCGCCACCGCCAGGTAGGTGAACGTGGTGCGCGCCCGCTTGATCGGATGCAGGTCCAGCCGGCCGCTTTCCACCCGGCTTTCCAGCACCCCGTAGCCGACACCGGGACGCGCCAGCTGCATGATCACGTTGGCCGGGCCGGCCAGCAGCGCCACACCCATCAAACCGTCGTCGATGCCCTTCCGGCAAAACCTTGGCCGGCGCCCGGGCCGCGGCGGATCGGCGATCGACCGCTCAACCTGCCGGACTGACTCGCTCACCGTCATCGCCACCTGCCGCTAAATCTGATAACGCGCGTTTCCTGATATTGCCGCGGGTGCGGGCCGGTGTCAAGATGATGCCCATGACGTCAGCCGGAACCTCGAGCGTGCGGCCCTACCGCGGTATCGAGGCCGCCGAGCGACTGTCCGGCCGCCGAAACCGGCTACTGGCCGCCGGCTTGGACCTGCTGGGCGCCGAAATACCGGAAGAATTGACCGTGCGCGGCATCTGCCGCCGAGCCGGTTTGGCCGCGCGCTATTTTTACGAAAGCTTTGCCGACAAGGACGAATTCGTCAGCGCGGTGTTCGACTGGGTGGTCGACGACTTGGCCGCCGCCACCGCGGCGGCCGTCGCCGCGGTCCCCGCCGGGAAGCAGACCCGGGCAGGCATGGCCACTATTGTGCGCACGATCGCCGGGGATGCCCGGATCGGGCGCCTGCTGTTCAGTACGCAACTGGCCAACGCCGTAGTGGTGCGTAAACGGGTCGAATCGACTGCTCTGTTCGCGATGCTCTCCGGCCAGCATGTGGGGGCTGTCCTGCGAGTGCCGGAAAACGATCGGATAAGAGCAGCAGCGTATTTCGTCGTCGGCGGAGTCGGCCAAACCATCAGCGCCTGGCTGGCCGGCCAGGTGCGCCTGAGTCCTGAACAGCTCGTCGATCAGTTGGCGTCGCTGCTCGACCGGCTCGCCGACCCCAACCTGTACTGCGGCTAGCGGGTCACCGGCACCTTGCGGTCGGCTGCCGTCTTCGGCACAGCTTGCGTGTCGTTCTCAGTGAATTCTCTGGTCCAACAAGCAAATTCAAGTGTGATCCCGTCGGGATCCTGGAAGTAGAATGACCGCACGTAGACACCGGGATGCATCGTCGGCGAGACCTGGATCTCGCTGTCGTCGTGGTTGAGCACCGGCCCTACCCGCACGCCCTTGTCCTTGAGCCGCTGCCGGTAGGAGTCGAACTTGTCGGGCGGAACATGAAAAGCCAGGTGGTTCATGCTGCTTACCGAGCTGGTGATGTCGCCGATACCGGGGATGGCCCCCGGCGAAGACACCCCTGGCACCCGGTCCGCCGCGTCGGCGAACCAGAAAAATGCGACACAGTCGCCGTTACCGGCGTCGAAGAAGAAGTGCTGGCCCCGGCCGCCGGGTAAATCGAGCGACTTGATCAACGGCATGCCCAAAATCTCGCTGTAGAACTCCACCGTGCGCGCCATGTCCGAGCACACCAGCGCCACATGGTTGATTCCGCTGAGTTCGAACTCGGAGTTGACGTTATGCGGCTTGATCATCTCGTTGCTCCCATCGGCCCGGCCGCGCTGCCCAGAGGTGAAACTGAATTTAGCATCGGCTTCAGGCTGATTCCAGGGTGTCGCGGGGTTTGCTGGCGCAGCGAAACCCAGGGCGCGTCGATACACTGAACACGCCCGGGATGAAGGCATGTGCGCCGCAGGATACCCGCTGCTGGCCCAGAGGCGATGCGATCACTACCGCGAAACTGTGTGGCACCGGCTTGCGGACACTAACCGCTGAATTAGCGAATACGTCCCTGCATCAAGCCCGCGGCCAGTATCTTTTTCCGAGCGATCTACTCCAAGGAGGACGGCTGTAATGACTCGCGTAAGCGGCGGCGCGCTCGGAGTTATCCGTGAGTTCGTCGGGCTGCCATCGCCGACCGCGCGACGTGCCGGCGCCGGCGGTCATCCTTGCCAGGGGCTCTACCACCGTGGCCTGGGACGCAAGCCGAAGGTGGCGATGATTGCCACGCACTACCAGATCGATTTCTCCGAGCACTACCTCGCCGATTACATGGCCACCCGCGGCATCGGATTTTTAGGCTGGAACACGCGCTTCCGCGGGTTCGAAAGCAGCTTCTTGCTCGACCACGCACTGGTGGACATCGGCGTGGGCGTACGCTGGCTTCGTGAAGTTCAGAGCGTGGAAACTGTTGTGCTGCTGGGTAATTCCGGAGGCGGCTCGTTGATGGCAGCCTACCAGTCGCAAGCGGTCGAGCCGAACGTGACACCGGTCGCCGGTATGCGTCCCGCTGCCGGACTGACCGAGCTGCCACCCGCCGACGGCTACGTAGCCAGCGCTGCTCATCCCGGACGCCCAGACGTGCTGACCGCCTGGATGGATGCCGCTGTCGTCGACGAAAATGACCCGGTCGCAACCGATCCCGATCTGGACCTGTTTAACGAGCATAACGGGCCGCCCTACTCGCACGACTTTCTCACTCGTTACCGGTCAGCGCAGGTCGCCCGCAACCACGCCATCACCGATTGGGCCGAAACCGAACTGAAACGCGTCCGAGCGGCGGGGTTTTCCGACCGCCCGTTCACAGTGATGAGAACGTGGGCCGACCCGCGCATGGTCGATCCCAGTATTGAGCCGACCAAACGCCAGCCCAACATGTGTTATGCCGGCGTCCCGGCCAAAGCCAACCGCTCCGCGCACGGGATCGCCGCGGCCTGCACGCTGCGCAACTGGCTGGGCATGTGGAGCCTGCGCACCGCGCAAACCCGGGCTGAACCGCATCTGGCACGCATCAGCTGTCCGGCGTTGGTCATCAACGCCGAAGCCGACACCGGAGTCTTCCCCTCCGATGCGCAACGCATCTACCAAGCCCTGGCCAGTAGCGATAAAACCCTTGTCACCATCGACACCGACCACTACTTCACCACCCCGGGGGCGCGCAGCGAGCAGGCCGACATCATCGCCAAGTGGATCAGCAAACGGTGGCGCTGAGGGTTCTCGCTCATTTCGTTCCCGGCTCCACGGTCCGTGATCTCGTTGCACCCGAAGCTGATTGGCTTGACATTCGGTGGTGCGCTGACAACGATGACACCACCTTCTACCGTGAGCTGCCCGATGCTGAGGTGATCTGGCATGTGTTGAGACCACTCTCGGCCGCAGACCTGCGGCGGGCACCGAAACTGCGGCTGGTGCACAAGTTCGGGACGGGAGTCAACACAATCGATATCGAAGCCGCGGCTGCGCGCGGTGTCGCAGTGGCCAATATGCCCGGCGCTAACGCGCCGTCGGTGGCCGAAGGCACGGTGATGTTAATGTTGGCCGCGCTACGCCGGCTGCCGGCGCTGGACCACGCTACCCGCACCGGTCGTGGCTGGCCGGCGGATCCGCAGCTGGGCGACATCGTGCGTGAGATCGGCGGTTGCACGGTCGGGCTGGTCGGCTACGGGAATATTGCGCGGCGGGTAGAGGCCATCGTCACCGCGATGGGTGCTGACGTCGTGCACACCAGCACCCGTGACGACGGGCTGCCACGCTGGCGGCCGTTACCGCGACTGCTGGCGGCCAGCGACATTGTGTCCTTGCACGTGCCGCTCACCCCCGCCACCCGCGGTCTGCTCGGCCCCGCTGAGCTGACCGCGATGAAACCCACCGCCGTGCTGGTCAACACCTCGCGCGGCGCGATCGTCGACGAAGACGCTCTGGTCGACGCGCTGCGCGCCGGTCGGCTGGCCGCTGCCGGGCTCGACGTGTACGCCGTGGAACCGGTTGCGGCGGACAACCCGCTGCTGGGCCTGGACAACGTCGTGCTGACCCCGCACGTCACCTGGTACACCGTCGACACCATGCGCCGCTACCTGACCGAGGCGATCGCCAACTGCCGCAGGCTGCGCGACGGCGAACGGCTGGCCCATGTAGTCAACCAACCGACCGGTTATTAGATTAAGCACTGGCCGAAACTGCCCGAGGAAAGGCGACCAATGCCGATCGCGATAACCCCTGAGCATCAAGAACTGGCCGACTCGGTGCGCTCCCTGGTAGCGCGGGTCGCCCCGTCGGACGTGCTGCACGCGGCGATGGAAACCCCCATCGACAACCCCCCGCCGTACTGGCAGGCGGCCGCCGACCAGGGACTGCACGGTGTGCACCTGGCCGAATCCGTCGGCGGCCAGGGGTTCGGCATTCTGGAATTGGCGGTCGTGCTGGCTGAATTCGGCTACGGCGCGGTGCCCGGCCCATTCGTGCCGTCGGCGATCGCCAGCGCGCTGATCTCCGCGCACGACCCCGACGCCGGGGTGCTCGCCGAACTGGCGTCCGGTGCGCTCATCGCCTGTTACGCGCTCGATGCCGGCGGGCTGACCGCCACCCGGCACGGCGACGCGCTGGTGATCCGCGGCGAGATCCGGGCGGTTCCCGCCGCGGCACAAGCCTCGCTGCTGGTGCTGCCGGCGGCAATCGACAGCGGCGAAGAATGGGTCATGCTGCGCGCCGATCAGCTAGAAATTGAACCGGTCAAAAGCGTTGATCCGCTCCGGCCGATTGCGCATGTGCGGGCCAACGCCGTCGAGGTCGGCGCGGACTCGGTGTTGAGCAACCTGAGCGCACCCGCCGCCTATGCGCTGATCTCGACGCTGCTGTCCGCGGAGGCCGTCGGCGTGGCGCGTTGGGCTACCGACACCGCGTCGGCCTACGCGAAGATCCGCGAGCAGTTCGGCCGCCCCATCGGGCAGTTCCAGGCCGTCAAGCACCGATGCGCGGAGATGGTCGCCGACACCGAGCGGGCTACCGCCGCGGTATGGGACGCCGCCCGCGCGATCGACGAAGCCCGCCAAAACGGGTGGGACACCACTGGCTGCGCCGCAGAGTTCGCTGCCGCCGTGGCGGCCACGCTGGCGCCGGCGGCTGCCCAGCGCTGCGCTCAGGATTGCATCCAGGTGCACGGCGGCATCGGTTTCACCTGGGAACACGACACGAACGTGTACTACCGGCGGGCGTTGATGCTGGCCTCCTCATTCGGCCGTCACGTGGACCATCCGCAGCGAGTGCTGGACACCGCGACAACCGCGGGTATGCGCAAGGTCGACATCGACTTGGATCCCGAAACTGAGAAGCTGCGCGCCGAGATCCGCGCCGAGGTCGCCGCACTCAAGACGATGCCCCGAGAAAAGCGCACCGTCGCCATCGCCGAGGGCGGGTGGGTGCTGCCATATCTGCCCCGGCCGTGGGGGCGGGCGGCGAGCCCGGTGGAGCAGATCATCATCGCCCAGGAGTTCACCGCGGGGCGGGTCAAACGCCCACAGATGGGGATCGCGTCGTGGATCGTCCCCTCGATCGTGGCGTTCGGCACCGAAGAACAGAAGCAGCGGTTTCTGCCGCCGACCTTCCGGGGCGAGATCTTGTGGTGCCAACTGTTTTCCGAACCCGGTGCCGGGTCGGATTTGGCCGGGCTGACCACAAAGGCCACCCGGGTCGACGGCGGCTGGCGCATCACCGGGCAAAAGATCTGGACAACCGCCGCACAGTTCTCAGACTGGGGTGCGCTGTTGGCCCGCACCGACCCGTCGGCGCCGAAACACAACGGCATCACCTATTTCCTGGTGGATATGAAAAGCGAAGGCGTGCAGGTGAAGCCGTTGCGTGAGCTCACCGGTGGGGAGATGTTCAACACCGTGTTCCTTGACGACGTGTTCGTGCCCGACGACTGTGTGCTCGGCGAGGTGAACCGGGGCTGGGAGGTCAGCCGCAACACGTTGACCGCCGAACGGGTGTCGATAGGCAGCAGCGAAGCACCGTTTTTGGCCACCCTCGATGAACTCGTACAGTTCATGCGCGACGGTCAGTTCGACCAGATCGCGCAGAACCGGGCCGGGCAGCTGATCGCCGAGGGTCACGCCGTCAAGTTGCTGAACCTCCGCTCCACTCTGCTGACGCTGACCGGCGGGGACGCTATGCCTTCGGCGGCAATCTCCAAGCTGTTGTCGATGCGCACCACGCAGGGTTACGCGGAGTTCGCGGTATCCACGTTCGGCACCGAAGCCGCGATCGGCGACCCCGAGCAGCTGCCCGGGAAGTGGAATGACTACCTGCTGGCCAGCCGTGCCACCACCATTTACGGTGGTACGTCGGAGGTGCAGCTCAACATCATCGCCGAACGGCTGTTGGGCCTGCCCCGCGATCCGTAGCGGCTCTGCGGGCATCAGCGCTTCCGTCGAAATCGTCTGCTGAGCTTAGATTTTCGTCGACGGCTACCCTGATGTGCACACGGCGCGGGGCGATGTTAGCCTCGCCGGGGTGTCCGAAGTCCCGCCGCGCCCCCGCCGACGCGAACAAAGACCCGTCGGTGAGCGCGAAACGCTGGAGGCGTTTCTGGACGACTACCGCGACATCGTGTTACGCAAGGTGACCGGTCTGTCCGATGCCGAAGCCCGCCGCCGCCTGGTCACGTCGGCCACGACGGTCGGCGGGCTGGTCAAGCACCTGCGCTGGGTGGAATACGGCTGGTTCAGTCAGCTGCTGCAAGAACGAACCAACGACAACCGCCGCACCCACAAGCGCTCTTGGGAATTCGAGTTTTTCCCCGAGGAGTCACTGGCCACCCTGATCGGGGAATACCGGGCCCAGTGCGAGGAGTCACGGCGTATCGCGGCACGGTATTCACTAGATCACCAGGTTCCGCACGTTCGCCTTGGCCGGGTGTCGCTGCGCTGGATCTACGTGCACATGATCGAAGAGACCGCCCGCCACACGGGTCAGCTGGATATCTTGCGCGAACAGCTCGACGGTACAACAGGATTCGATGGCTAAACCGCACAGCTGAGCGCCGCGAAAAAGCAGTGGCAGCTGCTGTTGCGACCAAGTCGCGACCCGGGGCGTGATCGGACCTGGGTGTGGCCGCTGCTACTCCACTGCCAGGTTGCGCAGCTCGCGTTTGAGGATCTTGCCGGTCGGGTTGCGCGGCAGCTCGTCGAGGAAGACCACGTCGCGGGGCACCTTGTAACGCGCCAGGTGCTCGCGCACGTACCGCTTGACGTCGTCTTCGCTCAAAGCTGAGCCGGGCTTTTTGACGACGAATGCGCGCAGCCGCTGCCCCCACTCCTTGTCCTCGACACCGACCGCGGTCGCCTCCACCACGTCGGGGTGCCCGCTGATGAGGTCTTCAACCTCGGCGGGGAAAACATTCTCACCGCCGGAGACGATCATCTCGTCGTCACGACCACTGATATAGAGCAAGCCATGCTCGTCGAAGTAGCCGACGTCACCGGAAGACAGCAGCCCGTCGATGATCTGCTTGCCGCCACCACCGGTGTATCCGGCGAACGGGAAGGTGGTACCGACGAAGATCCGCCCCACCTGCCCCTGCGGCACCTCCTTGCCGTTGTCGTCGAAAATCTTGACCTTGACGCCGGCAACTACCGGTCCGGCGGTCGACGGGTTGCGCTCCAGGTCTTTCGGTCCGGCAATGGTGGCAAACGAGACCTCGGTCGAGCCGTACATGTTGTACACCACCGGCCCGAGGTCTTCGAGCGCACGGGTGGCCAGATCGGCGCCCAGTGCTGAGCCGGAGGCGAACACGATGCGCAGGCTCGACAGGTCGGGCTTGGTTTCCAACTTTTCCAGGGTGTCGAGCATGCGCGAGAGCATGACCGGGACCACGACCACGGCCGTCGCCTTGTACTTCTCGATATCGGCGAGCACGGTGGCCGGTGCGAACCGGCGCCGCAGCACCAGGGTGGAACCCAGAAACATCGCGATAGTGGCGTGCAGATAACCCAGCGCGTGAAACATGGGCGCCGGCAACACCGTCACCTCGCCGGCCTTGAACGGCACGTGCGCCAAAATGCCGCCGACTGGTGCCAGGGTCGGCGGAGTGCTGCGGTTCGCGCCTTTCGGAGCTCCGGTGGTTCCGCTGGTCAAGATGATGATCGACGCATGCTTGGTCGCCTTGGGTGCCGGTGAGGTGCTGTGGCGGGCCACCAGATCAGCCAGGGTCTCGTCGGTGCTGCCGGACGGCTGGTCAGCGTCCGGGTTGACACCCAGGGCCCGCAGCTTGCCCAGCGGCGGATCCGCCGCGCTGACGGCCCGGGTGTACTCGTCGTCGTAGATGATCAGCTTGGCACCCTCGCGCTGGGCGACCTCGTTGATCTGGGGGCCGGAGAACTCGCTGTTGAGCAAGATGATGCGCGCGCCGACGCGGGCGCAGCCGTAGTTGGCGATCAGAAACCAGCGATGGTTGCGGGCCAGGATTGCCACGCCGTCGCCGCCACGTACGCCCTTGGCCAGCAGCCCGTGAGCCACCGCATTGGCGGCCTCGTCAAGCTGCTGGAACGTCAACGGACCCTCGTCGTCGATGATCGCCGCGCGGTTCGGCGCGCGCCGGGCATTGAGCGCGGGCATCATTCCGATCTCGCCCCACCGCAGCGCATCCGCCACCATCGCGGCGTAATACTGCGGCGCGCGCAGCGGTAGTGCGCCGGATTCGATGATCTTGCGTAAGTAATGCAGTTCGGCCGCACCACGTTCCGCGTACTGCCGGAGCTTGGCTTTGACTGTGGCGGGAGTCTGCCGGGGCGCGTCAGTGAGCTTGGGCATGACCTCACAATATGTGACAACGATCGCAGTCCGGCGGGGAAATTAGCATGAACCGCATGGCCGGCCCGCTGTCATTGGAGGTGGACGGGCGCCGGGTCGCGATCACTCACCCGGACAAGGTCATCTTTCCGGCCGGTAACGGCGCGGCCGGTTACACCAAGCTCGACCTGATCCGCTATTACCTGAGTGTCTCCGGCGGTGCGCTGCGCGGCGTGGCGGGACGCCCGATGATCCTGAGACGGTTCACGCGGGGAATCAATCAGGAGGCCATCTTCCAGAAACGCGCGCCCGCCACGCGGCCGGACTGGGTGGAGGTGGCCGAACTGCGCTACGCTTCGGGCGCCTCGGCCAAGGAGGCCGTCATCCGCGACACGGCCGGGCTGGTCTGGGCGATCAACCTCGGTTGCATCGACCTCAACCCGCACCCGGTGCGCGCCGACGACCTCGAGCATCCCGACGAGCTGCGGGTCGACCTGGATCCGATGCCCGGGGTGGACTGGCCGCAGATCATCGAGGTTGCGCTGGTGACCCGTGACGTGCTGGCCGACCATGGGCTGACCGGATGGCCCAAGACATCGGGGTCTCGCGGTTTTCACGTGTATGCCCGCATCACCGCGCGCTGGCCGTTTCGCCAGGTGCGGCTGGCTGCTCAGGCGGTGGCCCGCGAAGTCGAACGGCGCATACCCGATCTGGCGACCAGCCGCTGGTGGAAGGAAGAGCGCCACGGGGTATTCGTCGATTTCAACCAGAACGCCTTCGACCGCACCGTCGCCTCGGCGTATTCGGTGCGCGCCACCCCGGATGCCCGGGTGTCCACTCCCCTGCGCTGGGACGAGGTGATCGGCTGCCGCCCGGAGGCGTTCACACTGGCGACCGTGCCCGAGCGGTTCGCCGCGAGCGGCGATCCGTGGGTCGGCATGGACGATGCCCGCGGTGATCTCGAGCGACTGCTGGCGCTGGCCGAGGAGCTGGGCCCCGCCGAGAAGCCGCCGAAATCCGGGAAAGGCGGCGCCCGGCGGCGGGTTTCGACGAAGCCGCTGATCGAGATCGCCCGCACCAAAACCAAGGATGCGGCGATGGCCGCACTGGAAACCTGGCGCGAGCGCTATCCGGCGGTGGCCGCCCGACTACAGCCGGCCGATGTTCTCGTCGACAGCATGCGCGGACCGAGTTCGATCTGGTATCGGATCCGCGTCAACCTGCAGCATGTGCCGCCCGACCAGCGCCCACCGCAGGAAACGCTGATCGCCGATTACAGCCCATGGCCCACGCGTGGGACCCGGTGACGATGCCTGAGCCAGTGACCGGTAAGTGGCAATTGTGGATCGACCGCGGCGGCACGTTCACCGATATCGTCGCACGCCGCCCCGACGGGCAGCTGGTGACGCTCAAGCTGTTGTCGGACAATCCATCCCGCTACGCCGATGCCGCGGTGGCCGGCATCCGCGCGCTCCTTGGCCTCGCCGCGGACCAACCAATCCCGGTCGAGCGCATCGACGCGGTCCGCATGGGCACCACGGTGGCAACCAACGCGCTGCTGGAGCGAAAAGGCGCGCGCACGCTGCTCGTCATCACCCGCGGATTCGGGGATGCACTGCGCATCGGCTACCAGAACCGTCCGCATATCTTCAGCCGCCGCATCATCCTGCCGGATCTTTTATACGAGCGGGTGGTCGAGGTCGACGAGCGGATCACCGCCGATGGCACGGTGCTGCGGCCGCCGGACCTGGGCCGGCTAGCCACCCAGTTGCAGGCGGCGTATGACGACGGGATCCGTGCGGTGGCGGTGGTCTGCCTGCACAGCTACCTGCATCCGGCTCACGAGCAGGCCATTGGCAAGATCGCCGAGCAGATCGGCTTCCCGCAGATCTCGCTGTCATCCGACGTCAGCCCACTGATGAAACTGGTGTCCCGGGGTGACACCACCGTCGTCGACGCGTACCTCTCGCCGATCCTGTCCCGCTACATCGACCAGGTGACGTCTCAGCTGCCCGGCGTGCGGCTGATGTTCATGCAGTCCAACGGCGGGCTGGCCGAGGCTGGTCACTTCCGCGGTAAGGACGCGATCCTGTCCGGCCCGGCCGGCGGTATCGTCGGAATGGTCCGCACGTCCGCGCTGGCGGGCTTTGACCATGTCATCGGCTTCGATATGGGCGGCACCTCCACCGACGTGTCGCACTACGCCGGCGAGTACGAGCGGGTGTTCAACACCCAGGTCGCCGGGGTGCGGCTGCGCGCCCCAATGCTTGACATCCACACCGTCGCCGCCGGCGGCGGCTCAATCTTGCACTTCGACGGCAGCCGGTACCGGGTGGGCCCTGACTCGGCCGGCGCCGATCCGGGTCCGGCCTGCTACCGGGGCGGCGGTCCGCTGACGATCACCGACGCTAACGTCATGCTCGGGCGCATCCAGCCGCAGTACTTCCCCGCGGTGTTCGGTCCCGACGGTGACCAGCCACTTGACGCCGCGCTCGTCCGGGACCGTTTCGCCGAGTTGGCCCGCGAGATCGCGGCCGCGACCGGCGACGACCGAACTCCCGAGCAGGTTGCGGAGGGTTTTCTGCGCATCGCGGTCGCCAACATGGCCAATGCGATCAAGCGCATCACCGTGCAGAAAGGCCGCGACGCTACCGCGTACGTGCTGACCACGTTCGGCGGCGCCGGTGGCCAGCATGCCTGCGCGGTGGCCGATTCGCTGGGCATCCGCACCGTTCTCCTGCCGCCGCTGGCCGGGGTGCTCTCGGCGCTGGGCATCGGGCTCGCCGATATCACCGCGATGCGCGAGCAGTCGGTTGAATGCGTGCTTGCCCCAGAGGCAATGCAGCGGCTGGGTGAGGTGGCCGACGCGCTGGAGGAGGCGACCCGCGCCCGGCTGCGCGACGAGGATGTGCCCGCCGAACGCATCCGGGTGACCCGGCGGGTGCACCTGCGGTACGACGGCACCGACACTGCCGTTCAGGTGGGCCTTGCCGATATGCAGACGATGGTCGCCGAATTCGAGGCGAATTACCGACGCAGCTATTCGTTCCTGATGGACCGTCCCCTCATCGTGGAGGCCGTCTCGGTGGAGACTGTGGGCCTCACCGAGCAGCCCGACCTGGCCGGCGCGCAGCGGACGCCCGGCCGGGACGGACCACTGCGGGGGCCGGTGGATAGCGTCCGCATGTACACCCGGGGGGCCTGGCGGCGGGTGCCACTGTTCCGGCGAGAGCGGTTGCACGTCGGTGCGACGGTCACCGGGCCGGCGATCATCGCCGAGGCCAACGCGACCACCGTCGTCGAGGATGGCTGGTCGGCTGAGGTGACCCCGCTGGGCCATCTGGTGTTGGAGCGGGTGCGCGCACGCATCGGCACGAGCGGGGCCGGCACCGAGGCCGATCCGGTGATGCTGGAGATCTTCAACAACCTGTTTATGTCGATCGCCGAGCAGATGGGGGTGCGCCTGGAGGCCACCGCGCAGTCGGTGAACATCAAGGAACGACTTGACTTTTCCTGCGCGCTGTTCGACCCGGACGGAAATCTGGTCGCCAACGCCCCGCACATCCCGGTGCATTTGGGTTCGATGGGCGCGGCCGTGCACGAGATCATCGCCCGCAATACCCGGATGAAGCCCGGCGATGTCTTCGCCATCAACGACCCCTACCACGGCGGCACCCATCTGCCCGACATCACGGTCGTCACACCGGTGTTCGGCGACGCCGACCGGCCGCTGTTCTTCGTCGCCGCCCGGGGCCACCACGCCGAGATCGGCGGGATGAGCCCGGGATCCATGCCGCCGCACAGCCGGCAGGTGCACGAGGAGGGGGTGCTGCTGGACAACTGGCTGCTGGTCGAGCACGGGCGTTTCCGCGAGGCCGAAACCCGCGAGCTGCTCACCCGCGCGCCCTATCCCTCACGTGACCCGGCGACCAACCTGGCGGACTTGCGCGCCCAGATCGCCGCCACCGAGAAGGGCGTGGCAGAAGTCCGCGCCATGATCGAGCACTTCGGGCTGGATGTGGTGCAAGCCTACATGCGCCACGTTCAGGACAACGCCGAGGAAGCGGTGCGGCGGGTGATCGATACGCTCGGCGGCGGAGAGTGCACCTACGAAATGGACAGCGGCGCGGTCATCCACGTCCGTGTCACGGTGCATCGGCAACAGCGTTCGGCCACTATCGATTTCACTGGTACATCACCGCAGCTGAGCACCAACTTCAACGCGCCGTCATCGGTGGTGACGGCCGCGGTGCTGTATGTGTTCCGCACCCTAGTCGACGACGACATCCCGCTCAACGCGGGCTGTCTGAAACCCCTGCGGGTGCTCATCCCCGCCGGGTGCATGCTCGCGCCGGTCTACCCGGCCGCGGTTGCCGCCGGCAATGTCGAAACGTCGCAATCCATCACCAGTGCCCTCTTCGCCGCCCTGGGGGTGCAGGCCGAGGGATCGGGGACGATGAACAACGTGACGTTCGGCACCGATCGCCACCAGTACTACGAGACCGTCGCCTCCGGATCCGGTGCGGGACCGGGATATGACGGCACAGCCGTGGTGCAGACCCACATGACCAACTCCCGACTGACCGACCCTGAGGTGCTGGAGTGGCGTTACCCGGTGCTGGTGGACAGTTTCGCAATCCGCCGCGGCAGCGGCGGTGACGGACGCTGGCGCGGTGGGGACGGTGCGGTGCGGCGGCTGCAATTCCGCGAGCAGATGACGGTCAGCACACTCTCACAGCACCGCCGCGTCCCGCCCTACGGGATGGCCGGAGGCGCGCCCGGCGCGCTGGGCCGCAACCTGGTGCGCCGCGCCGACGGCACCGTGCTCCAACTCGCGGGCTGCGATTCGGTCGAGGTCTACCCCGGAGACATTCTGGAGATCCAGACCCCCGGTGGCGGCGGATACGGGCCGCCCGCAGGCACTGCGAGACAATCACGTCATGCAGCCACCCGACCTCTCACTGACCCGGGCGCTGCACAGGGCCTGTGAGACCACTGTGGCCATGTCCGAGGGTCAGCGGGAATTCGAGAAGACCCGGCAACGACTGATCTTCTCGATACCCGAACTCAAAGCCGCCATGCACGACGAGTACCTCCGCACTGTCACGGTGATCGCCAAAGCGGTCTCCCGTCGAATCGGCTGTGAACCACATGATTTCGAAGTGCGTGTTTTCTCCGGCGCGCTGACTGGCGCTATGATGGCCGCTTTCGACCGCGCGCCGGGAACGCCGGAACTGGTCTACCGTGCCCTGGACTTCCTCGATGCAGGCATGCCGCTGTCATGAGTTCCTCAGCAGTGCAACAGCTCTGGAGTCGACGCAGATTCTTGCGCGCCGCCGGGGCCGTCGGCCTGCTCACCGCACCAGCCTGCTCCCCGCGTAAACCGGCCGCGGGCACGGCGGGCAGCCGGCCAGTGACGATCAAACATGTTTTCGGTGAAACGACTATCCCCGCGCCACCCCAGCGCGTGGTCAGCGCCGGATACACCGAGCAGGACGATCTGCTGGCTGTTGGGGTGGTGCCGATCGCGGTGACCAACTGGTTCGGTGACCAGCCGTTCGCGGTGTGGCCGTGGGCCCAGCCCAAACTCGGGGACGCCAAACCCGTGGTGTTGAGCCTGGACAACGGGATTCCAGTTGGCCAGATCGCCGGCCTGGAACCCGACCTGATCGTGGCGATCAACGCCGGCGTGGACGCCGACACCTACCAGAAGCTGTCGGCGATCGCCCCGACCGTGCCGCAGTCGGACGGCGACCCGTTCTTCGAACCGTGGAAGGAGCAGGCCCGTGTGATTGCGCAGGCGGTGTTTCAGGCCGACCAGATGGCCTCGCTCATCGATGCCGTGGACGCGAAATTCGCCGGGATCGCCCAGAAAAACCCGCAATTCAAGGGCAAGAAAGTGTTGCTGCTACAGGGCGGCCTTAGCGACGGCAATGTGGTCGCCACCATGCCCGGCTGGCGGACCGAGTTTCTGACCCAGATGGGTCTTGTTATCGCTGAGAGCATCACACCCTACGGTGTCGACTACCGGGCATTCATCCCGCACGATCACGTCGCCGAAGTGCTGGGGGCCGCCGACGTGCTGATCTGGACCACGGACAGCCCCGAGGATCAACACGCGCTGTTGGCCGTCGCAGATGTGGCGGCGTTGCGGGCCCGCAGCATTTTCACCACCAAAGATCAGGCCGGAGCGATCGCCTTCGCCTCGCCCCTGAGCTACCCGCTGGTGGCTGATCAGCTGCCCCCGTTGATCGCCAAGATTCTGGGCTTCTGACACCGGGACTGATCCCGCGGCCGCGCCGGTGGCAGCGTCGTCTGAGCATTCGCTAAGGCACCTCTGGCAGTGCTCGAAAATCGCTCGCCTGCCCCATAGGCCGGGATTACCGTCGAGTAATGAGTGTGGCAACGGATTTGGCAGTGGCCGATACCATCTTCGACTATGGCGACCGGGCTCTGCTTCTGCAGTTCGGCACTGCCGCCGAGGTGTTGACAGTTACCGCGGCGCTGCGGGAGGCGGAGCTGCCCGGTGTGCTCGATATCGTGCCGGCCCGCCGCAC
The DNA here is from genome assembly GCF_010723305.1 of Mycobacterium botniense. Lineage (NCBI taxonomy): Bacteria > Bacillati > Actinomycetota > Actinomycetes > Mycobacteriales > Mycobacteriaceae > Mycobacterium > Mycobacterium botniense. The sequence goes on along the minus strand of NZ_BLKW01000002.1, from coordinate 1,406,631 downwards.
CGTGCTGGTCAAGCTCGACGGGCCGCGCTATCAAGGGGTCACCCGCCAGCGTCTCCGCAGGTCGCGCATCAGCCCCGAAGCACTCGGCGCGGACCGGCGTGCGGAGCTGGTCATCGACGTCGTCTACGACGGTGCCGACCTCACCGAGGTCGCCTCCCTGGCCGGACTCACTACGGCGCAAGTGATCAACGCCCACACCGCTACCCCGTGGCGGGTGGGATTCAGCGGATGCGCCCCGGGTTTCGCCTACCTCGTCGGGGGTGACCCGCGGCTGAAAGTGCCGCCGCGGCCCGAACGCGGGCAGCGGTGCCGCCCGGATCAGTTGGGCTTGCCGATGAATTCAGCGGGATCTGCTCGCGCCGGTCCCCCAGCTGCTGGCAGCTGATCGGGCACACCGACGCGGTGTTGTGGAACCTCGACCGCCCCAACCCGGCGCTGCTGACGCCGGGCATGTGGGTCCAATTCCGAGCCGCGTAAGCGCCTGAAAGGAAAGGGTTATGACCACTCTGGAAATCCTGCGTACCGGACCGCTGGCCCTCGTCCAGGACCTCGGCCGGGCCGGAGCGGCGCACCTCGGTGTCACCCGCTCCGGGGCCGCCGACCGCCGTTCGCACCGGCTGGCCAACCGGCTGGTGGCCAACCCCGCCGACCGCGCCACCGTGGAGGTGACGTTCGGCGGGTTCGCGGCGCGGGTGCGCGGCGGCGATGTCGATATCGCGGTCACCGGCGCTGACACCAACCCAACTGTCAACGGAATTATGTTCGGCACCAACAGTATTCATCACGTTCGCGACGGTGAGGTCATCTCTTTGGGTGTGCCGCGCGCTGGGCTGCGCTCCTATCTGGCGGTGCGTGGCGGCATCGACGTGCCACCGGTGCTGGGCTCGCGGAGCTATGACGTGATGACGAAGATCGGTCCGGCGCCGCTGCAGCGCGGCGACCTGCTGCCCGTCGGCGAGCACACCCCGGATTACCCCGAACTCGACCAGGCTCCGGTCGCAGCCATCACCAACGGCCCGCTCGAGCTGCGAGTGGTGCCGGGCCCGCGCGACGACTGGCTGGTCGATCCCGACGCACTGGTGCACACCGATTGGGAAGTCTCCGACCGCAGTAACCGGGTGGGCATGCAGTTGGTCGGCCACCCGCTGTCATATCGCTGTGCGGGCCGGCAGCTGCCGGCTGAGGGCACCGCACGTGGGGCGATCCAGGTGCCGCCCAACGGGTTACCGGTCATCTTGGGGCCCGATCATCCGGTGACGGGCAGTTACCCGGTGGTGGGCGTGGTGATCGACGAGGACATCGACAAGGTGGCTCAGGTGCGGCCCGGCCAGCGAGTGCGGCTGCACTGGTCGCGCCCGCGTCAACAGCCGGCCCCCGCCGTTGTCCGTTCGGCCGCTGGAATCGACTGGTAAATAAGAAGTGTGCACACCCTGGTCCACACCGCCCGCCTGGTTCACACCGCCGATCTCGACCGCGACACCCGCCGCAGCGCCCGCCAGATGGTTGCCGAGGCGTTCGCCGGCGGCTTCACTGACAGCGACTGGGAGCACACACTGGGCGGGATGCATGCCCTGATCTGGCACCACGGCGCGATCATCGCGCACGCCGCGGTGGTGCAACGCCGGCTGCTCTACCGCGGTGCGGCGTTGCGCTGCGGTTATGTCGAAGGTGTCGCGGTGCGGGAAGACTGGCGCGGCCAAGGACTGGCGGTCGCGGTGCTCGACGCGTGCGAGCAGGTGATCCGCGGTGCCTACCAGCTGGGAGCAATCTGCTCGTCAGACCGGGGCCGCGCACTCTTCACGTCGCGCGGCTGGCTGGCCTGGCGCGGCCCGACCTCGGTGCTGGCCCCCACCGGGCCGGCCCGCACACCCGAGGCCGACGGGTCGGTGTTCGTGCTGCCGGTCGGGATGGACCTGGACACCTCCGCGGCACTGACGTGCGATTGGCGCGACGGCGACGTCTGGTAACCACCTGGCAACGGCCCGGCAGCGCGGGATTTCGCACGTGCTCACGGTGGGGCGGAGCCGCGCGCGCCGGGGCCGTCGCTGATCCGGGTGGCCGCCGGTCACTGCTGACTCCCAGCTTTTTCACTGTCACCTCCCAGCCGTTCCAGGTAATTTCGCGCCGCGGCCACAATGTGACGGCGTGACGGGATTGGGGCCTTCCGGGCGCTGGCCGCGGTATCGAGGCACGAGGAGGCTGCATGGCCCGTTCACATCGGATCGTCGACTGGAACCCTGAGGATCGGGCGGCCTGGGACGCCGGCAACCACAAGATAGCCCGCCGCAACCTGGTCTGCACCGTGGCGGCTGATCACGTCGCCTTCTCGATCTGGTCGCTGTGGTCGGTGATGGTGCTGTTCATGCCCCAGTCCGTCTACGGGTTTTCCGCGGGTGACAAGTTCCTGCTAGGCGCGGTTGCCACACTGGTGGGGGGCTGTGTGCGCATCCCCTATGCGTTGGCTATAGCCCGGTTCGGCGGGCGTAACTGGACCGTGTTTTCGGCCTTTGTGCTGTTCATCCCGACCGTCACCACCATCGTCCTGCTGGCGCACCCCGGCCTGCCGCTGTGGCCGTATGTGGTGTGCGCAGCGCTGACCGGTTTGGGTGGCGGCAATTATTCGGCGTCACTGGCCAACGTCAACGCGTTCTACCCGCAGCGGCTCAAGGGCTGGGCGCTTGCGGTCAACGCCGGCGGGGGAAACCTCGGGGTGGCAGTGGTTCAGATCGTCGGACTGCTCGTGCTCGCGCTCGCCGGTGACCGTCAACCGTACTGGGTGTGTGCGATCTACCTGGTGCTGCTGGCCGTTGTCGGCACCGCAGCGGCACTGTTCATGGACAACCTGGACCACTGCATCGAGGTCGGCCACATCCGCTCGATCTTGTCCACCAGCGATACCTGGGCAATCTCACTGCTGTATATCGGCACCTTCGGCTCGTTCATCGGATTTTCGTTCGCGTTCGGCCGGGTGCTCTACATCAACTTCCTGACCACCGGGCAAAGTGCCGCCCAGGCCGCCCTACACGTCGCCCAAATCGCTTTCTTGGGGCCACTGCTGGGCTCCCTCTCCCGGATATACGGCGGCCGCCTGGCCGACCGCTTCGGCGGCGGCCGTGTCACCCTGACGGTGTTCGCCGGGATGATCGTCGCCGCCGGGCTGCTGGTCGGCGTCAGCACCTACGATGAGCACACCGGTCCCGTGACAAGTGGTGTCGCATTGGTCGGCTACGTCATCGGCTTTATCGCCCTGTTCGTGCTCTCGGGGGTCGGCAATGCGTCGGTGTTCAAGCTGATCCCCTCGGTGTTCGATGCACGCAGCCGCTCGTTGGAAGTCACCGAAGCGGAACGGCGTCATTGGTCACGGGCTATGTCCGGTGCGTTGATCGGATTCGCCGCCGCAATCGGCGCGTTCGGTGGTGTGGCCATTAACCTGGCGCTCCGTCAGTCCTACATGAGCACCGGTGAGGAGACGACGGCGTTCTGGAGCTTCCTCATCTTCTACCTCGTGGCTTTGGCTGTCACCTGGACAATGTATGTCCGCCGCCCGGCCCGAGCCTCCGTGCCCGAACCGGACCGCGCGTCAGCGCCGGCTCGTGCGTGATCGGAAACGCAGCGGCAGCAACGTGTCAGCAATTGTGTGGTAACCCGACGGAAACCTGGCGGGCATACATACGTCATATGGGCCAGCCCGACGCGGCCGCGCTCACCGGGTATCGGGTGGCGGTGACCTCAGCAAACCGCGCCGAGGAGCTGTGCGCATTATTGCGGCGGCATGGCGCCACGGTGTGCAGTGCCCCGGCGATCACTATGGTCGCCCTGCCTGAAGACGACGAATTGCACAGTCAAACCGAGGCTTTGATCGCCCAGCCGCCCGACGTTTTAGTGGCCACGACCGGGATCGGGTTCCGCGGGTGGATCGCCGCGGCCGACGGGTGGGGGCTCGCAAACGAGTTGATCACGGCCTTGTCCCAAGCGAGGATCGTTGCTCGCGGACCGAAGGCGAAAGGCGCACTGCGCGCCACCAACCTGCCCGAGGAGTGGTCACCCGAATCCGAATCGTCTCGCGAAGTGCTGGGATACCTGCTCGAATCCGGGGTTGCGGGCCTGCGTCTGGCGGTCCAGTTGCACGGCGCTACCGACGACTGGGACCCGTTCCCGGAATTTCTTGACCGACTGCGTTCGGCAGGTGCTGACGTCGTTCCCATCCGGGTGTACCGCTGGCGGCCGGCACCGGCAGGCAGCGAATTCGACCAGCTGATCACCCAGATCGCGCAGCGACAGTTCGATGCGGTGACGTTCACGTCTGCACCCGCGGCAGCGGCGACGCTGGTGCGCGCCCATGAGATGCGCATCAAAAACCAGCTGCTCGACGCCCTGCGCTCGGACGTACATGCCATGTGCGTGGGTCCGGTGACAGCCCAGCCGTTGCGGCGGGAGGGCGTTCCGACGTCGTCACCGGAGCGAATGCGGTTGGGAGCGCTAGCCCGTCACGTCGTCGACACGCTGCCATCGCTACGGTCTCGCATCGTGAAAGCCGCCGGTCACGTGATCGAAATCCGCGGAACCTGTGTGGTGGTCGACGGCGTAGTCAAGCCGATGTCGCGGTCGGCGATGGCTACTCTGCGGGCGCTTGCGCGGCAACCGGGCACCGTGGTGGCCCGCGAAGAGCTGCTGCGGGTGCTGCCCGGCCATGGCAGTGACACCCATGCCGTCGACACGGCAGTGCTGCGTTTGCGATCAGCGTTGGGTGACAAGAAGATTGTGACGACAGTGGTGAAGCGCGGGTATCGTTTGGCGGTCGACGACGCGACCGAGGTGGCGTGAACCCGGCTACCCGGTAGACCTCATGCCCACGCCGTCGCGGGCCGGGTAGCGGTTGTGCCGGACGCCAGTGACAAAACCCCTGTGCTGAGGGTGTCGTTTGAGAAAAGGGCGCGCTGTGCGCCGGGTCGTGTGATAGCTGTCGCCGCCGCGAAGCACAACCTCCTAGGCGGCAGGCCGACCGACATACACGTGCCCGCCGGGTGTGACGCGCACCGGGTACACCGGCACCGCTACCGTCGGATCGTCAAGACACTGGCCGTCCGCCAAACCGAAAGCCTGCTTGCCGATGGGTGATTGCACCATGGCCTGCCCCGCGCGGTCTCCGACGATGCCGCGTGACATCACCGCAGCCTGGGTGAACGGGTCGATATTGCCGATCGCATACAGCGATCCGTCGTCGAGCCGGAATAACGCTGCCTGCGATCCGTCGTCGAGCAGCACCCCCACACCGCGGTTGGGAATCAGGTGATCGTAGGGGCAGGCCGCGGTCCAGGTTTCGCCGGAAAACCTCTGCCGTTCGGTGGTGTCGTCGAGCACCGTCATGAGATCTCCTTGTTCCCCTCGCTCGATGTCCGCATTCGCGGCATGCCGATCAGCACCGGATCAGGCCGCTCGCTGGGAAGCGCCGGCCGCTTGCGCCCGTTGTGTTCGATGAACGTCACGGTGGGGTCGGGGGCGTCGGGAGCGTTGACGAAGGACACGAAGCGGGCAAGCTTGTCCGGATCTTCCAGCACCCCTTTCCACTCACACCGGTAGTTAGCCACATGGCGCTCGATCGCCGCCTCGAATTCCGCAGCCAGGCCCAGCGAGTCGTTGCACACCACCTCACGCACATGATCCAGTCCGCCGTCGAGGGTTTCGATCCATGTCGCGGTGCGCTGAAGCCGGTCGGCAGTGCGGATGTAATACATCAAAAACCGGTCGATGTAGCGAATCAGCGTCTCACCGTCAAGATCGCTGGCCAGCAGCTGCGCATGCTTGGGTGAAAAACCGCCGTTGCCGCCGACGTAGAGATTCCAGCCCTTGTCAGTTGCGATGACACCCACGTCCTTGGCGCGGGCCTCGGCGCATTCGCGTGCGCATCCCGACACGCCCATCTTGATCTTGTGCGGTGCGCGCAGACCGCGGTAGCGCAGCTCCAAGTCGATGGCCATTTGCACGGAATCTTGGACGCCGTACCGGCACCAGTCGTTGCCGACGCAGCTCTTGACCGTGCGGACCGCCTTGCCGTAGGCGTGCCCGGATTCCATGCCGCCGTCCACCAGACGTTTCCAGATTGCCGGCAGCTGATCGACTCGGGCGCCGAACATGTCAATGCGCTGGCCACCGGTGATCTTGGTATACAACCCGAACTCTTTCGCGACCTGGCCGATGAGGATGAGGTGATCCGGTTCGATGCTGCCGCCGGGAACCCTCGGCACCACCGAATAGCTGCCGTTCTTTTGGATGTTGGCCAGAAAGTGGTCGTTGGAGTCCTGAAGCGATGCCTGCTCGCCGTCAAGGATGTGTTCGGAGCCGGTGGATGCCAGGATCGAGGCGATCGCGGGTTTGCATATGTCGCAACCTTTGCCGTTTCCGAAGCGCTTCAACAGACCGGAGAAACTCCGGATGCCGGTGGCCATGATGATGTCGAACAGCTCTTGGCGCGACTGACTGAAGTGCTCGCAGAGTGCCTTGGACTGTTGCACGCCTTCGGCTTCGAGGAGCTTTTTGAGCATCGGGATGCACGAGCCGCATGATGTGCCGGCCCCGGTATATGTCTTGAGCGCAGAAACGTCGGAGCAGCCGTCACCGATCGCGCACTTGAGCTCGCCTTTGGTGACGTTGTTGCACGAGCAGATCTGCGCCGAGTCAGGCAGCGCGCCCACCCCTAACGCCGCTGCGCCACCACCCGATTGGGCCGGGGTGATCAGCGCGAGCGGGTCACCGGGCAGTTCGGAGCCGACCATCGGCCGCAGCACCCCGTAGCTGGACGCGTCGCCCACCAGGATTCCGCCGAGCAAGGTCTTGGCGTCATCAGAGAGCACCAGCTTGGCGTAGGTTCGGCTCACCGCGTCGTTGACGACGACCTCCAGGCAGTTCGGCGTGGTCCCCATGGCATCGCCGAAACTGGCGACGTCGACCCCGAGCAGCTTGAGCTTGGTCGACAAATCGGCTTGGGGAAATTCCGCAGCGCCGTCCAGTAACCGATCGGCTACCACCTCTGCGCTGGTATAGCCCGGCCCGACCAATCCATAGCAGCGGCCCTCGATCGCGGCCACCTCGCCCGCCGCGTAGATGTCCGGATCGTTTGTCCGGCAAGATAAATCGGTAAGCACGCCGCCGCGCTCGGCGATCGCGAGACCCGCGGCCGCAGCCAGCTCGTCACGGGGGCGGATGCCAGCGGCGAAGATCACCAGGCCCGCGTCGATGACGGTGCCGTCAGACAGGCTGACCCGCACAGACTGCCAGCCGTCGGCATGCTCGACGGCTTGTAAGGACTCGGTTTTCACCGCCAGATGCACTGTGATGCCAAGGTCGGTAATCATCGTGCCAAGCAGCGCTCCGCCGGCCTCGTCGACCTGCTGAGACATCAGGCGCGGCATCATCTCCACGATATGGATCTGCAATCCGAACTGGCGCAATGCATGAGCAGCTTCCAGCCCTAACAGGCCGCCACCGACGACCACGGCAGCTTTCGGGTGCCCGGCCTCCAGCGTGCGCTGGACGTCGGCGCGGATGGCGTCGAGGTCGTCGAAGGTGCGGTAGACGTGGCAGCGAGGCAAGTCGTGGCCGGGAACCGACGGCACGAACGCGGAGGATCCGGTCGCCAGTACCAGTTTGTCGTAGCGATACCGGTGGCCGTCGGCGGTCAGCACGGATTTGGCATCCCGATCGATGGCGACGACGCGGCTGTTCAGCAGCAGCCGCACCCGCTCGTCACCGCTGTAATCGTTACCAGGCAGCGCCAGCCGCTCCCGGTCCCAATGCTCGGTATAGCCGGTCAGCCCCACCCGGTCATAGGCGGCGGTGGATTCCTCGGCCAGCACGGTGATGCGCCACAGGCCGTCGACATCACGAGCACGCAGCGCCTCGACAAGCCGGTGACCCACCATGCCATGGCCGACCACGACGAGGTCGCGAGTCGCCGAACCCCCCACGGAACTCATAGGGCCAACGTAGAACGGCGACGTTGCGGCGATGTCGCCTGATGTGACATGCAGATCACCATCTCCTCACATCAGGGCGGCAGGGCTGTGAGGTGCGGGTTCGCCACCAGCGAACTCCCAGGCGGAACTTTAGCGTGGTCGACTCATGTTTATCTCTGCAGAGCCGGCGTGGTGCCGGCCGGCAACGACGAGGAGACAGCAGATGAGCAATCTGACGTTGTGGTCGCGACCGTGGGACACCGAGCGGTGGTTGCGCGATTTTTTCGGACCTGCCGCCATGGTCGACTGGATTCAGCCCCGCGCACACGACCAGTTCACGCCCGCCGCTGAGATCATCAGACATGGTGATGACGCGGTTGTGCGGCTGGAGCTGCCGGGTATCGATGTCGACAAAGACGTCGCTGTTGAGCTAGATCGCGGGTGGCTGGTCATCCACGGCGAGCACCGCGACGAACACGCGGAGCACGAGCACGGCCGCAGCTTGCGGGAGATCCGTTACGGATCGTTCCGCCGGTCGTTTCGGCTACCGGAGCACGTCACCAGCGACGCCGTCTCGGCCTCCTATGAGGCCGGTGTGCTGACCATCCGGGTCGCCGGTGCTTATGCCCGGCCTGAGGCGAGACGCATCGCCGTCACCACGTAATCCCATGGCGCCGAATCCGGCCGAGCCGTTGCGGCTCGGCCGGATTCGGCTGTAGAGCGGCGGCCCACGATCCGCGTGCGCGGTCGGCACTGTCCCGCCCCGGCAATTGCCGCACCGGCCCAGGTGATCTATCTCACTGCCGGTTCGGTGGATGGTATCGGGGCTGTGATCCGAGACACTCCTCAGGGCAGGCAGTTGCGTTGTCCGACGTTAGTGAACTTGTCCGACCTCACGAACCGATCAGGACCTGTGGCCTTGGCTGCCATCGTTGACAGCGCGATACGGTGACACCCTGGGTTGCGGCGCATCGCCAAGCGCGCCAAGGGGATTCTGAGTGACACCGAATGAGGTCGACGCCCAGGAGTTGGTTTTGAGCCCCTCCCCGGAAACGCAGTCAGACCCAAAGGTCGCGATTCCCGACACGCCGTAGGACACTGGCTTCTGGGGCGACGCCGAGGACGCGGGGATCGGCGGCGCGGGAGGTTCTGACGCACCCCCCGCGAAACGGGGTGCTCCTGCCTGAGTACCCTCCGACAAGACCACCCGAACAGGATTACACCAGATGAGCGCACCCACAGCGAACCGTCCTGCGACCGGAGTCTTCTCACCGGCGCGTGCCCAGATACCCCAACGTACGCTGCGAACTGACCGATGGTGGTTGTCGCCGCTGATCACCGACCTCGGCCTGGGCGCTTTTTTGCTCTACGGGTTCATCCGGGGAATCTGGGGAAGCGCCTATTGGGTCCCTGAGTACCACTACCTCACACCCTTCTACTCGCCGTGCATCAGCGCGTCGTGCGTGCCGGGATCCAGCCATCTCGGCGTATGGCTGGGACACTTCCCGCCATGGGTGCCGTTGGGGATGCTGGTCTTGCCCTTTCTGCTGGCGTTCCGCATCACCTGCTACTACTACCGGAAGGCCTATTACCGCTCGGTGTGGCAGTCCCCGGTGAGTTGTGCGGTGCCTGAGCCGCGTGCACACTACAGCGGAGAAACTCGGCTACCACTGATCATTCAGAACAGCCACCGATATTTCTTCTACGTCGCCATGGTCGTCTCGGTGATTAACACATACGACGCGATCATGGCATTTCACTCGCCGTCCGGTTTCGGATTCGGTTTGGGCAACGTCATTCTCGTCGTCAACGTGGTGCTACTGTGGGTTTACACGTTGTCGTGCCACTCCTGCCGCCACCTCATCGGTGGCCGGCTCAAACACTTCGGCGAGCACCCGATCCGGTACTGGCTCTGGACGCAGGTCAGCCGGATCAACGCCCGGCACATGACCTGGGCATGGATCACGCTAGGAACCTTGGTGCTCACCGACTTCTACATCATGCTAGTGGCGAGTGGCACCATCCATGACTTGAGATTTGTTGGATGACAAGTAATTACACATTCCAGTGGACATTCCCGGATCATTGTAGCGAGGTTTCATGGTTGAGGTCGAACGGCACTCCTTCGATGTAATCGTCATCGGTGCCGGCGGCGCGGGGCTACGTGCGGTGATCGAAGCACGGGAACGCGGCTTGAAGGTGGCCGTGGTGTGTAAGTCGTTATTCGGCAAGGCTCACACCGTGATGGCCGAGGGGGGCGCTGCGGCCGCGATGGGCAACACCAACCCCAAGGACAACTGGAAAACCCACTTCTGCGACACCATGCGGGGTGGGAAATTCCTCAACAACTGGCGGATGGTCGAGCTGCATGCCAAAGAGGCACCCGACCGGATCTGGGAGCTGGAAACCTACGGCGCGCTGTTCGATCGCACCAAGGACGGCCGGATCAGCCAACGCAACTTCGGCGGACACACCTACGCCCGGCTGGCGCACGTGGGCGACCGCACCGGCCTGGAGTTGATCCGCACCCTGCAGCAGAAAATCGTTTCGCTGCAGCAGGAGGACTACGCCGAGCTCGGAGACTATGAGGCGCGCATCAAGGTGTTCGCCGAGTGCACGATCACCGAGCTGCTCAAAGACGGCGACGCCATCTCCGGAGCATTCGGCTACTGGCGTGAAAGCGGGCGCTTCGTGGTGTTCGAGGCACCCGCGGTGGTGATGGCCACGGGCGGGATCGGCAAGTCGTTCAAGGTGACGTCGAATTCCTGGGAATACACCGGCGACGGACACGCCCTGGCGCTGCGGGCCGGCGCCACGCTGATCAACATGGAGTTCGTTCAGTTCCATCCGACCGGCATGGTGTGGCCGCCCAGCGTCAAGGGGATTCTGGTCACCGAGGGTGTGCGCGGTGACGGCGGCGTGCTGAAGAACGCCGACGGCAAGCGATTCATGTTCGATTACATCCCGCCGGTGTTCAAAGGCCAATACGCCGAAACTGAGCAGGAAGCCGACCAGTGGCTCAAGGACAACGACTCGGCCCGTCGCACCCCGGATCTGTTGCCGCGCGACGAGGTGGCGCGCGCGATCAACTCCGAAGTGAAAGCCGGCCGGGGCACCCCCCATGGCGGCGTCTACCTCGACATCGCGTCGCGGCTGCCGGCCGAGACGATCAAACGCCGCCTGCCGTCGATGTATCACCAATTCATGGAACTAGCGGGGGTAGACATCACCAAGGAGCCGATGGAAGTCGGACCGACCTGTCATTACGTGATGGGGGGCATCGAGGTCGACCCGGACACCGGTGCAGCCACTGTGCCCGGTCTTTTCGCCGCCGGCGAGTGCTCCGGCGGTATGCACGGCTCCAACCGGCTTGGCGGCAATTCCTTGTCGGACCTGCTGGTGTTCGGCCGGCGCGCCGGCCTGGGCGCCGCCGACTACGTGCGGGCTTTACGCAGCCGTCCCACGATCCCAGCCGAGGCGGTCGAGACTGCCGCCAAACGGGCACTGGCGCCGTTCGAAGGACCCAAAGGCGGCTCACCAGCCGAGAATCCGTACAAGCTGCAGATTGAACTGCAGGAGTGCATGAACGATCTGGTCGGGATCATCCGCACCGCCGACGAAGTGTCGCAGGCGCTGACGCGGTTGGAGGAGCTGCGCGCCCGGTACGCCAACCTGCAGGTGGAAGGGCACCGCCAGTACAACCCGGGCTGGCATCTGTCCGTCGACCTGCGCAACATGCTGCTGGTGAGCGAGTCCGTGGCCAGGGCCGCGCTGGAGCGCACCGAAAGCCGGGGCGGCCATACCCGTGACGACCATCCTGGAATGGACGCGAATTGGCGCAAGGTGTTGTTGGTATGCCGTGCCGTGGACGACGGCGATTCAGCGATCCCCCGTATCAGCATCACCCGCGAGCCGCAAGTTCCGATGCGAGCCGACTTACTGGAGCTCTTCGAAATCTCTGAACTCGAGAAGTACTACACCGACGAAGAGCTGGTCGGGCACCCAGGACGGAGACGCTAATGACCTACAAGGCGAGCATGCGGGTGTGGCGCGGCGACAAAACCGGCGGCGCCCTGCAGGATTTCACCGTCGAGGTCAACGAGGGTGAAGTGGTGCTGGACGTCATCCACCGTCTCCAGCAGACGCAGACGCCTGACCTCGCGGTGCGCTGGAACTGTAAAGCGGGCAAGTGCGGTTCGTGTTCGGCGGAGATCAACGGTAAACCTCGGTTGATGTGCATGACCCGGATGTCCACGTTCGGCAAAGACGAGGTCGTCACGGTGACGCCGATGCGGACATTCCCGGTGATCCGTGATCTGGTCACCGATGTGTCGTTCAACTACGAGAAAGCCCGCGAGATCCCGTCTTTCACACCGCCCAAGGAGCTGCAGCCCGGGGAATACCGGATGGCGCAGGTCGATGTGCAGCGGTCACAGGAATTCCGCAAATGTATCGAATGCTTCCTGTGCCAGAATGTCTGCCATGTCATCCGCGACCACGAGGAAAATAAGAAAGCGTTCGCGGGCCCGCGCTTTCTGATGCGCATCGCGGAACTGGAAATGCACCCGCTAGACACTCTCGACCGGCGCAGTCAGGCGCAGGAGGAGCACGGCCTCGGCTACTGCAACATCACCAAATGCTGCACCGAGGTCTGCCCGGAAAGCATCAAAATCACCGACAACGCGCTGATCCCGATGAAGGAGCGGGTTGTCGATCGCAAATACGATCCGGTGGTATGGCTGGGTAACAAGCTATTCCGCCGCTGAGGGACCACACGGCTGAGCCCGGGTATGACGTAACCCTTGAGCGGCGCATCCGGAGTTGCTGAGAAGCACGTTTCCTGGGACGCTGGATCGCCGTCAGGTGTTGAGTCGACGAAAAATGCTCCGGTGGAACACGATAGGCGCCACGTTAGGATTCACCTTCACAGCGCAGACCCGCAAGACCACGATGGTGTGATCCCCGGCGGGGATCAGTTGTTCGATCGCGCTTTCCAGCCATACGCTGGTCCCCTTGACGAATACCGCGCCGCCGCCGTTGGACACCGTTTCCACGCCGGCGAAGCGGTCCCCGGTTTTGGCGGCCAGCGTGCGCACTGCCTCGTCGTGGGCCTCACCGAGCACGCTGATACCCAGCAACGGTGCCCGCCTGAGTTTCGGCCACGTTGTCGAGGTGTTCTGCACACAGAACAACACCAGCGGCGGATCCAGTGAGACTGGGACGAATGTGCTGGCCGCCAGACCTTCCCGGACCCCGTCGACCTCTGCGGCGATCGCCACCACACCCGACGGGAAATGGCCGAAAGCCTCCCGCAAGGAGGTGGGAGTGAGCTTACTGGTCGAGGTCAGCGGGCCTGGCATCGGGCTTATATCGCGTCGCGGAACTTTGCACACCTACTCGCCTGAGCCTACCCGCGGCGCGGCGCGCGCGGGACCATCCGGACACGGCAAAACCGTTCACGCTGACCTCTCAGCAGTTGGCCACAAGCTGTGCCTGGCTTCCCTCGACGCACATCGTGAGACCGGACACACCTGCCGTTTGGATACCGTCATCGCAGGTCACGTCGTTGCCAGTACGGCAGCACCACACTATCCAACTAGTTGGTTAATTAGCTCATGGAATTTAGCTCACAGTTTGTTGCGTTGAAGTTACTGATCGGTATAGTTTATCGGTGTTACTGGTGGGTAACTTAATCGCTAAGTACTCAACCATGAAGTGGCGTTCTCAGCGAGGAGGAACACGTGAGCCACTACAAAAGCAATGTCCGCGACCAGGAGTTCACCCTGTTCGAGGTCTTAGGTGTCGACAAAGCGTTTGGCACCGGCCGCTACAGCGAACTGGACGTGGACACTGCCCGCGAGATGCTGGCGGAGATGAGCCGGCTGGCGGAAGGCCCGATCGCCGAGTCGTTCGTCGAGGGCGACCGCAACCCGCCGGTTTTCGATCCTGAGACTCACTCGGTGACGCTGCCTGAGGCGTTCAAGAAGTCAGTGAAAGCGACTCTTGAGGCTGGTTGGGACAAAATCGGCATCGAAGAGGCGCTTGGTGGTACGCCGATGCCCAAAGCGCTGGTGTGGGCACTGCACGAGCACATCCTCGGCGCCAACCCGGCCGTGTGGATGTATGGCGGCGGCGCCGGCTTTGCGAACATTCTCTACAAACTCGGAACCGACGAACAGAAGAAGTGGGCGGTGCTGGCCGCTGAGCGCGGCTGGGGCGCCACCATGGTGCTGACTGAGCCGGACGCCGGCTCCGATGTGGGCGCCGCGCGCACCAAGGCCGTCAAGCAGGACGACGGGTCCTGGCACATCGACGGCGTTAAGCGATTCATTACCTCCGCTGACTCGGGTGACCTGTTCGAGAACATCTTCCATCTGGTGCTGGCCCGCCCCGAGGGCGCGGGCCCGGGCACCAAGGGTCTGTCGCTGTTCTTCGTGCCGAAGTTCTTGTTCGACCCCGAAACCGGTGAGCCCGGTGAGCGCAACGGTGTCTTCGTCACCAATGTCGAGCACAAAATGGGCCTGAAGGTGTCGGCGACCTGTGAGCTGGCGTTCGGCCAGCACGGTGTGCCCGCCAAAGGTTGGCTGGTCGGTGAAGTACATAACGGTATCGCACAGATGTTCGATGTCATCGAGCAGGCACGAATGATGGTCGGCACCAAGGCGATCGCGACGCTATCTACCGGCTACCTGAACGCCCTGGAGTATGCCAAATCGCGGGTACAGGGCGCCGACATGACCCAGATGACCGACAAGACCGCACCGCGGGTGACGATTACGCACCACCCCGACGTGCGGCGATCACTGATGACCCAGAAGGCCTACGCCGAAGGTCTGCGCGCGCTCTACCTCTACACCGCGACCTACCAGGACGCCGCCGTGGCTGAGGCGGTGCACGGGGTGGACGCCCAGCTGGCGGAACGGGTTAACGATTTGCTGCTGCCGGTTGTCAAGGGCGTGGGCTCCGAGCAGGCCTACGCCAAACTGGCCGAGAGCCTGCAAACGCTGGGCGGATCCGGGTTCTTGCAGGACTACCCGATTGAGCAGTACATCCGGGACTCTAAGATCGACTCGCTCTACGAAGGCACCACCGCCATCCAGGCCCAGGATTTCTTCTTCCGCAAGATCATCCGCGACAAGGGTGTGGCGCTGGCGCATGTGGCAGGCCAGATCGAGGAGTTCGTCACAAGCGAATCGGGTAACGGGCGGCTGAAGGCCGAGCGCCAACTACTGGCGACTGCGCTCACCGACGTGCAGGCGATGGCGTCCGCCCTGACCGGCTACCTGATGGCCAGCCAAGAGGATCCCACCAATGTCTACAAGGTTGGGCTGGGTTCGGTGCGCTTCCTGATGGCCGTCGGCGACTTGATGATCGGTTGGTTGCTGCAGCGTCAGGCAGCGGTCGCCGTCGAGGCGCTTGACGCCGGGGCGGCCGGTGAGGATCGTGCCTTCTACGAGGGCAAGGTTGCGGCGGCTTCGTTTTTCGCCAAGAACTTCCTGCCGATGTTGACCAGCACGCGCCAGATCATTGAGACGCTGGACAACGACATCATGGAGCTCGAGGAAGCGGCCTTTTAATCCGCGAGACGTCCGCAGTCCGGTGAGACGTCCGCAGTCCGGTGTTGTTTTACCAGTACACCGCCACCGGGACTGATCCCGGAACAGGGCACCGCCGGATCCCCTCGGTCCGGCGGTGAGCCCTTCCCCGAACCCCGTCACGCACGTCAGGGATGCCCCGCGTTGTCATCGGGTCGGGGGTCGGACGACAACACGGAGCTATCCAGAGCATCGGCTACCCGCCGTGTTTCGTTACCAAACCACCGGCACCAAAATTACGGCCTCCGCCGGGGATCAGGCCTCCACGATCGCGGCTACGCCCTGACCACCAGCGGCACAGATGGAGATCAGCCCGCGGACTGGTTTGCTCACGGACCCTTTTAGCTGCGCCTTTTTCTCGGCAAGCTGTTTTGCCATCTGCGCGAGGATTCGCCCACCGGTGGCCGCAAAGGGATGCCCGGCGGCGAGCGACGAACCATTGACGTTGAGCTTGGAGCGATCAACTGAACCTAGTGCGGCATCTAAGCCCAGTCGTCGTTTGCAATATTCCTCGGACTCCCAAGCCCGCAGGTGCGCCAGCACCACCGAAGCGAATGCTTCGTGGATCTCGTAGAAGTCGAAGTCTTGCAAGGTCAGCTGGTTGCGGGCCAGCAGCCGGGGCACAGCATAGGTCGGCGCCATCAGCAGCCCGTCGTCGCCGTTGACATAGTCGACCGCGGCGGTCTCGGCATCAACGAAATAGGCCAGCGGGGTTAGCGAATGCTGCGCTGCCCAGTCCTCGCTGGCCAGCAACACGACCGAGGCACCGTCGGTCAGCGCAGTGGAATTGCCCGCGGTCATCGTCGCGTCACCGGATTTCACCCCGAAAACCGGACGTAATGCGGCCAACTTTTCCACCGTCGAGTCGGGCCGCAGATTGTCATCGCGGTACAGTCCCAGAAACGGTGTGATCAGGTCGTCGAAGAAGCCGCGGTCGTAGGCAGCCGCCATGTTGCGGTGGCTGGCGACTGCCAGCTCGTCCTGGTCGACCCGCGTGATCCCCATCTGCTTGGCGGTGATGGCGGCGTGCTCCCCCATCGAAAGCCCGGTGCGCGGCTCGCTGTTGACGGGAATCTCCACCCCGAGGGTGGCGGGCAGTTTGCCGACCAGCTTCAGCCGTTCCAGGTTCGACGTGGACCTGCGCAGCTTCAGCAACGTGCGGCGCAGCTCGTCGCCGAAACCGATCGGCGGATCGGAGGTGGTATCCACCCCGCCGGCAACGGCCACTTCGTAGCGGCCGGCGGCGATCCCGTCCGCTGCGGCGATTGCGGCCTGCAGCCCCGTGCCGCACGCCTGCTGCAGGTCAAACGCCGGAGTGTACGGCGACAGCGCTGAACCCAGCACGCATTCACGCATGAGGTTGAAATCGCGGCTGTGCTTGAGCACCGCGCCGCCGATGACTGCGCCGAGTCGTTCGCCGGCGAGACCGAATCGCTCCACGAGCCCGCCCAGAGCGGCGGTGAACATGTCCTGGTTGGACGCCTCGGCGTAAGCGCCGTCGGATCGCGCGAACGGGATGCGATTACCGCCTAACACCGCGACGCGTCGCCTAGTCAGCGAACTCTTCTGAGAAGCCTGGGTGCTTTCAGGGGCCACGTGTGTCTCCCGATTATCTGTCTGGCAGTTACCGCTGTGGGGATTCGTCCCGGGGTCCATAGTACTCACCATTCTTACTCTGGAGTAAGTTCAGGGTGATCGATACGGTTATCACTATCAGGCATTCCCGACACGGAAGGCAGGTCAGTGGCACCCAAGCTTTCATCGGATCTGTTCTCCCAGGTTGTCAAATCAGGTCCTGGATCGTTTGTGGCCAAGCAACTGGGTATTCCGCAGCCCGAGACATTGCGCCGCTATCGGGTCGGCGACCCTCCGCTGGAAGGATCGCTGTTGATCGGCGGAGAAGGGCGGGTGGTCGAGCCGCTGCGGGCCGCGCTGGCTAATGACTACGAGGTTGTCAGCCGCAACCTCGGTGGCCGCTGGGCCGATTCGTTCGGCGGGCTGGTTTTCGACGCCACCGGTATCACCGCCCCGGCGGGGTTGAAAGCGCTCCACGGGTTCTTCAGCCCGCTGTTGCGCAATCTGGGCCGCTGCGCACGTGTGGTTGTCGTCGGCACCACACCCGAGGCGATCACCGGCGCCCACGAAAGGATCGCCCAGCGTGCGCTGGAGGGCTTCACCCGCTCGCTGGGTAAAGAACTGCGTCGCGGCGCAACCGTCCAGCTGGTGTACTTGTCCCCGGAGGCCAAACCGGCGGCCACCGGCCTGGAATCGACGATGCGGTTCATCTTGTCGGCGAAATCGGCGTATGTGGATGGCCAGGTGTTCTATGTCGGGGCGGCCGACTCCACGCCCCCGGCCGACTGGGACCGCCCCTTGGACGGCAAGGTTGCCATTGTCACCGGAGCCGCCCGCGGTATCGGTGCGACCATCGCTGAGGTGTTTGCTCGCGACGGTGCCCGCGTCATCGGGATCGACGTCGACGCTGCTGCCGAGGCCCTGGCCGAGGTGGTGTCCCGGGTGGGCGGCACCGCCCTGACACTCGACGTCACCGCAGACGATGCGGTCGATCGCATCACCGACCACCTGAGCGGGCATTACGGCGGGCGGGCGGACATCTTGGTCAACAACGCCGGCATCACCCGTGACAAGTTGTTGGTCAACATGGACGACGCCCGCTGGGATGCGGTCATCGCGGTCAATTTACTCGCTCCCCTGCGTCTCACCGAGGGACTCGTTGGCAACGGCAGTATCGGCGAAGGCGGGCGAGTGATCGGGCTGTCATCGATGGCCGGCATTGCGGGCAATCGCGGGCAAACCAACTACGCCACCACCAAGGCCGGCATGATTGGTCTGACCCAGGCACTGGCTCCCGCGCTCGCCGACAAGGGCATCACGATCAACGCCGTCGCCCCCGGATTCATCGAAACCCAGATGACCGCAGCGATTCCGCTGGTCACCCGCGAGGTCGGGCGCCGGCTGAACTCGTTATTGCAGGGCGGCCTACCTGTCGATGTCGCCGAAACAATCGCCTACTTTGCCAACCCCGCTTCCAATGCTGTGACCGGCAACGTGATTCGTGTGTGCGGCCAAGCCATGATGGGTGCTTGAGCACAATGCACGGCCCGCAGCGGCCCTAGCGAGAAGCCGGGCCGGCGAACACAACCCAGCGCCTGTGCCGGACAACAAATCGTAACGGGGTGACATGACTCAATCACATGGCCTGATGAACATGCTCCGCGCGGCGGCCGGCGCGTTGCCGCTGGTGCCGCGTGGCGACCAGTTGCCCAGCCGGACCGTGACCGTCGACGACGTGCCAATCGACCGCGCGAACGTCGCCGACTACGCCGCGCTCACCGGGCTGCGTTACCGCAACGCTGTGCCGCTGACATATCCATTCACGCTGACCTTTCCGCCGATGATGTCCTTGGTCACCGGATTTGATTTCCCCTTCGCCGCAATTGGAGCGATACATACCGAAAACCACATCACGCAGTACCGGCCGATCACGGTGACTGACACCGTCGGAATCGCGGTGCACGCCGAAAACCTTCGCGAACACCGCAGGGGCTTGCTGGCGGACCTGGTGGCCGACATCAGGATCGGTAACGACATTGCCTGGCACCAGGTGACGACGTTTTTGCACCAACAGCGGACTAGCTTATCCGACGAGCCTAAACCGCCCCCGCAGAAACAGCCCAAACTCCCTCCACCGAACGCGATCCTGCAGATCACCCCGGCACAGATCCGGCGCTATGCGGCCATCGGCGGTGATCACAACCCAATCCACACCAATCCGATCGCGGCCAGACTATTCGGATTTCCAACCGTTATTGCGCACGGAATGTACAGT